>JANRJX010000144.1:0-5624 GCA_033763755.1 Chloroflexota bacterium
TCGACTTCGCGCGCAGCTGCCTTGTCGCGTCGCCATTCGCGCAGCGCCGTATACACATCCACCTGAAACGGATCGGCGGGGGGTTCTGGCGGCGGGGGCGGCTGTAGCTGCGCCTTCCTGCCGCGCTCGATCAGGCGCAGCAGTTCGTGACCGTAGCGCCGTCCGTTGTTGTTGCCCATACCGTCCACGCGCAGCAGGTCGTTCATGCTGTCCGGCTGCGCAACCGCCATCGCGATCAGCGACTTGTCCGACAGCACCTTGAATGGTGGTACATCACGTTTCTGCGCCAGACTTTCGCGCCACAGATACAGTTCGCGCAGCACGGCGGCTTCGCGCTGGTTGAGATGATGCGGATGCGCCAGCCGCCAGTAACTTTCGGGATCGAACGTGACGTAATTGGGGCGCACGCGGCACAGATCGTCAAACGACTCGCGCGCTTCCTGCTCGCGCCCCAGTTCCGCCAGTCGCGCCGCCAAATGTTCACGCAAGGTCGGCAGGTAATGCGTGTCCATCTGCGCGTAGTGCAGGCTGTCATCCGGCAGCGGGCGGGCGCCCCAGTCGTCGCGCTGGTGGCTTTTGTCGACCTGCACACCGACGAACTGTGCCAACAGATTGCCCAGCCCAACCAGCTTGATGCCGCAGACGCGTGCGGCGATCATGGTGTCGAACAGGTTGTTAAAGCGAAAGCCGTAGTCGCGCTTCATGCACATCAGGTCGTACTCGCCGGCGTGGAAGACTTTCTCGATACGAGCCTCTTCAAACAGCGCACCGAGTGGACTGAGGTCGCCAATCGTCAGCGGGTCAATGATGTAATCCTGGGTCGGCGTGGACATCTGTACCAAACAGACGCGCTCGCGATAAGCGTGCAGGCTGTTCGACTCGGTATCAACGGCGACCAGTGTTTCGCGCAGCAGCAGCGGCATCAATTTCTCCAACTGCTGATCGTCATCGACATAGATGTATGGCGGGAGCGTGTCTTGCATAAGCGGCTTTCATATCCAGCGACGGAAACGGAAGAAGGCGAGCATGGCGATCGTAATCAGCAGCATGACGCCGACGACGATGAAGAAAGCGACAGGGTTGTCTTGCAGCGGCAGCGCGATATTCATGCCGTAGACGCCAGCGATGAAGTTGAGCGGCAGCACCAGCACCGAAATCACCGTCAGCACGCGGATGACGTTGTTCAGGCGGTGACTGAGCAGCTTGTCGGCGGTGTCCGCCAGCCCTGCCACGACATCGGCGTCTTCATCAATGATGGCGCGAGCACGGTGGATATGATCGACCACATCATCGAAGTAATCGGTCATGTCGTGGCTGAAGACCTGCTCCGTGCTGCTGTTCATATCTTCGATGACGGGCACGAGCTGGCGGATGATGCGCTGCAAGGCGATGATGTCGCGGCGCAGCAGCGCGATCTCGCGGATGAGGATGCGCGCATCGGCGCTGAAGATGCGTTCTTCCAGCAGGCGAATGTTGTAGTCGATCTTGTTGAGAATCGGGAAGATGTAATCGACGAGTGTATCGATGATCAGGTAGAAGGTGTGGGGTCCACCCTTGCCAAGCAGCTTGACAAGCGTTGTCTCGTTTTGCTGTGCCGTGTTAAAGAGCGTGTTCAACGGCTTGAAATTGCCATCCTGTGCGGTGATGACGAAGCGCTGCCCAACGAACATATCGATTTCGTAGGGGCGTGTCAGGCGCATCTGCTCGTCCCATAGCGGCAGTTGCAAGATCATGAACAGGTAGTCGTCTTCGCAGTCGATCTTGGGACGTTCGATAATGCTGGTGATGTCTTCGAGGTTGAGCGGCGACAGAAACGGGTACTGCTCGCGCAGGGTGCGCAAGTCGGTATCGGTGGGGTCGGTGATGTTGACCCACACATGGTCCTGGTATGTCAACTGTTGTATCGCCATATGCGGTATTATCGATGAGGCGGGGGTTAGGGGCAAGGTGATAAATCGTTGTAACCGCCCGTTAATCTTTCGGAGGCATGATGACCAAAGCGCAGACGACGATTGCCATTATTGAAGATGAAGCGACTATTCGCGACGTGGTGCGGCGCTACCTGGAGCTGGAAGGCTACCGCGTTGTCGAAAGTGCCGACGGCGCGCAGGCGCTGGAGATGCTGCGCGGGACGACGCTTGATCTGCTGCTGCTGGATGTCATGCTGCCTGGTGCTGACGGCTACACGATTGCCCGCGCGCTTCGTAACGCGCCTGACCTGCGCAACCGCCACGCTGACGTGCCCATCATCATGCTGACGGCGCGTGGCGCAGAGCATGATCGGCTGGCGGGGTTTGAACTGGGCGTAGACGACTATATTGTCAAGCCGTTCAGTCCGCGCGAAGTCGTGGCGCGTGTGAAGGCGGTGCTGCGGCGCAGTCGGAATGATGCCGAAGACGCCAGCGCGCCGCTGGAATTCGGGATGCTGCGTATTGACCCGCGCAAGCGCGAAGTGCTGGTGAACGAGCAGGCAGTGACGCTGACAGCGAAGGAGTTTGACCTGTTGTGGTTGTTCGCGCGCCACCCGCAGCAGGTGTTGACGCGCGAGCAACTGCTGACAGAGCTGTGGGGCTATGACTTTGACGGCGACGAAAGTACGGTCACAGTGCATATCCGCCGCCTGCGCGAAAAAATCGAACGTGACCCGGCAAATCCGGGTTTTATCCTGACGCTGCGCGGGGCAGGGTACAAATTTGAACCGGGTTAAAGCAGGCTTCATCCCCTATTTTCTGCTGATACTGGCGCTGCTGGTGGCGCTGGCAGTTGCAATCGCGACGATTGTGGCGATCCTGATGCCGGACGAGTATGAAGTCAAATTGCTGTTGATCTACATGGTCGGCACAGGCGCGTTTTCAATTGCTGCGGTCTATTTTTTGCACCGTGCGCGTCTGGTACAGCGTTTTAGCAGTTTGCGCTGGACAATCCTGACGACGGTCGTCGTGATGGTGGCGCTGGTATTGATCAACGTATTTTTCACCGCGCGCCTGATGTTCATCCGTGAGCAGGATGTCATCACCATTACAGCCCTGCTGATCTTTGGCGGTGTGGTGGCGGTGATTTCGGCGCTGTTTATCAGCAGCACGCTTATCGAACGGATTCAGGCGTTGGGCGATGCGTCGGAACGGGTGGCACGCGGCGAACTGGATACGCGATTAACGGTGACCGGTAACGACGAGCTGGCGCAGTTGGGGCATATGTTTAACCGTATGGCGACGGAACTGGCGGCGCTGGATCAGAAGCAGCGCCAGCTTGAGCAGACGCGGCGCGACCTGGTGGCGTGGGCGTCGCACGATTTGCGCTCGCCGCTGGCAGCGCTGTGGGCGATGAACGAGGCGATCATGGACGGCGTGGTGACGGACGCCGCGACGCAGGCGCAGTATCGCCGCCAGATGCAGCGCGAGATCGAACATATGGGGCGGCTGATCGATGACCTGTTTGATCTGGCGCAATTGGATACGCATGAGCTGCCGCTGCAACGTAAACCGACGGACATGGGCATGTTGATCGAGGAGGCGGTGGAGGGGACGCAGGCGCGCGCACGCGAGGCGGGACTGACGCTGACGCACGCGGTGGAGAATGGGCTGCCGCTGGTCTCGGTCGCGCCGGACAAGATGGCGCGTGTGTTGTACAACCTGCTCGACAACGCGCTGCATCACACGCCGAACGGGGGCTGCATCAGTGTGAGCGCGGCGCAGGCGCAGGGCGGCGTGCTGATCCGCGTGCATAACACGGGGTCAAAGATTGCGGCGGCGGACTTGCCGCGCGTGTTCGAGCGCTTCTATCGCGGCGAGGCGGCACGGGCGCAGCGGCGCGACGGGCAGCGCAGCGCGGGGCTGGGGCTGGCGATTGCGCGCGGCTTCGTTGAGGCACACGGCGGGCGCATTACGGTCGAAAGCGGCGACGACGGCACAGCGTTTGGCGTGTGGGTGGGGGTGTAGCCTACGCAAGATGGTGGGAAGTAGGCTACACTATTGAGATAGAAGCAGGGGAGGAATTGCGCATGGCAAGTGTATTGCTTGCGCCTGCATTTGATGAACTTATCGACTATCTCATCGAACGGGCGACACCAGACGAAATCATGGCGTTTGAGCTATCGGAGGTCGCGCAGGATCGTGCGGCTGAACTTGTAGATCGCAATAACGCTGGCACATTGACGCCCTTGGAGCAGATCGAGTTAGAGCAGATGATGCATTTCGAGCAACGCATCATGCTATTGAAAGCGCAGGCGGCGGGTGCATTGAAGCGCCAATCATGAGCAAAATCATCGAACCCAAACGCGGGCAAGTGCGAGCGCGGGCAAAGGGGAGGTGTGAATTCTGCTCGGCAACTTGCCTTCCGTCGTACACTCTTTAAAGAAGGATTGTGGGAATAGTGGGGCTGGCGATTGCGCGCGGCTTCGTTGAGGCACACGGTGGGCGCATCACCGTCGAAAGCGGCGACGACGGCACGGCGTTCGGGGTGTGGGTACCCCATAGAGTCTAATCTCTTGCAGAATGATACCATTTCAAAACACGTAAGGCGCGCAGCGTGTTCCAACGGCTTGGATGCCCCTCATGCTCTCCCATCTCGATAGGCATCTCGCCAGGATATGCTAGATCAAGCAACCATCGCCCTGTGCTATCCTGACTGGACATGATGAGTTCAATCGCTTCATCCATACGCTCGTCTCGTGCGGCAGCCGCGCTGCGCAGGTACTCAAGCCCACGCAGCACGTCATAGTGCCACCATGTTGGAAAAGCGAAGCGCGTCCATACAGCACCCCCCTTGCGATCCTGCTCGATGATCTCGCCTGTCGAGCGTCGTCGTAAACGGCGCTCAAGCAAGTATTCCTGTCCGCGAAGTCGAGCGTTTGTGATCTCCGAAATACTTCCAAAGCGCGCCTCAAAGGCTAGCAGCGCCTCAAGTACGCAAATGGTGGTATTGAATGAGGAACGTACTGCGCCGTTCATCGCCTCACAATTCCAGCCGCCATCAGGCAATTGTTCACCAAGCAACCGGTCGATAATGCCGCGTACATCCTGACCAAAATAGGCACAAGCGGCTCCAACTTGCCCATTGATACAGGGTTCGATCTCGCCGTTGAAGAAGAGATTGCCCTCATAAGTGGCATCTCCCTTCCAGATCACATGGTCTCGGACAAGACTCAGCGCGCGGGAAGCTTCATCACTTGCAGGATCGAGACCAAAATCGCGCAGCAGCATCAGCACATGCATGGTCGAGTTCCACCCGCGACTCCATGCTGCTCCACCCCACGTTCCATCATTCCCCTGTAGAGCAAGAAGCTGCGCGCCCCAACCCTCAACAGCCACCCGCGCACGTTCTGCTGCAACGTCCTGTTCAGACGAATCGATTAAATCGCGCATGACCTGCCAGCGGATAGCCGGATCCGAGTCGAGAAGCCAGAGGATAATCTCATCCTCTGGCTGTGGAGCATGCCATGTAGGGGTAGCAGCAGGGGTTATCATAAATTATTCTCATCATCTCGTGTTGTCGGCAACCTATATATGACTTCTACCTGGAGAAGTGTGCTACGACTTGCTCTACGAATATTCACGCGAAGTAGAAACCATTTGCACCATTATGCAGTACGGTTAAATCTGTTGGTCCAGCATCCGTAATCTCCC
>JANRJX010000145.1:0-7679 GCA_033763755.1 Chloroflexota bacterium
ATCGCCGCTTCGATGATCATCGCCGGGATGCCCTTCTTGCTAAAGGCGTCGCGCAGTTCCACATACAACGCCTGATCTTCCTGGCGCTTGATCTTGCGCGCTTCCAGATCATTCTTGCGCTTGCGCTGGTCATCGAGCGTCCTCAGTTCCTGCTGCGCGTTGACCAGCCGTTGGTACGCCTGTCGTTCCAGCGCTCGCTGCTTGCGCACCTCGTCTTCGCGAGCGATCTGTTCGCGCGCCTTGACTTCCAGCCCAGCGATTTCGACCAGCAGCGCTTCGTGGTGCGTCGCCTCGTCCGCAATCGCGCGTTCCAACCGCAGCCGCCGCGCCTCGCAGTTCTGCAACGCCGCCTGCGCGTCCGGCAGCCCGTTCAGCGCGACCTGTAACTGCGTCCGCTGTGCCTCGTATTCGCGGTACGTCTGTAAGTCCGCCCGCGCCGCGCTGTGCCGACCGCTGTCATAGCCGAGCGCCGCACGCTGTTCCGTCACCAACTGCATCTGCGCCCGCACATCCTGCGCGTATGCCTCGCTCACGAGCTGGCTGCGCAGCGCCTCTGCGCGCTGTTCCGCCGCGCTCAACGCCGCCGCTGCGTTGCTCGCCGCATCCACGCCCGCCCGCAGTACAGCGGCACGTTCGCCCAACATCTGCAAACGCCGCGCCACGTCGCTCAGCCCGTTTAGTTCGGTGCGCTGCGCCGCCGTCTCCGTCGCGATGCTGTCGAGGCGCGCTTTGTTGGCACGGAAGGCGTCGCCGCGCTGCTTGCCCTCCGCCTCAACTTCCGCCAGCAGTTCGACACGATGCTCCTCCGTCAGTGGCTGCCCGCACAGCGGACACTGCGCATCGGTCAGACTGTTCAGGTTGTCAAGCCGCTTCTTGATAGCGTCCATCTCGGTCTTGAGCGCGCGATTGGTGGCTGTCAGTCCGGCGCTCTCCTGCTCCAACGTGCCGATCAGTTCCAGCAGCTGCTCGCGGCGCGCTTCGGTCGCCTGCAATCCGGCGATTTCACCCTGCGTCTCTTCGAGGTCGTCGGGATGCGCGTTGGCAATCGTGCCATGCAGCGCGTTGATCTCCGCCTCGCACACGCTTAGCTCGTTGGTCAACTGCGCCCGTGCCGCGTCGAGCGTGCGTTCCAGGTCGCGCTGCTGGTCGTCGATCTGCTTCAACTGCATCAGTTGATCGCCGAGCGTGGCGTCGGCGTCGCGCGCGGCTTGCAGCGCGTCGTAGCCCGCCTCGATCTCTGTGCGGCGGCTGATGGTCGTCTCGTAGCCAGCGATACGCTCCTGCTGGCGCGTCATCTCGCCGAGCGCGCCTTGCAGTTCCGCATGCAGCGACTTCACGCGCGCGTCAATGTCCGCCTGGCGCATCTTCGCCGCCTGCAAATCTGCCCGCGCCGTCTCGACCTCTTTGAGCGATTTTTCGGCAATCTCCAGCGCAGCCTGCGCTTCGACCTGCGCCGCTTCCGCCTGCTTGAGCGTCGCCTTGAGGTGCGGCTCTTTCTTCAGCTCTTCCTCGATCATCCGCAGGTTGCCCTCGATGATGTGGATGTCGCTCTCAATCGTGCGCAGTTCGGCTTTGGCGGCGTCCTCATATGCCTCCCAGCGAACCAACCCCAGAATGTCCGACAGGATTTGCTTGCGGTCGCGCGGCGTCTTGACGGTGAAGGCATCGGCGCGCCCCTGCTGCAAGAATGCTGAATGGACGAACGTCTCGTAATCCAGCCGCAGCAGACGATTGATGCGCGCCTGTGTATCGCGCATACTCTGCTCGGTCAGCGTGTTGAGCGCCCCATCATCGGCGATGCTGAACAGTTCAAGCGCGCCCGTGCCGCTGCCTTTGCGCGAACGCTGGCGCAGCACACGGTAGATCGCACCTTCCTGCTCGAAATCTAACTGGACATACATGTCCGTCTGTCCGAGATGGACGAGTTCGTCATCGCGTTTGGCGCGCGCCTTGCCCCACAACGCCCAGGTGATGGCGTCGAGCATGGACGATTTGCCCGCGCCATTTGCCCCGGTCAGGCAGCCGAGATGAACGCCATCAAAGCGCACGGGGTCGGGGGCGCGGTAGGCAAGGAAGTTACGCAGTTCAAGACGGATGGGGAGCATGGGGTTTCACTCAATACTGACTCTAAACGTTCGGCATTGTATGCTGGATACTACCGCTTATTCAAGCTACGTCTGCACCATAAAGCCGTTGGCTTGCTATTTGTGCCAAAGGGATACCATCATGACTGTTCGAGCAGGCAAAATCATCTTACATCTTGCCCAGATCGTCGGAATAACAGCGTTAATCGTCTTGTGCATGGTATATCCATTTTTGCCCGGTGGATATGATGGATTGTCAATGGCGCTATCAGCAACAGCTCAGGTATTTGGCGTGTTTGGGCTGCTGCTGGTCCCGATAGGCGTAGTATGGTTCGCTTACGAATTTTGGAGGCAAATACATGCCTCAATTCACTAGAGCATCTAGTCAGCAGCAACAAATCGAACGACCTAGACCCGAAAAATCAGTATATCTCTTTGCGTCGTTTGCCTCTTTGCGGTTCAATCATGACGCTAAAGCAGACAAGGAATGAACGCATTGATGACCAACCTCCTCCGCGCGCTGCCCGCTATTGACACGCTGCTGCAAAGCGAGGGCACAGCGGCGCTGATCGCCCGTTACGGACGCGGCATGACGCTTGATGCGCTGCGGGCGACGCTGGACGAGGTGCGCGGGCGGCTGCGGGCGGGTGACGCAGCCGCGACCGATGCCAGCGCCATCCTCGACAGCGCGGCGGCGTGGCTGCACAGCGAGACGAGTTCGACGCTGCGCCCGGTCATCAACGCGACAGGCGTCATCATCCACACCAATCTCGGACGTGCGCCGCTGAGCGAGGCGGCAATCGCGGCGGTGCAGGCGGTTGCAGGCGGCTACAGCACGCTGGAATATGACATCGTGACGGGCAAGCGCGGCAGCCGTCTGACGCATCCCGAACGTCTGCTGTGCCTGCTCACCGGTGCGGAGGCGGCGCTGGTCGTCAACAACACGGCGGCGGCGCTGGTGCTGCTGCTCTCGGCGCTGGCGCGCAAACGCGAGGTCGTCCTGTCGCGCGGGCAGGCAGTCGAAATCGGCGGCGGCTTCCGCGTGCCAGAGATCATGCAGCAAAGCGGCGCACGGCTGATCGAAGTTGGCACGACCAACCGCACCCGCGCCGCCGATTACGAGCGCGCGATCAACGAACGCACGGCGCTGCTGATGCGCGTCCATTCGTCGAACTTCAAACAGATCGGCTTCACCGAAGACACACCGATTGCCGATATTGCCCGCATCGCCCATGCGCATGGCGTGTATGCGGTCGATGATCTGGGCAGCGGCGCGCTGCTGGATACCGCTGCTTACGGACTGGCGCACGAGCCAACGGCGCAGGAGAGCATCGCGGCGGGCATGGACCTCGTGGCGTTCAGCGGCGATAAGCTGCTCGGTGGACCGCAGGCGGGCATTCTGCTTGGCAGACGCGCCTTGATCGACAAACTCAAGCGGCATCCGCTGGCACGCGCCGTGCGTGCCGACAAGATGACGCTGGCGGCGCTGGTGGCAACGCTGCTGCATTACCGCAAAGGCGAGGCGGTCACGCACATTCCCGTCTGGCACATGATGGCGCGTCCGCTGGCGGACATCCGCGCGCAGGCGGAGGCGTGGGCGGCGGCGGTGGGCGGCGAGGTCGTGGCGGGTGAATCGACGGTCGGTGGCGGCAGTCTGCCCGGCGCGACGCTGCCGACGGCGCTGTTGGCGCTGGACGTGCGCGGTGCGGAGGCGTTCGCGGGTCGGCTGCGCGCGGCAGACCCGCCGATCATCGCGCGCATTGCCGACGGGCACGTACTGTTCGACCCGCGCACGGTGCTGCCGGGTCAGGAGGCGCGGCTGATTGAGACCTTGCAACGGCTTGACGGGTGAGTGAAGTCGTCTGAGAATGAAAACAATGTAATGATGACACCCCCACACGTGGGACGGATGCGCGACAGCAGCGGTTTGCAGTACCACCGCGCGCGCTACTACTCGCCTGCGCTCGGTATGTGGATCAGCGAGGACCCGCTCGAAACGCCGAACCGCTACGGCTACGTCGGCGGCAATGTGGTGAATCGAGTCGATCCGACAGGATTATTCGATACATCAACTTGTCAGGTTGAAGCAGGAGATTATCTCGAACGAATCGCCTTGCAGGTTGGCGTAATCGTAAATGGACGCCCGTTGGCACGCGGCTCATCTTCTGCAAGCGATATTCAAACCGGTTGGCGCGCTATTTGGGAACTCAATCGGAATAACCCTGTCAACCCACTTGGCAATAACCCAAGTTTGATCCGACCGGGCTGGCAGTTAGCGTTGCCTCCTAACAGGTTGGGGGCTTGCACCGGAGGACAAAGTACTGGTCAAACAACTGATTGCCCACCTATAATACCTGACCCTGTTCCAGTCTTGCCACCGCCTCCGGGAGATGACTACCCTTGGTACCTGGATAGTACTTGTCAGCGAAATCGGGCTGCCGTTTTCCCACTACCTAATTTAAAGCGCCTCAACAGCATTGGTGCAATTGTTGGTCTTGAAGTCGGTGCCAACCTTTGGGGTGCATTCGGTCCATCGATAGGCGCTACACCTGTTATCATGTATGGAATGCAAGGTGGGTACATTGACACAAATGATTGTTTCATATATCCATTCAGCCTTGAAGTTGGTGGTGCCGTAGGCGCAGAACTTAATCAAGGGGTCTTCGCAGGACTGATCTGGTCAACTTCGACAGCTGGCGGGTACTGGGGAGTTACTGCTGGCGTAAGTGCTGACGTTGGCTTACTCGCGCTTGGCTTAAATATTGGCTTAAGTCGTACACTGAATTCCTGTGACTACGCTGCATTTTATGCATTAGGAGGACCTATTACCCCGGCACAAAGTACTGGGAGTGCTACAATCAGCGGGTTACTCCCTGGTATTCCATGCTCACTTGCAGCAAATCAATTGGGAATATCATATAATGTTTTCCAGTCGCTTGGATCAAACATATACAACAGTGTTAGAAATGCCGCAGATTTCATAGGCTCTATTCTTAATTAGGATTATCGGCTTAGATTAGAATCGAAAGTAATCTAATCAACGGTTGATTGATTTTCAGGGGTGAGTGACCTCACCCTTGAAAATCGGCAGCACATTATCCTTGAGGTGTCGAAAATGTTTGATTTGATCTTGCTTCTTGGGGGACTAATCAGCATAGTTCTGGGTATCAAAGGCGTGAAAAGTCGCTCGGTACCCCTTAACTATGGATATTTAGGCAGACGCAATATTGTGAATGGCACTCAAGCTGTTGTATGGGCAACATTCTACATTCTTTATGGGGTCTTGATGATAACATTGGTTGTCTTCAAAATCACGTTCTTTATAAAAGTGATGATATTATTTTTAACTTCTTTATTAGTGACTTGTTTTCTAACCCTCTATTTCAGCCGCCTTAAAGCTAAAGCTAAGGTAAGGCGACGCTGACGTATGACAACAACGGCAACCTGCTCAACGACGGCACGAACGCGCATACGTGGGATCGCGCCAATCGGCTGACCTTCCAAAATCTGGTGGGTGTATCAAGCGGCACATCCCATCAGTACGACGGCAACGGCAATCGTGTCTGGCAAAGCTCTACCAATGGGATTCAAACGACTATCACCCGTTACTTGCTCCACATGCAACCAGGGCTGGCGCTGGTGTTATCCGCCGAGCAGAACAAAATTTGGCTTGGACAGACGACCACCGACCGCTACCTGCACGCCGCACGCGGCATCCACGCTCAGCAGCTTAACGGCGGCGCGTGGCAGCACCCGCTGCAAGACGGCTTGGTCAGCGTCCGTAGTGTGGTGGATAGCAACGTTGCGACGCTCAACCAGGTCGTCTACAGCGCCTACGGCACGCCCGACGCCGCCGTCGGCTCGCCGTTCGCCTTCACGGGCGAGCAGCGCGACAGCAGCGGCTTGCAGTACCACCACGCTCGCCAGTACCGCCCGTCGCTCGGCATCTTCACTTCGCTCGACCCGTTCGAGGGCATGGCGGGGCGTCCGATGTCGCTCAACGGCTACTCGTGGGTCGAGGGGAACGTCGTCAACGCGGTGGACCCGAGTGGAGAATCTCCTGAATTAGCCTCATATCTTGGTTCGGGTGCTTGCAAGGCTACTGGACTCCTTTGCCCCCAAATATGTGACACGTTCTCGGATCCTCTAATCTGCACACTCGCCTGCATTAATAGAGGTGAAGCTCAGGAGATGGAGTTAATTCAAAATGCTACAATAAATATACTTTTGGGTGATTCAGCCTCTGCTGACTGTAGCGCACCTTTAGCAGAACAAGACCCTCCACCACCAGGACGTACATGGGGAGTAAGTGCCAGCCTTGGAACCATTACTCAGAACGGTATTTGGACACATGATCACATGGAGGGAGCGGGCACGTACTGGGGTGCGGGACCTGCACTTGATCCCACTCAAGCAGTAACTCACATTAAGTCATGGCCATGTATAATCTTCACTGGCGCACGCGGACGCGCTATAGTTCGTGGGCGCGATCTGGATGTGGAAGCACGAGCGCAGGGCACTATTTTGATTAAGCCTCATCAACAAAAATCTAATGGTTTTTTGTGGATTTGCGAGAATTGGGGCGGGCTGTGCCTGAAGATAGCCGATGGAATGCCGATACTATTGGGCTAAAGTTTGCATATCATGTTGGGCCTAATCTTCCTCCAAATGAATTTTTGAACTTTTCTACCGGAGTTCAGAGAGGTGCACTTGATGTTGCCACAGGATTGTATACGCAGTCTGGAAGACCTGCTTATAAGCTGTTGCCACGCCCAATTTCAACAGAGACTCCTACTGGAGGCGACTCAGGTGGTGGCGTTTTTGTGAATGGTAGACTCATTGGTGTTAATCTGTTTGTTTATAGTACGGACACTGAATTTACGCTTTGGTTTACAAGAATAACCTTCTAGCACAAAGGTAATTGAGGTCTAAATTAGCCTCTCAACGCGACATTGAAAAAGTCAACTATTCATAGTCATGTTGAGAGGCTTAAATGCAAGTGAGGTCAAATACTCATGCTCAAATGGTTGTATAACAAGATGGTTTTTATGGTTGTGTTGTTTTGCATGTCTTGTAGCTCATCAGTCCCGACCCTTGAAGAGCTTCGACGAAATCCACTTCCCTTACCTGACTTCACTTTCAACTTGGCTACACAAATAACAAGTGAGAGATACAATTGTGTTGCAAATATTTCTGAAAGAGCAATATGGCAAGAAGGCAATACCGCTGAATATCTTAGAAGAGAAATTCAGCAAAGTACAACATTTACTCTCGATGAACAACCTGTAGTTGAGATAGATTTTCCAGGTGATCTATTGACTCCCTTTTCTGTCTACAACGACATCGGTGAACTATTAGGGTCTCACGGACACACATTATCTGTATGTTTTCAGACACCGAGTATGGCGGTCGGTTGGCACGTTGCCGAACTTGAAATTCGCGATGTCAATAGTCAATCATATTCCCATATGTGGGCAATAGAAATTATTGGTGCCGGAGAATAACCGAGTCCTATAATACCGACTACGGCTTGTCATTGACACAAGTTGAGTGAAGTGATGACCAGCGGCAGTTCAAAGGGACCATCGCCTTTGA
>JANRJX010000146.1:0-7284 GCA_033763755.1 Chloroflexota bacterium
GGCGTAGGCGCGGGGCTGCTGCCCGCCATCCGCGCCTATAGTGTGAATGCGGTGGAAAAGCTGTTTCCGACGTAGTCATATATGCGTGCGTTGCCGCGGTGGCAGCATGGGAGGCAGTGTTGGTGTGAGTGCACAACGTTAGTTCCACACCCGCGTCACTGTGAAAAATCCGGTCTGTGCCTTATCATGTTTGCAAATGATGCAGGTCATGGGAGCTATCCTTTGTCCTTGAGCTTACTAATGGTGTCTTTTAGCTCTTCTAGCAGATCCTTTTCATCGTTGTATATACGCTCCAACGTAGATAGCACAATGTCAGAAAGTTGTGGTGACTTTTGTAACAGCATTTCTAAAGAGGTAATCGCTTCCAATCGAACTAACTGCGCAGTGTCGTACAAAGCATCAACCAGCACAGTAAGCGATCGTGGATCGCGCAGAACCCCGAGTTGTCGTATTGACCAGAGACGCGCGCCTTTATTTTGAGATTTGGCAGTTACCACACAAACATCCGCCAGTTCGTGCCAATCAGGGTTAAAAGCCTGTTCGCAGTAACCACGCAACGTACGCATCGTTTCTCCTGGATCCCCATAACAGGCATTGTCCAGCAAGTACTTCACCCCCTCCCGCAACTGCCGCTGCGCCACCAATTCCGCCAGAGCAAGATACAGATACACGGTTTCCCAGGTTTCCCCTTTAGTCCAAGCAGTTGATGTTCGCGGAAAACGCCAATCATCATCAGGCAAGGGGGAAAAGTGCCGCAGTTCGTTCAGTAATTCGCTGTCCGTTCTGTGCTGTCGTTCGTCACGGAATCTCTGGATTTGTTCAATAGGGGATAAGTCTTCCATAGGTTATTGCACTCATTTGGATGCGGATTGTTTTCAATAGAGTATGGTGTTTCAATACCCTACAGCAACTCCCCGCCCCTCATCCACGTATAAAGCTATATAACAGATGAGACTCAAGCATTGCGCTTGCGTTTCTATTGTACAATTCATCACAAGTTGAACGAAAGCGATCACACACCATGCGTGTCATTGTCCATACCGGTAAAGGTGGCGTCGGCAAAACCAGCATCTCCGCAGCAACCGCCCTGCGCTGCGCCGAACAGGGCTTGAAGACCATCGTCATCAGCACCGACACCGCCCACAGTCTCGGCGACTCACTCGACAAGTCCATCGGTCCCGAACCGACCGAAATCTACCCCAACCTGTGGGCACAGGAAGTCGATACTCGCTATTCAATGGACAAGTACTGGGGCAAAATCCAGCGCTATATGACAGCGCTCTTCAGTAAGCAGGGTGTCGATAACATCGTCGCTGAAGAAGTCACCATCTTGCCTGGTCTCGAAGAAGGCGCGCACCTGCTCTGGATCAACCAGTACGTCCAGAAAGGCGAATTTGACGTGCTGATCGTCGATGCCGCGCCGACCGCTGAAACGCTGCGGCTGCTCAGCATGCCCGATGTAACGCGCTGGTGGTTTGAGAAGATCATCACGCTCACGCGCGGCGCATCGAAGATTCTGCGTCCGATTGGCAAGCTCGTTGGGCGTGGCGAAGCGGTGCCGGATGCCAGCGCGTGGGATGAAGTCAACGCGTTGTTCGACACGCTCGATAAAGTCCGGCAAATCCTCAGCGATCCGGACATCGCCAGCGTGCGTCTGGTCGTCAACCCGGAGCGCATGGTCATCAAAGAGACGCAGCGCACCTACACCTATCTCAACCTTTACGGCTATGCCACGGATGCAATCCTCTGCAACCGCATCATTCCCGACGAAGTGACCGATCCGTACTTCGCGATGTGGAAGCAGACGCAGAAAGACAATCTCGTCCTGATTGGCGAAGCATTCGGCGAACTGCCGCTGCTTAAAGCGCCGCTCTTTGGCAACGAAGTCGGCGGGCTGGACACGCTGCGCAAACTCGGTGATGCCCTGTATAAGGATCAAGAGCCTGCGCAAAAGTTGTTCGACGGTAAGCCACATCGGATCGAAAGCGTCGAAAATGGTGAGTACCGGCTGTCCGTGCCACTGCCCTTCGCCAACAAGGACGACCTGGAAATCTACCGCTCGCGCGACGAGCTGACGCTGCGCGTCGGTCCGTATCGGCGCAACATTGTACTGCCGCATACCCTGTGGGACTTAGAAATTGCTGATGCAAAATTCGACCAATCCACGCTCAACATCCGCTTCGCCCGCGACCCCGTCGTCCAACGGGCATAACGATGTACGGACGCCATTCCTGACGTCCATATCTGAGAGGACGCCACAAGTGGCGTCCGTACAATCCTCCTCCAACGGTGCATCCTGGCGTGCGCCTGCGCCAGAGACGAAGGCGATGAACGCGCTCCCCGCCGCCTTCCGCGCGCAGGACATGGAGCAGGCACAGCCCGACGCCCCCGTCGTCGTATCCACCATGCCGGAAGCGCCGCGCTCGCTCCGGTTGCGGCTGCGCTTCTGGCGTATCTTCCTGTATGCGATCCAGTTGTTCGCGCGTGTCGTCATGTGGCAGTTGTTCATCGCCAAGTACGTGCCGAACTACGTTGAGCGCACCAATCCACAGCGCTGGATTCGCTATGCCCGGTCGTTCCGCAACTTTGCTATCGAAACCGGCGGCGTGATGATTAAGGCGGGGCAGTTCATTTCGACGCGCGCCGACGTGCTGCCGGAAGAAGTTACCAACGAACTGGCAGAACTGCGCGATACCGTCCCCGCCGTGCCGACGCCGAAGATGAAGGCGATTCTCGAACGCGAACTGGGCCCCATCAGCAAAATCTACAGCTGGTTTGCCGATGAACCATTGGCAGCGGCATCCCTGGGGCAGGTCTACCGCGCGCGGCTGCTGAACGGTGATAAGGTCGTCGTCAAGATTCAGCGCCCCGGCATTGACCAGATTTGCCATACCGACCTGCGCGCCCTCTACGCCGTCGCTGCGGTCGCCATGAAGTTCAAGTTCGTCAGCCGCCGCGCCGATGCCGTCGCGCTGGCGCATGAGTTTGGGCGTGTGCTGCTGGAAGAACTCTCGTACAAACACGAAGTCCAGAACGCCGTGCGCTTTGCCGACATGTTCAAGGACGACATGGGCGTTTACATTCCAACCGTCTACCGCGAACATTCGACGGACCGTGTGATCACCATCGAAGACGTGACCACACTCAAGATCAACGATTACACAGCGCTGGAAGCAGCAGGGATCAGCCGCAAGGCAGTCGCCACGCGGTTGATGGATACCTACCTCAAGCAAATCTTTGAGGAGCGCTTCTTCCACGCCGACCCGCATCCCGGCAATCTGTTCGTCTACCCGCTGCCGCTCAAAGACGGCGAGACCTGGAAAGATGGCGAACGCCCCTTCTACCTGATCTTCATCGACTTCGGCATGACCGGCACGCTCACGCCACAGATCTCAGGCGGCTTGATCAGCACGCTGACGGCAGTGCTGAACCGCGACTCGCGCAACCTGATCGAAAGCTACAAACAGCTTGGCTTTCTGATGCCGAACACTGATACTGCCCGCATCGAAGAGGCGACGCGCGCCGTCTTCGACCGCGTGTGGGGGCTGAGTCTGCAAGAGATGAGCAGCATGAGCTACACGGCGGCGGCGGAACTGGGCGAGCAGTTCAACGACCTGATCTTTTCGATGCCGTTCCAGGTGCCGCAGGATTTCATCTATCTGGGGCGCACGGTCAGCATCCTCAGCGGCATGTGTACGGCGATTGACCCGACGTTCAATCCCTGGAGTGAACTTGCGCCGTTTACGCAAAAGTTCGTCGTTCAGACCGTGCGCGAAGGTGGTCCAGGCATCAGCGGGACACCATTAGCATCGCCGTTGTTGCAGGCGCTCTTCAGCGGCAATGCAGGGCAGGCGCTCATGGCGATTGGCGAGCAGGTCGGGCGCGTGCTGATTCCGTCCGCCAATGGCAACGGCAGCGGTGCGAACGAACTGATCGCGCGGCTGGAACGCGGCGATCTGCGCATTCAGGTCGAACCGAATGCAGGTTACCGCCGCCAGTTACAACAGATCGAAAAGCAGGGCAAGCGGACGACGCGCGCGGTCATCTTCGGCGGCTTGCTGGTGGCATCCACGCTGCTCTATACCAACGGCGACATCGTGCCTGCGGCAGTTGGTTATGTCATGAGCGCAGTAGCGTTTGTATTGTCGCTGGTCGGTGAATAGAGTATACTGCCTCTATACATCGGTTTCCTATGTATAGAGGCAGTATGCGCAGTCAAAACATCCGGCGACTCGTGATCTTCTTCATCGCTTCCATCCTCACGTTCGTGATCATCTTCGTGCTGTGGTTCTCACGCCTGCAAGCGCTGGCGCTGGTGCATCCGGGGCGCAACCAGCCAGCGGTCACAGCCGCTGAGATGGGCTTGCCGTCGCAGGATGTCACCTTCACGACGAGAGACGGTGTAGACATCTCCGGTTGGTACATACCGCCGTGCCTGGCGTCGGGGGCTGCCATCATCTATGTCCACGGTATCGGGGGCAATCGCGGTCAATTGCTCGCACAGGCGGCGCTGCTGTACGAGCGGCTCGGCATCGGCGCGCTCCTGTTCGACCTGCGCAATCACGGGCAGAGCGAGCTAGCCGTGACCACACTGGGGCTGAACGAAGTGATGGATGTCGAGGCGGCATTCGCCTGGTTACAGATGCGAAACGATCTCGATCCGGCACGGATCGGTTTGAACGGGCTATCGATGGGCGCGGCGACTGTCATTCGAGCAGGCGCACGTATCCCGGAGGCACAGTTTGTGATTGCGCAAGCAGCGTACACCAGTCTGGACGACAATATCGCTGAAGGAGTGCGGGGCTTGACAGGGCTGCCGCCGTTCCCGTTCGCGCCGCTGCTGATCGCGTTTGGCGAGGCGGAAGCGGGCGTGCGTATTCGGGATGTGCGACCAATTGACGATGTGGCGAGGATCGCCCCGCGCCCGCTGCTGCTGATACACGGCGACCAGGATACGCTGGTACTGCCGCGCAACAGCGAAGCGCTCTATGCAGCGGCGGGTGAGCCGAAGCAGCACTACGTCATTGCGGGCGGCGGTCACGACGACCAACTGCAAGCGGGCGGCAGCGCCTTCGCTGAAATGCTGGTGGCGTGGGTAGGCGCATTCAACGCGGGTGAAGGCTGTCAGACAGGCGCTTAAGATGTCAGCCCGCGCAAATAGGCAGTCACTGCGCGCTCGAAATCGGCATCTAAACTGCCCCCGCGCTGAAAGCGCCCGCCAATTTCCAACGACACAAACCCATGCACCAGCGCCCATAAGCCGCGCAGATGCGCCAGCGAGTCCGCGCTGCCCGCGTAGTCTTCCAGCGCCGATTGCAGCGGCAGCGCCAGTGCCAGCAGCGCCTCGGCATCGCCCGATACGTCCACATCCGCGAACGCCAGCCGATACAGTACCGGCTGCGCCAGCGCATACGCACGATATGCCCGCGCCATTGCCAGCATACGCTCATAAGGCGTCGCGCTGTCCTGTCTCGCCGCCAGCATCGTCTGGGTCAACTGCTGCTGCGTCGTCAGGTGAACGGCGCGCAGCAGTTCGGTCTTGCTCTTGTAGTAGCGGTAGAGCGACGGCGCGGTGATGCCCAACGCTTCCGCCAGCCGTGCCAGCGACAGCCCGTCGCTGCCTTCATCGGCGATCAGGGTGCGGGTGCGGTCGAGGATGGTCTCAGCATTGACCTGTGCAGGATACGGCATAGGGCTATACTCGCTGTAGATGCGTGTCTTTGAACGCAGACGGATACTTCAAGCCATAACCGACGGTTCTATCCATACCGATGTGCGCCAGCCAGATCAGCGCAATGAGAACAACAAGTGGCTGCTGCATCGCCAGTCCGACCGCCAGCAGCACGCCTGGACCGGTGTAGGTATGGGCAGCATTATACATGACGCTGCCAACCTCCTTGTTCACAAAATAGCCCAATGCGGATAGGTCTGGTACCAGCAGTAATGCGGCGAATAACCAGCCGTTGCCGCCCAGATGGGCGAACGCAGCAATCGCGGCAGCGAAGACGAACAGCCCTTCCAGATGAAGAAGGAGGCGGGGCAAACTCAAGCGAGCGAACATAGGACACCTCAAGACGAATATCATTCACTTTCAAGACTAATGATATTCACTTTCGTCAGGATGTCAAGAGACTGGTCAAACAAAAGGGCGACCTGAAGAGTCGCCCTTTTGTTTGCCTGTCTTTGAGTTGATCCGCCCGTCTAATAGGGTATCTCCACAACGATCAGCACCGTGTTGCCAACGCGCAGACGGCTGCCATGCGTCAACTGCACTTTGCCGTCATAAACCTCAAGTTCATCCACGAACGTCCCATTGCGGCTGCCCAGGTCTTCGACGAACAGTGCGGGGCGATTAGTCGCCTTATCGCGCGCGATCTCAAACTTGCAATGGCGATTGCTGATGTACTCGTCATGCTTGATGCCAATCGTCCCCTTCTTCGACCGTCCCAAAACATCGCCGTTGACAACGGGAATGGGCAGTCCATCTTTGGGCATGTCGAACGCCAGCAGGTAGCGTACCGCTGTCGCCTTGGCGGACACAGGTTTAGCACCACGTATAGCAGGCGTTTCCGGCTTACCGTTGCGCAGCGGGTGTTGATCCAACGTTGGCACTTCCGGGGCAATTCGGTTCAGGGTGCGTTCGATCTCGCGCTCTTCGTCTTTGTTGCTGCGCACAGGCACAGACGGCAGCGGGCCGGTGGCAGGCGATTGCAGCAGCGCCTCGTAGCTAAGCGGCGTCGCGAAGATGTCCTGCGTGCCTGCCATGACCACACTGCCTCCCTGAATGCCTTCGACATGATTGGTGATGATCGTGCTGTTCATTGCCGGTTGCGTCAGTTTTTGTAACCGCTGCGCTTCCTGCTTGCCCGCCGGCGTCAGTTCCAGAATGCCATCGCCACAATCGACCACCAGCTGCACATCGATCAATTCCTTGAAGGTGCGTTCAGCACGGTTCGTCTCGCTCAACTGGCACGCCTCGCGGATTGCCAGTTTGTGGCGCTTCATCGCGGTACGGGTACTGCCAAGATAGACAACGATGCTTTCGGCATCTTTGGAGATTTGGAGCGTCTTGACGATTGCCATAGGTCGAACTCTTTATGCTGCCTGGACGAGTTGTTTGCTACGATAAAGTCTGTGATGCGAGGAAGTTTGTGTTTACTAGCGTTCTTAAACCGAAAGTAAACTTTACCCCTACAAGCAGAGTAACACACATTCTAAATCAATTGATGATAGAACTTGTGAAAAACATAAATAATTCGTGACATCAATGAATATCGGAAGTAA
>JANRJX010000147.1:0-53184 GCA_033763755.1 Chloroflexota bacterium
CAGCTTGCCCGGCAACGTGCTGCTCTCCAGCAGGCTCGGACCGCTGCGCACCAGGTCGCGCGCCTTGCGTGCTGCCTCGCGCGCGCGCATACTCGTCATGCACTTCTCGACGATTTTGCGCGCCTCACGCGGGTTCAGTTCCAAGAACTCGTTGAACGCTTCTGTCACCACCTGCGAAACAGCACCCTGCACTTCGGGATTGATCAGCTTGACCTTTGTCTGGCTCTCGAACTGAGGACCGGGGTGTTTAACGCTGACAATGGCTGTAAGCCCTTCCAAAGTGTCGTTACCAGAGAAATTGTTATCTTTCTCTTTGAGAAAACCGGCTTTTCGGGCATAACGGTTGATCACAGCCGTCAGAGCCGCCCGCAACCCCGTTAAATGCGTGCCACCGTCAGGCGTATTGATCGTGTTTGCAAAAGCTAATTCCGTCACATTGGCCGAGTCATTGTATTGAAACGCCACCTCTACACCGACATCGTAGCTTGCCTTACCATCCGGTGTAAATGCAATGTCACGTTCAGCATAGACAACAGAGTGTACCGTCTGTCGATTACGATTTAGATACCGGACGAACGCACGAATGCCTCCCTCAAAATAGAATGTCATTTCACGCGCCGGGAAGATACGTTCATCTCGTAGCGTTAACGTAACGCGCCGAGTGACAAACGCCATTTCACGGAAACGATTGAGCAATGTCTCGTAGCTAAATTCGTTGGGCTCGATGATTGAGAAATCTGGTCTGAAGGAGATTACAGTACCGGTGCGTTCCCCGTTTTCCAAAGGACGCATCTTCTCGACACCGGTAATGGGTATTCCCGCCTTGTAGGTCTGCTGCCACAAGAAGCCATCGCGAAACACCTGCGCCTGCATTTGCTCTGATAAAGCGTTAACGGCGGATGCGCCAACGCCATGAAGACCGCCCGAAACCTTATAAGCACTGTTCTCAAATTTCCCACCAGCGCCAACAGTTGTAAGCACAAGTTCCAGGGTCGGGATCTTTTTCTCAGGGTGAAGACCTACAGGAATCCCGCTTCCATTGTCCGCAACCGTCACCCAGGAGTCATTATGCAACGTGACCATAATCTGATCGCAGCGTCCGGCAAGCGCCTCGTCTATCGAATTATCTACAATCTCGTATACGAGATGATGCATCGCTCGTGTGTCAACACCGCCTACATACATACCGGGGCGTTTGCGAATATGAGCTATACCTTCAAGGACCTTAATGTCCTTCTCGGTCTGCTGCCCAACATGATATGAGTCTGCCATCATTACTCCTCAAGCATTGGCTCTACGATGGTAGTACAGGAAAACAGAAAGCCATCATGGATGGCAACTCTAAGGTGAAAACCAATTTGCACACTTCATTAGTATAGCATATCTGTGGGGAAACTTCAAGCAGGGAATAGAACAGCCGTGCGCAAGCATCTCGCTTGACACAACCAACCGCCCTCTCTTACAATGACAGGCTAACGCCCCCGTAGTTCAGCAGGATAGAACGCAGGTCTTCTAAACCTGATGTCGGGAGTTCGAGTCTCTCCGGGGGCATCTTTATGGGTGTTAAGCCATCATCTCGTTATAAACGGCGACTGTCTCGTCCGAAAGCGCTTTGCTCGCCTTGCGGAACGCCTTCTCCAGATTCACATAGTGCGCAGCGCCTTCGCTTCGGCGCCCCAAAGACATGTACAACCGCATAATCCGCTGATGGACATCCTCGCGGTATACTGCTTCTCCCACCGCACGCAGCAGCAGGCTTAGCGCGTGTTCTTTGCGGTCGGCTGCCATGCGAATATCCGCCATCGCCGAAAGCGCCTCAACAAACCCCGCGCGGAAGTCCTCACGCCGTTCCACCAGCCAGGCGTCGTCATGTCCCTGCATAAACGGACCGCGATAAAACTCGACCGCGCGCTGCCACTTGTCATACGCCTCGTCGCCCGTCGCAGTACGGGCATCCATTAGCGCGCTCACGAAGCTCATCACATCATAATCGACATTCAATGCGGGGTTCAGTCGGTAATAACCATCTTCATGCAGCAGCACATCAAAATCCACGCCCAGCGCTTTATGTAAGCGACGCTTGGTGACGTGGAAAACGTTTACTGCTTGTTCGATGTCCAGTTCGGGCCAGAACGAACGACAAATCTCCGAGCGCGTCACCACGGGCTTATCCAGCGCGAAGAAGAACAGCAGACGTGGCAGGTGTCCTTCCCAGTCTTCAACCAGCGTCCCATTCACAATCACAAATCCCGGACCCAGTCCGTAGACCTCCAGATCGTATTCTGTATGGGTCGATGTGCCGTAAAAATCGCGGTCAATCACGCGCTCATCGTTAATCATGAGCGCGTGCTTCTTGGCAATCATCGACACCCACGGCAGGCGCGGCATCGAGCGACTGTTGATGACGACCCGACAATTTGCAGGGAGATGAGAGGCGAGTTTCTCGACAAAAATCTGCACATCATCCGCAATGTCAGAGCGATCGTACTCGTCCAGCACCAGCAGAGGCGGCTTGCCCTGAATTTCTGCCAGTTCACGGGCAACCGCCGTAACCAGGCGTTCAGGATCTGCCTGTTCCTCCGCACTCAGCATGTTCAAGTGCCGACCAAACAACGGACGCTGATTGGCAAGATCATGCGTCATCCCGGCGATAATTGACTCCACGCTGATGTCATCAGGTCCCAGCGCATAATAAAGAACTTCATAATCCCCGGACTCAATCAGGCAAGCAACCAGGGGCGAGCGAAAACGTCCCGCAGGATGGAGTAAAATAACATTGGCACGTTGCGCAACTTCTTGAAAGTGTTGATAACTGCGCTCTACAGTATCATTCAGCTTCATCATGAGTCCCACCTTTGGGATAGCAGACAGAATTGTGTTAGAACGTAAAATGTGATTATGTAAGAAATTCACTAAATTGCAAGTGGTTTATAGAAGCTATACTCTTGCTATCACAATTCACACAGCCACTAAGTCTGTTTTCAGGAGAGTCACAGTGACCAAACCTCCACGCACGATCGGCATCACTTTCGCCATTCTCGCCAGCGTGTGCCTGTTTTCCTGCCTGCCTCTCACTCAGGCTGTCATTCTTTTCTCACTTGCCAGCCGTTCCACATTGCAGTTTCCTGAACCGAGTACAGTTGATGTTGAAGTAACACCTGTCTTTCAGGGCAGCAGCTTAATCGGACTAGAGTCGCCGCAACTCATCATCCAAATCGTACTCGCGATTATCTTTCTCATCATTGGGATATTGGCGTGGCGTGGTAAACCGCCTTATATTCGTCTGGTCTTCATGGCAACTGTCCTACTCCTCAGCGCCGGCAACATTGCCTTGCTCTACACGAGTCTGACAGCCTTGCCAAACCTCGCAACCGGGTTTGACTCCGCCGCGGACATTGCGCGCCAGTTGAATATGACCTATCTGTGCGTTTCGCTTGCGATTCCAATGTATGTCGTCTGGTACATGAGTCGCGGCCCTGCCAGAGCTTTCTACCGGGGACACTACCTCCAGGCGCCGGAAACAAGCCAATAGGGCTGGCAGGCGATCCGAGTGGATCGCCCTGTGAAGCAACACGTTAGCCCTTGCCGCCGTTGGCAAGCACCTTCTCACGTTCTGCCATCTCTATCTGCACCAGTTCACGCCGCAGCGTCTTGCCAACCGCCGTCTTCGGCAGTGCTTCAACAAAGCTAAAGCGGGTCGGCACTTCATAACGTGCCAGATGCTTCTCTGCGTGCTTAGAAAGTTCATCTGCCGTTGCGGACATGCCTGGACGCAGAACAACCCATGCCTTCAACGACTCCTGCCCCTCTTTTTCGGGATGGGGAATCGCTGCCACGCCTGCCTCAAGCACTGCGGGATGATCGCAAAGTACCTTTTCGACATTGTTCGGATAGACGTTGAAGCCACCGATCAGCGCCATGTCCTTCTTGCGGTCAACGATATAGAAATAGCCATCCTCATCCATGCGCGCGATGTCGCCCGTATACAGCCAGATCTTGCCGTCCTTCTCGCGCAGCACATTCTTCGTCTCAGTTGGCATCCCGTGATAACCAGACATAATCTGCGGGCCGGTCATCACCAGTTCACCAATTTCCCCGATCCCAAGATCAGTCTCCCCATCATCCAGACTGACAATCCGCATATCCATGTCCGGCAGCGGAATGCCAATCGCCCCGGTGCGATTCTCGCCATTCAGCGGGTTGCAATGGGTCGCTGTCGGCGCTTCGCTCATGCCGAACCCTTCCAGCAGCTTGCCGCCGCTCAAGCGCTCGAAATCGCGCTTGGTCGCTGGCGGCAGCGGCGCGGAACCACTCAGGCAGTACTTGACCGATTTCAGACTGACTTTGCCAGATGTCACCAGCTCGTGATTGTTGATCGCGTTATAGAGCGCCGGAACACCCATCAACAACGTCGGTTTATACGTATTGACGTTATCCAGCACATCAGGAATATCACGCGCATTCGGCACCAGGATGATGCGCGCGCCAATCCCGACCGCAAAGCTCAGCACTGCCACCATCCCGAACACATGGAACATGGGAATTGCACCGAGGAAGATTTCTTCTGGTGCGTGCTTGCGCTCCATACCCATAAAGAACGCCTTGATCTGGGTGGTGTTGGCGACCAACGCCTGGTGCGTTGCCATAGCCGCCTTTGATACGCCAGTTGTCCCGCCCGTGTACTGGAACAGCGCCAGATCGGTCGGCTTAACAACTATACTGGGGCGCTTGCCCGCGTAGCGCGCCAACAGGTCTTGCAGCCACACATCGCCCGTCGATAGCGATTCGACGTAATGACCGTCCTTCTTTTCGCGCGCCAGCGTGAACAGGAATTTTGCGAGCCCCGGCAAATATTCCTTGATGTTCGTGACGATGACTTTCTTGACCTTCGTCTTCGGCTGAATTTCCTTCACCATCTTGTAATACAGTGAAAGCGTCAGCACAAACTCAGCATCACAATCGTTGATCTGGAATTGCAGCTTTTCTGCCGGGTACGTCGGGTTACACGCGGCAACCACGCCCCCTGCCTTCAAAATCGCGTAGAAACTCAGGACGAACTGCACACAGTTCGGCATCATGATGGCAACACGATCGCCCTTCTTCAGCCCCATCTCCACCAACGCAGCCGCCAATGCGTCGGACAGCGAGTCCAACTCAGCATAATTCACTTCATTCCCAACGCGCTTGACCACCGGAAGGTGGGCGCTGGCGACAAGTGCCACGCCCGTCGGATTATCGCGCGCCGCCTGGCGCAGAAAGTCATGCAGTGGAAACTGTGGATACGGCTCAAGGGTTTTTGGAACAAAACTATCGTAGCGTTTCGTCCATGGACGTTCAGCAAGTGTGGTCATATTGCATACTCCAATAACCAAATATCTTTGCACATTACGGTCGGAGTATAGCCCACTTAGCCTATCAACGCCACAACACTTATGTGCTGCCCCAGGCGCGCCACTGCGCGGGCAAGGTTGTCACGCGCCCGTCATGGGTAATGCAGACATGCTTCGACTGCCCGGTCACACATACATCGCCCGTGTCAGCATTGAGGATCTGATAAGCGAATGTCAACGCCCGCGACTGCATTGTCTCAATCCAGCAACGCACGCTCACGCGCGTCCCATACACCATTGGTTTGAGATAACGCGCGCTCACCTCGGCAACCGTCAGGTAATGCCCGCTGCGCTCAAAATCGGCATAGTCGCTGCCGCGCGCCCGCGCGTAATGACTGCGCCCTTCCTCAAACCAGACAACATAGCTGGCATGATGGACAATCCCCATCGCATCGGTTTCGGCATAGCGCACATGAAACGTGGCTTCTGCCACAAAGCGCCCGTCTCCTGGCATATTCAATCCTTCGGCTGCGTCAGAATCGTATGACGCCGTGCAAGCTCGGCATCGACATCATCGAGCGAAATGTCCAACTGAGCCATCAGCACCAGCGCATGATAGAACAGGTCGCTCAATTCGCCGATCTGCTGTTCACGCCCTTGCCCCAGCGCCGCGACCACCACCTCGACCGCTTCCTCGCCTACTTTCTGCGCAGTTCGGTTTACACCCGCGTCCAGCAGTTTATTCGTGTAGCTGCCCGGTTGCGGCTGTGCTCGCCGCTCAGCGATCAAATCCTCAAGATAACGCAGCATATTCGTCATGATGCAGCCGTCTCCAATGTCCGAAAAAAGCACGATACTTCCCCTGTGTGGCACGCAGGTCCCGCCGCATCCACCAGCAGCAGCAGTGTGTCTTCATCGCAATCCACCAAGATATCGCGCACCCGCTGAATATTGCCGCTAGTCGCCCCCTTGTGCCACAACTCGTTGCGGCTGCGACTCCAAAACACTGCCTCGCCGATTTGCAGCGTTTGTGCCAGCGACTCGCGGTTCATGTAGGCCACCATCAGCACCTGCAGCGTTGTCGCATCCTGCACGACCGCAGGCACCAGTCCGTTTGCATCCCACTTAATGGTTTCAAGATTCATCATCACCATCCACTCATGCGCATCGGCACGCCCTGCCCATTTAAATAGCGCTTCAAGTCCGGTACACGCAGCTCATTGAAGTGGAACAACGTCGCCGCCAATGCTGCATCCGCCTTGCCCGTCGTCAGTGCCTCCAGAAAATGCGCCTCAGTACCCGCACCGCCACTGGCAATCACCGGAATCAACACGGCTTCGCTGACAGCGCGCGTGAGGTCAATGTTATAGCCTGCCTTCGTTCCATCGCGATCCATACTCGTGAGCAAGATTTCACCCGCGCCGCGACGTTCGACTTCGCGCGCCCATTCCAGCGCGTCCAGCCCGGTATTGATACGCCCACCGCTGACGAATACTTCCCATCGTTCGCCAGTCCACTTGGGGTCAATCGCCACCACAATGCATTGGCTGCCAAACGCCCATGCCCCTTCGTTAATCAAGTCCGGCGTGTTCACAGCAGCACTGTTGATCGATACCTTGTCCGCTCCTGCCAGCAGCGTCGACCGCATATCCTCAATCGTGCGAATGCCGCCGCCGACGCAGAATGGGATGAAGATCGTATCCGCTACCTGCCGCACCATTTCCAGTGTCGTTGCCCGTGCTTCATGCGTCGCCGTGATGTCCAGAAACACCAGCTCGTCCGCTCCCTCGCGGTCGTAGACGGCTGCCTGCTCGACCGGGTCGCCCGCATCACGCAGATCAACAAAGTTAATACCCTTCACCACCCGCCCATCTTTCACATCCAGGCAGGGAATAATCCGTTTAGCCAGCATTGTCTGCTCCCGCGATTGCCAACGCATCCCGCAAGTCGAATTTGCCCTCATACAGCGCCATGCCGATAACCGCGCCCGCCACTGTACCGCTGTCTTTCAACGCGCGCACATCATCCAGCGAACTCACGCCGCCACTGGCGATGACAGACAACCCCGTTGCCTGTGCCAGGGCAATCGTGGCATCGCGATTCACACCTTCCAGCCCGCCATCCTTCGCCACATCAGTAAACAGCACATGGCGCACACCAATGGCTGCCATCTGCCTGCCAAGCTCTACCGCCGTTAAGTCTGTGGTCTGCATCCAGCCGTGCGTCGTCACAAAGCCATTACGGGCGTCCAGCGCAACACACACCGCCTCCGCGCCATAGCGCCCAATCGCAGCCTCAACCAGCGTCGGGTTCTGTACCGCTGCTGTCCCCAGCACAACACGCGACGCCCCACGCGCGAACGCCGCCGCTATATCGCTCGCTGTCCGCAGCCCGCCGCCAAACTGCACCTTTACTTCCAGTTCGGCAATTTGCGCCAGAATACCGCTATTGTCATTTGCCTCCGTCAGCGCGCCATCGAGATTGACCATATGCAGCCACGTCGCGCCACGTACCTGCCAAAAGCGGGCTGTCGATAGCGGATCCTCACTGTAAATGGTCTGCCGCTTCGGGTCTCCCTCTCGCAGTCGCACCACTTTGCCGCCACGCAAATCAATCGCCGGATAAATGATCATCGCTACATCTCCAAAAAGTTCGTCAGCAATTGCAGACCTGTTCGCTGGCTCTTTTCAGGATGGAACTGGACGCCGAAAATATGCTCGCGCTGCACCACCGCCGTGAACGGGATACCGTAATCCACCACCGCCAGCACATCGCGCGCATCCGCTGGCACGCAGTAGTAGCTGTGGACGAAGTAGGCATAGCGTTCTGGTGGCAGGTTCGCCAGCAGCGACGACTCGCGCAGTTCACGGAGCGTGTTCCAGCCCATGTGCGGCACTTTGTAGCCCGGCAGGTCGTTAAAGCGCGTCACCCGCCCCGGCAAAATACCTAAGCCACGATGATCGCCCATTTCGTCGCTGCAATCAAACAGGAACTGCATGCCCAGGCAAATGCCCAGATACGGCGTCCCCGCATAGACCGCATCGCGAATCGGCTGGATCAAGCGCTGTTCTTCCAGCTTTTGCATTCCCGCACCAAACGCACCCACCCCCGGTAGGATAATCTTTTCCGCGCCGCGCAGTTCTTCCGGCGAACGCACGACACGAATGCTCGCTGCTCCCAGATGCGTAAGCGCGTGCAGCACACTGCGCAAATTCCCAGCCCCATAATCTATGACTGCTAACATCGTCCCTCCGGCTGCCCCTGTAAACAAAAAGTCCCCGACAGGTGCGGGGACTTTAGACGACAACTCATGACGTGTTCAAGCGTATGCCAGCACCTATCTCATTCCGTATTTATGATGCGGGTGGTGTACGCGCAAGAACACAACGTCAACTCCTGAATGCTCAAACTATATACGACGCATCACATTCTGTCAAAGTAATATTCATGGTTTGAGACTGTCACGTACCGCCTTCGGCAGCCCCTTCACGACCAGCGCATACGAGTTGTCGATCATCTCCAGAACTTCATCGTCCGCTATCGTGCCATCCACACGGACGCGATTCCAGTGCGTTTTACTCATATACGGCGCGACCGTCACGGCTGCATACGTCTCGCGCAGGATCGGTACCAGCTTCGGGTCGCACTTGAGGGAAATACTCAGCGGCTCGCCAAGCGGGATAAGTGCGAACATTTTACCCGCCACTTTGTACACCGGGTCTTCGCCAAACGGGAATTCCTCGGTTACGCGTGCCTTGCTCATACAACGCGCCTGCAACTCTTGCCGTGTCAACGTCATCAAAATCGTCCTTTCATCATCCAATTGACCGCCATTTCATCAAGTCGATCCACATCCTTCAGACTGACAATCGCTGTTTGCGTTATGCCCGCCAGCCCGAGTTTCGCTCCGAGTATGCCGCCCGCCAGCGCAGCCGGGATGAGGCCGCACATTCGCCCCAACGCCATAGCTTTGTCAAATTCTGTCGGATAGCGCATGACGCAATAACACGCCAACCCGATCAAAGCCTCTGCGCCGCCGTCTTTCCCAATGTGTGCAATCGCGCTGCCCTCATCACCCCACGCCAGCACATGACCCAGCCGATAGAACGCTGCATCCAGCGCATCGCTCAAGCCGTCGGTGAACTCCACCACACGCCGAGCGTACTCATGGTCGTGCGCACCGTTCAAGGGCAGTGCGATCAAGAACGCAGCTGCCACACATGCAGCAGCCACCTTGATGTGATCAGACGATAGTCGCCCATGTTCATGCGCGGCTTTATGCAGCTTACGCAAATCGGTGTGATAGCGATAGCTGATTTCTGCCAATGCAAACACATCAGCAACTCCGCCGTCGCCTGCCCCCAGCGCTACACCGTAGACAATGGCTTTTGCAGTTTCTAAACTCATCAGGACATCCGTTATCACTTCATTCTCACGTTTCACCTTTATAATAACGCTATAGATCAACAGGCGGAGCCTCCTATGACCTGGTTACGTAATGCGCTTTGGCGCGTTTTCCCGACGTTCATGATCGCGATGGTCGTCTTCATCGCAGGGTTCTTCTTTGGCAGCCAGTCGCGCGTCGGCTTCGCCCAGGATTGGACCGAAATGCCAGAATATGCCCGTGAAGCATTTCAATCTTTCTGGCAGGCATTCAACCTCATTGAAGATGAGTACATAGACGACGTGCCGATTGAAACTCTCGTAGACGGCGCGATCTCCGGCATGGTCAATTCACTCGGCGATGAGTTCAGCAGCTACATGGACCCCGAACTCTTCCCGCTGCTCAATCAAGACCTGGAAGGTGAAATCGTCGGTATCGGCGTTGTCATTCGCACTAATGACGACAACGAGGTCGAGGTCGTTGGCTTGATCGAAGGCGGACCCGCCGAACGTGCAGGTGTATTACCTGGCGATGTCTTCGTCGAGGTTGACGGGCAAGATATGACCGGCTTGTCGCAGGCGGAACTGGCAACTTACGTTCGCGGGCCGGAAGGCAGCAGCGTCAACATCGTCTTCCGACGTGAAGGCGAGCTGGTCGAGTTCGATATTGTGCGCGAACGCATTATCATCCCCAATGTCGAAAGCGAAGTGGTCGATGGCGATCTCGGCTATGTGCGCCTCAACAACTTTAGCCCGGACGCCCGTGTCGAACTGGAAGATGCGATTGACGCTCTCAATCCTGACGAACTCACTGGCTTGATCATTGACCTGCGCGGCAATCCCGGCGGGTTATTGACCAGTGCCATCGATGTCGCCAGCCTGCTCATCCCCGAAGGCACAGTGCTGATTGAAGACTTCGGCGACCGCGAAGAACGACTGAACGCGCGCGGCGATTCTGTCGATTTCGATGTCCCCATCGTTGTGCTTGTGGACGAAACCAGCGCCAGCGCTTCCGAACTGGTGGCAGGTGCGTGGCAGGATTACGACCTGGTGACCATCATGGGCGAAGGCACATTCGGCAAGGGCACAGTGCAAACCTGGTACCCACTCGTCAATGGCGGCGGAGTGCGTGTCACCATTGCGCGCTGGCTCACGCCCAATCGCCACTGGATACACGAAAAAGGCATCATCCCGGATATTGAGGTACTCTGGAATCCGATGACTGCCGAAGAACAGGCGGACGATCTGCAACTACGCTCGGCAATCGCCTTCCTGCGCGGCGAAGAACTGCCACAACCGGTGGTCGAACCCACCTCCCCAGCTACACCATAATCCGTAGAGGCAGAATATATTCTGCCCTGTGGCTTCAACCCTCAACAGACTCGGGCACGGACTTTCGGAACACGATTGTCCGTGCTATACTCCCTGCCATTGTGTTTGATATAGCTTCAGGGAGTCCCAGCGCATGAACGCTGCGTTACAGATTGCATCTATCATTTTGTCGATTGCGTTGATTGCGATTGTCTTGCTCCAGGTCAAAGGCAGCGGTCTGGGCAACCTGCTCGGTGGCGATGGCGGCATGGGGGGCATTTCGCGCACCCGCCGCGGGCTGGAAAAGACACTGTTCCAGATCACCATTGTGCTTTCGTTCGTGTTCGTCGCTGTCTCGATTCTTGCAGTCGCCTTCACACGGTAGCCACCTGGTACGACGTTCATTCGCTTTACGTTCGTCTGGCAAAGGTGTTTCGCGCGCTGTGGAACACCTTTTTTGCACTTAATCCCGCGAGGACACCATGTTCCGAGGTTTCCGTTGGCAAGTCCTGGCGCTGCTGTTCGCACTTGCACTCTTCGCCATGAGCATCGTCACGCGCATTCAGTCACTCCCGCAAGTTACACCCACGCCCACCCAAAGCGCCACCGCAACACCAACGCCAATTGCCATCCTTGCAACCGAAACTCCGGCCGGACCTTCACCCACACCACTTCCGGCGGGCACAGGTACGCTGCGCGAAGGTCTGGTGGGCGATATCGCGCGCCTCAATCCCGTCTTTGCCGACCTCAACCCTGTTGACCGTGACATCACCTCGCTCATATATGAAGGCTTGATGCGAACAAATGATTATGGCGAACCGATATTTGCGCTGGCGAACAGCCTTGTCATCTCATCTGACGGACTGGAATATGTTTTCACGCTGCGCAATGATGTCCTCTGGCAGGACGGGACGCCCTTCACTGCGCGCGATGTCGGCTATACGATGGAAATCCTGCGCTCGCCGGACTTCCCCGGTTCAGACGGACGAACACGCTTCTGGCGCACAGTCGAAACCGAAATTCTAGGCGACTATCTCGTGCGCTTCCGCCTGACGCAGCCGCTCGCCACCTTCCTCGACGAATTGCAAATTGGTATCCTGCCCGAACACGCATTGCGCGGCACCAACGCTGCCCAACTCGCCAGCCACCCGTTTAATTTGACGCCCATCGGGACAGGACCCTATCAGCTCGAGCGCATCATCATGGGCAGCGACGGGCGCGCGACACAGGTGCGACTGCGTGCTGCGCCCGTCTACCGCCAGCGTTTGCAAACAGGCGGAGGCTACAGCATCGAACGCATCCAGTTCGACCTCTTTCCCACGTTTGACGCCGCAGCACAGGCGCTTAATCGCGGCGATATTGACGCACTGGCGGCAGGCAGTCGCGCTGAACGCCAACGTCTGTTTGACGTGACCAACGCCAGCACAACTCTCAACCTCTACACACAAATTGAGCCGACCTTAGGCGTGTTGATCTTCAACTGGGAGCGCGAAAGCACCCGCTTCTTCCGCGAACAGCGCGTGCGTGTCGCCCTGCAAACAGGGTTGGATCGCGCCTCCGTGATCGAACGTAACCTGTCAAACATCGCCGTCGAGGCAGATAGCCCGCTCATGCCCGGCTCGTGGGCATACCTGCCCGACCTCCCCTGGGCAGCATATGACCCCGCATCAGCCCGTGCACAACTGGATGTCGCCAATCAGCGCGCTGCCACGGCAACGCCAGTGCCCGAAGGTGAACCGACGTTACCGCCATCCAGTGGTTCATACAACTTTTCCATACTCGTGGCAAATGACCCGGCACTGGTCGCTGTTGCGCAAGAAATCGCCACGCAATGGGCGCAGTTGAACGTCAACGTCACAGTCGATGCAGTCACTACCGACACTTACCGCCAGCGACTGACCAACGGCGAATTTGACAGCGCCCTCGTTGAACTGTCGCTTGGCACCAGCGCTGACCCGGATATCTACGCTTTCTGGCATCAGGGGCAGACTGCACCCAATGGTCTTAACTACGGCGCTGCAGATGACGGGCGCATCAGTGAATTGCTCGAACGTGCGCGCCGCGATGCCAGTGGCATCAATCGAATTGAACTCTATCGCCGCTTCCAACAGCAGTTCGTCGAGCGTGCCATCGCCATACCACTCTACTACCCGCTCTTCACCTATGTCGTGTCGCGCACCGTCAACGGCGTACAACTGGGCTTTATGGGTGCGCCAGACGACCGTTTCCGCACGCTCTCAGACTGGCAAATCAATTAAACAAAACGGGGTGACATCCATCACCCCGTTCTTCATAGCTGATCGACGCTGAGACTACAGATCGTCTGTCCGCGTGCTGCGCTCTGCCAGCAGCGGCTGCTTGCTCGTATCGTCGTGTCCGTTCGCAGGTGCATGATCCATTCGCGGCACGGACATCGTTTCGCGGATCGGCGTCGGGCGCTGCATCTGCATCCGTGGGTATGCAGCCGTGGCGCGCTTCTCCGCCCGATTCACGACCAACCCTACCACCGTCGCCTTCACATTATCCAGACTGGATAACAGGTTGCGCAACTGGAAGTCTTCCGTCCGCTTGCGTTCCACAACGACAATGACACCATCGACAATCGGTGCCAGTGCCGCAGCATCCGAATACGCTTCTGCCGCCGGGCTGTCGATCAACACAACATCATACTGACGACCTAGCTGCCGCAGCAGGCTGCGAGCGCGTTCCGAGCTGAGCAGATCCGTACCAGGTTCCAGCGAACTGCCAGACGGCATCAGGTACAGTTCGTAGTCGCCCAACTTTTGCAGCGCTTCTTCCGGCTGCGCATTGCCCACCAGCACATCACTGAACCCAACCGAGTTGGTTGCGCCAAACGTCTCGTGCAACGTCGGCTTGCGCAAATTACCATCAATCAACAGCACGGAGCGATTCGTTTGTGCAATCGTCGCTGCCAGATTTGCCGCCACAGACGACTTACCCTCGCCGCGCATGGCGCTCGTCACAAGGAGCGTGCGGTAGCTGGCGTTTCCCGATAGAACGTTCGCACGCAGCCAGCGATACCCTTCCAACACCGCAGACTCGTTCATACGCAGCGGTACACCGCGCTGGCGCTTACCACTCGGAATTTGTCCGATGATGACGCGGTTGGCAATTCTTTCGATATGACGGGTGGTGTACATGGCATTATCAAAATTCTCGAACAAAATCGCCAGTGCCAGACCACCGACCAGACCTGCCAGCACGCCAGCAGCTATGTTGAGCGTCCGCTGCGGACGGATAGGACCGTCGGGTGGCAGCGCTGGCTGCACCAGCGTGATCGCCGTGCGCTGACCTTCAAGCCGCAAGATCGACTGGTTATACTGCGTATTCAGCTGCGAGAAGTTCTGTTCTTCAAGGTTGATTTGCTGCCGCAGCGACTCTGCCGCATTACGATTGGGGTTTGCACTCTCAAACAACGCATCATACTCTGTGCGCAGCTCTTCCAGGCGTGTCTGGCTCGCATTCAGGCGTTCCTGAAGCGAATTGAAAGCCTGAACATAATCGCCAAACAGCAAACCAGGGTTTTCCACCAGCATGTTCGCCAGTTCATTCGCGTATATCGGGTCTGGATGAAAAAATCGGATTTCCATGAGTTCCGTCCCCGATATCGGCTCAACCTCAAGTCCAGGCAAATCGTCACGGCTCTCGGCACCTACCCGTCGCGCCAGTTCATCGAGTATCGGGGTACTCGACAGCACCGGAAGGTAGGTTGCAGTCAAACGATCGGCAAACTGCGTGTTCACCCATGATGTTCCACCGTCTAACCCCGTACCAGGGGTCAGAACACGCATCGTAGCAACTGTCATATACACTGGCGTTGTAACAACGGTGATAGCAACAGCGACTGCCAGGCAAATCGCAAGTGTAATCAGGATGACCCACTTGCGCCGCCATAGAATGCTGACAATATCCGTAATTTGCATGTGTTTATTCACTCCCACAGGCTATAGGTTGTACCTTAACAAACCTGCCTTACAATACCACAACACGTAAGGCAGGCTTCAGGCTTTATCATCAATCAAGCTGCACGAGACCTTCACACTCGGCATCCAGTTGCACCAGATCGGCGCGCACCCATGCAGAGTCTTCAACGGCTCGGTACCACACAAAACCATCTTCGCCAGTGAGCTGCCCGTTGACGGTGATTTGCTCGCCGCCCGTCACCGAACGCGCCACGCTGAAGTTCGGACCCGCACCGGTACGCAAATTGGCGCCGCTGCCCAGTACCAATGCCCCACATTCTGGCGGGGAGTTCGGATATGCCTGCAAGATGTAGGCTTGTGGGTTCAGGCTCGTCACCTGGATGTCGCCAAAGCTGACGTCAACACGATTGGCAACCAACGCAACCGACCCGTTCGTGCGCCCGCCTTCTGGCACAGTCGTCGCAACGTTCCACCATGTCGGCTCTGTATCCTCAGCGCGCCACAACCGGACGCTGTAAAAGGCGCTTCCGTCAACCGATGTCACCGAACGCAGACGAATAAAGTATTCATCACCCACGCGCAGACTGATACGTGAAGGATCTTCAACCGCAGGTTGGAACGTCCCATCAAGCAATTCAAGCCCATCAGCGCTGTTCTGGCGCACCGCACTGCGCCACATATAGCGCGCAAACGCACCCACTGGCACTGGACCCACCGCCGGCTGCGAGTCATCCCAACGATAGTAGCCCACCCAGCGCGGCATCACGCCGACAAACGGCTCAGCATCTACCACCAGTGGATCAGCCGCGTCGCCTGGAACAAGCTCATGCACTGTTAGTGGGATTAGCACTTGGTAATCCGTCCACGACAGGTCCCCAATGGCGATCATGCGGCGATAACCAGGTTCGGCGGTGCGCACACCGTCAGCCGTGACTTCCCATAAGCCATCCACGACCTGCACATTTGCTTGCACCGTCTGAGCATCCGACCATTCTGCCGTCCAGGGAATGCTCCACACATTACGCGCGCTGAAATTGACAAATACCGACACGTTCGTGCGGTTTTCGTAACGGTCTTCAGCGCGAATAATGATCTCATTCTCGCCTTCTCGCAGGCTTTCGAGCCCTATCTCAATATTAAAGTCACCCCGCCCTGCCAGACGACGCCGATCAGGACCCACACTCAAAGGCAAGTATTCGTCGCCGTTGATGGAATAGGTCATACGAATGCGGTCGCCAGCATCCGCATCCTGCGCCCGCCCGACAATATTCACCCAGTTGGATGGCACACCAATGTTGCCAAAAGTCTGACTCTCCCCGTACCACAGGTTAATCACGGGCATTGTCGGCGGCGCATCCAGCGTGGTCACTGTGAACACTTCCGGCGGGCTGATGTTGCCCAAACCATCGCTGGATGTCAGGCGCACGTTGTAAGTCGTGCCAGGCGTCAAACCGGGAAGCTCGACACTGTGCGTGACAACAAGGTCGCTGCTTTCAATCGTTCCCAACTCGAAACTGTCTGTCACGCCGTATTCAATCGTGGTCGTTGCCTGCTCGTCCGTCATCCAGTTCATCACGATCCGATCATCATACGACAGCGGATCGGTCGAAACGATCAGCGGCGGAAACAGGTCATCTACTGTTGTCGCATCCTCTTCTGTAACGGGCGCGCTCGTCACCGAGAAGTAATCTACCGCCATTGTAAACGCGGGGGAATCGCCGAAGAAGCTGTTGACGCCTGCATACAGCCCCACCTGCGCAGCCGCCAGTCGCTGTGTAAACGTCGGTGTTGTGACCCATTCACTACCGTCAAGTGAGTACGCAACCGTCCAGTCATTGACCACGCGCGTCAACCGCATCCACAGCGGTGATGCGCCCGGATCGGCAATCTCCAACAGCAGGTTGGGGTCGTTCAGGTTCAGGTTAAAGTTCGTGGCAGAAGCAGCGATGAGTTGTGTTTGTTGGTTGGCAGCGGTGAAATAAACCTGCACCCAGTTGCCATTATCCTGTTCAACCAGAATGCCCTCTGCTTGCCCCGCCTGTACACCACTTTCAAACTTGACCTCAATCTCGAAGTCAGCATTGCGCACTTCCTGCATCACGCGCGGTGCACGAATGCCAGTAAACCAGACATCCTGTGGGTTGCCACGCGGAACATTGAGTTGCAGCCACGCATCTGGGGTATTCGTCCCCACCACGCGCATCTCCGCCGAGCCTTCAGGATTGGTAAACGTCCACACATCGTCGTTGAGGCGGAACCCGTTAAAGTCATCTGAACGTGGTGCCCCACCCTGAGCCAGCACTTGCATGTTGGTCAGCAGGACAAACAACGTGAACAGCCAGAACCATCGCTTCTGCATGTACACCTCACACAAACATATCCATGTAAACACGTCTACACTCATCAGTCACTGAGATTATACACGGGTTTACCCTTGCAAAAGCCTGTTATGGACATGAAAGGCGCATTGGATACAATTGCTATACAGAGCAGAGAGGCAAGTGCACGTGGCATCATACACATCTGGACAGCAGTTACCCGTTTTGGGTTTGCTCAGGAAAGACACTCGCAGGGTAGCGCAGCGCTGGCTGGTAGCCGCCCTACTCGGAGGCTTACTGGGTGCGGGCATCCTGCTACCATCACTGGGTTTCCCTTTACCAGTCCTGGTCATTTTCTATGCTGCTATCATCGGCGCGATGGTCTCGACATTGATTGGCGATCTGCGTATGTGGGCGTTGGGACTCACGATCATCGACCTGAGTTTGCAAATTGATGCTTCGTTTGGCAACGATCCGACCATTGTTATCTGGGGTTCACTCAGTGGTTTCAACATCAGCCTGACCACGATGGCAATCGCCTTTCTGTATGGCTCGTGGTTGTTTGAGCTGCTGGTACACAAACGCACACCTGGACGCCGCCCTATCTTCTGGGCAGCGGGACCTTTGGTGCTGTACCTGGGCTGGATGTTCGTTGCCATGTATGCAACCCCATACAAAGCGCGGCTCTCCTTCTACGAAATCTTCATGCTGCTCCAGGTCCTTCTCCTCATGATCTACATCGCCGGAGCGATTAAGACCCGTTCAGAAGTCTTGTTTCTGTTGACATTTCTGGCACTCGGTATGGTTGCACAGTCAGTGGTGATGTTCGGGCAGCGCTTCCTCAACATCTTCATGCTGCCCAACATGACACCTGGACGACCCGGCGGCACCTTCACATCGCCCAATGTCGCAGGGGGCTACCTGCTAACCATGCTGGTTCCGCTGATTGCTGCTTTGCTTGTGAAGCTAAAGTCGCCGTTTCAGTATCTTCAATACTTTATCGCTGGCTCCGTAATGATTGGCATGGCTGCAATCATTATTACGCAGTCGCGCGGTTCATGGATGGGGTTTTTGCTCGGCACAACCGTATTGTTGGGATTGATGTTCTGGCGTGGATGGCTGTCATCCCGCATCGTCACGGGCATTGTGATTGCCGGAGTCCTGGGAGCTGTAATCCTGGGACCCATTATCATCAGCCGCCTCACGACAGACGATCAAGGTGCAGCAGAAGCGCGCGGACCACTCAACGAAATCGCGCTGGAGATGTTCCGGAACTATCCCTTGACGGGGATTGGACCCAATAACTTCGCGACCGCCATGTTCAATTACATCCCACCCAATTTGAGTTCGGAGTGGATCTTTACCGTCCATAACAAGTATATGCTTGTGCTTTCTGAAAACGGGCTGCCAGGCTTTATCGGGTTTGTCGCCTTCCTGATCCTGACGGTCATACGCGGTGTACGAGTCTGGATGCGCAAAGACAAGATGCTGTCCGTAATCGGGCTGGGGATTTTGGGCGCGCTGCTCGGTCATTACCTGCACATGAACGGCGACATCTTTAATTCGCGCCCGATGGTGCAACTGCTCTGGACATACTCCGCACTGCTATTTGCCATTGATCGTATCATCGTGTCAGAACGCGCAGCCGCCGCGCCAGCCGAGGCACAGGCGCAAACGGTGCTCCAACCCGCTGTGACACGCTGAGGCAGGTTAGTTTGCTTCTTCAGCGCTCAAAATCTGGCGGAGCAGTTCCTTACGGGTGCTGCCCGCCAGCGTCTCCAGCTTGCGCACTCCCAAAGGATCGATCACATCGCGCAGCAATCGCAGTTCGCCAGCCGATGGCGGCTGCGTCTCACAGACATCGGGCGATACCTGCAAAGGAAAGCCGGTCTTCTTTTGTATCTGTTCAACCATTATGCCGGGAAAGTAACGAATCAAACGCATACGCCCCTCATGCCAGTCAAACTCGCCCAGATCGCTGACCAGATAACGTGGACCTGCGCCGCGTTTCCGCGCTGCCACATGTCCCAAACCGCTGACAAAATCAACCTTGGCGCTGAACACCACCCTCGAATGACGCGGTACATACAGGTAAACGTTATCCGACACCACCGACACATCCGGGATGCCGCCCGTTCCGGGCAGACGCATACGAGGCGCTTGATACGCGCCAAAGGCGATGTTGTTGAAGTTCCCTGCGCTGTCCACCTGCCCAGGACGGAAGAACTCCTTCAGATGATACTTGGGTAGCAAATCCGCTGCCGCCGTCACAAATCCGACGTGCATTAAGCCCTTCCCCAACCAGATGTCCTCAATGCGCCCGACTCCGAGCGGGCCCCACTCCGCGCACAGGCTTTGACCGATGGCAGAGGCGTAGCGCACATTTGGCGCGTGTGTACACCCCGCTAGGATGAAGCCTGCCATCACCAGCGGCGTATTGATGCCCTGCGCCAGGACTTCACCATCGACCACCTGCCGCGCGATGCAGGTGCAAATCATCTCGTCTACACTGTACTCAGCCGTCATCCTTCGTCCTTGCCATCATCCGCCATGCGCACCATCTGCGGGGTGAAGCTCCCAACAATATCGACCAGATCGCGCTGCGCGTCAATCACCTCGTCAATACGCTTGTATGCCTGTGGCGCTTCGTCCATGCCGCCGCCAAGCAGCGTGATATTGCGCGAACGCAGGTACTTGTCGCGTTCCGTCTTGGTGATGCTCTCTACCGCCTTGCGTCGGCTCATCGCCCGACCCGCGCCATGCGAAGCTGAATTGATCGATGATACTTCCCCGCGCCCACGCACGACATACCCCGCGTCCCCCATTGAGCCAGGGATGATGCCGTATACCCCCGTTGCGGCTGGTGTGGCGCCCTTGCGATGCACAATCACCTCCCGCTCGCCGCTGTTGCTGCCAGCAGGTGCAGGAATAGTCTCTTTCCAGGCGAAGTTATGATGATTCTCGATGCTTGCAATCGGCTTGTAGCCCATCGCCTTTGCCACACGCCGATGGATGACTTCGTGATTGGCGCTCGCAAACCGCCCCGCCAGTTCCATTGACCGCCAGTATTCTTGCCCATAATGGCTGTCCAGGTCAAACCATGCCAGCACGCGCACCGCCGGATCAAGGGTCGGCATCATGTCTTGCGCCAGCTTCGAGTAATGATTGGCGATCTTAAAGCCGACACCGCGTGAACCGCTGTGTGAAAGCAGCGCCAGATAGCTGCCTTTTTCCAGCCCAAGCACATGATCATCGTCATCGAGTTTGAAGCTGCCCCATTCGACAAAGTGATTGCCCGTTCCGCTCGTACCAAGCTGATTGTATGCCGTGTTTTTGAGCGAACGCAGCAAGTCAGTCGCCTGCCAGTCGGGATCGTCCAGCACTGGATGCTCGACCTGTTCGTTTGAGCGCCAGATCACCCCCGCCCCGAAGCGCGTCTCTTCCATCAGCGCTTTCTTGAACTGCGCGCTTTTCTGCCCGACCACAATCGGAGACAGTGGAAAGATCGACATGCGCATCCGGCAGGCAATGTCCACACCCACCGCATATGGAATAACCGCGTTATCCGTTGCCAGCACGCCACCAATCGGCAGTCCATAACCGACATGCGCATCTGGCATCAGGGCACCCATCACGCTGATCGGCAGCCGGACGGCGTTGTCCATCTGCTTGCGCGCCTCATCATCAATAAATGACGCGCCCCACACACGATGCGGCAGCGGCTGCTCACGCAGTTCGTCAAATACCACGTTACTCTGTTTGCGCTTTTGCTTGCCCATTGTTTCCCTGTTGCAACCACTCTCTGTCAATAACAAACATACTATCATGACCACAAAGGCTCATAAAGGGTCACAAAGACCAGCTTATTCTGGTGTGATGTGAATTCGCTTTGAATTCGGTATAGTTTATCGTACCAACGCCCGCGTATTCGGCAGGAGTTCTCGCATGTCGCTGACGCAAGCACTCAAACAGGCAGACTTGTTCTTCGATCTTGGCACGGTACAGCTTGAATTGATCGCAAATGTCGCCTATACCCAAACCTGTCACGCGGGTGATGTTATCTTCGAAGAAAACACCGCCGGCAACGAACTCTACATCATTGCCGAGGGAGAAGTGTTAATTCAGCTTGACCCGCGCGTGCTGGACCCCGAACACAAAGGCGACCCGCAAACGCTGGCGACCCTGCGCAAGGGACAGTCGTTCGGCGAAATCGCACTTGTGGACGACGGCGGGCGCTCTGCCCGTGCCACTTGCGCCCGCGACAATACACAGTTGGTCGTCATCCCGCGCGAACCGCTGATGAAACAGTGTCAGACCTTCCCGCAGATGGGCTACAAAATCATGCGCAACCTGGCGCTCGATCTGGCACTTAAGCTGCGCAACACCGATACTCAGTTCCGCGAATTCTTCGTTTACACGCCACAAAGTGACACATAATGCCGTTTGAGATCGCGCCGTTCATCGTCTTCACAGTTGTCGCCGTTTCCTGTCTGATTATCGGTCTTTCCAAAGGGGGTCTCAGTCCGGCACTGGCAGTCATTATCGCGCCGCTGCTGGCGCTCGTCATGCCCGTGCGCCAATCGCTCAGCCTCGCTCTGCCGCTGCTGCTGATAGGCGATGCGTTCGCGCTCTATACCTACTGGAAAACCTGGGACATCCGCTATATACGCTTGCTCCTGCCCGCCGCCATCGTCGGCATCGTGGTCGGCGCACTCGTGCTTGCCAGCCTGCCGGATGATGCGATTCGTCGGCTCGTTGGGGCGTTCGTGCTGCTCTTCGTCGTGTACAAGCTGCTCGAGCAGCGACTGACTCGGCTGCGTTACCAACCGCGCGACTGGCATGGCATTATTGCCGGTTGGATCGCCGGGACTGGTTCGATGGTCGCCAACGTCGGCGGACCGCCCTATACGATTTATATGCTGTTGCAAAACGACGTTACGCCGCGCAGCTTCACAGGCACAGCCACGCTCTTCTTTGCAATTGTTAACGCCGTCAAGCTGCCGTTCCTGGGCTTCGCCAACATCTTCAATGCCAACGATGTGCTCACTTACCTGTGGGCGCTGCCATTCATCCCGCTGGGCGTCATCATCGGTCGTTGGATGGTCACCCGCATTGACCGCAAGACGTTTGACTATGTGATGCTCGGCGCTCTCATCATTTGCGCGGTCGTGCTGCTGTTTGTGCCGCCCGCCACGTAAAACAGATTTAACTTAAACTTAACCTTGCAACTACAACGATTTACTGGCGCTTAGTAACAGTGGAATACCCTTGTGAGGCTATCTTTGTATGTAATCACAAAAGGGTAACGCCATGCGTCGTGCAATGTTCGTTCTCGGCTTGCTCGTGGCGATTCTGACTGTCTCCGGGCTAAGCCTTGCCCAGGAAGCGGAAATCGCTCACGTTCGTTTTGTTCATGCCGGTGCGGAACTCAACACCGCCACACTTTTTATCAATGACCAGATCACCGAAGTCCAGAATGTTCCCTATCGCACAGTGAGCGACTGGTACTCGCTGCGCGCCGATAACGTCTACAATTTTTCCGTCGGGCTGGGCGGTGGTGACGCCAATTTCCAGGTCAACAAGCGCCTGATCGCTGGTGAGTGGATTACGCTGCAACTCAACCCCGCCGCAGGCACAGGTCGTCCTACGCTAACCGCGACAAACACCCCTGCTCGCGTCCGCGTCGCCCATCTGGCGCAGGGAACCGGTGCAGTTGATGTCTTTATCAACGAAGAACTGACTGACATTACGGCGCTCAGCTTTGGCTCGATCACCCCGTTAATTGAACTCCCCGTCGGCGTCACGCAGCTCAGCGTAGGCGCGACCGGTGACTCGCCCAGCTTAAACGTCAGCGCAAACCTGCGCGCAGGCACAGAAAACACTATCGTCGCTGTCGGCTCACCGGATGGCAACCGCGTCCAGCTGCGTGTCATCAGCGAAGATTACGGTGTCCTCGACGCAAACTTCGCCCGCGTTACGGTTCTGCACGCCATCCCCGGTCTGCTACCCGTGAATGTCGTCGTCAACGAAGGCACCTTCATTCAGAACCTCGCCTTCCCCGGGACACTTGGCAACAACGATGGTGTGGACGCGTTCGAAACGCCCGCTGGCACGTATGACCTTCAAGTTGTTTCCACCGTCGATCCGAGCGTGGAATACTTCGATGTTCCCGATGTGCTACTCGCAGGCAACCGCGCCTACTTCATCGCCGCGTATGGCATCCCCGGCAACGCGCAGCTGCTCGTCACGAACGTGGACGCAGCCGACCTGCCGTAGGAACAGCGTTGGGGCGTGCTGATGTGCGCCCCATCACCCATCACCTAGTGCATTACCGCGTCGCTCGCCGCGCAGCAGCGCGCCATCCATGTCAGTACCCGCTGGAACGAATCCGCGCAGACCGGTGATCACCTGACTGCCGTTCTCCTCACGAATAATGACCACAATCGCCACAGGCGCATCCAACTCCGACCAGCGTCCGTGAAACAACTGAGCACCCTGCTCTGCATCCGTCTCAACCAGCGTGATGCCCTCGAAGTCACCCCACACCTCAGGCACGAGCAGTTCTGCACATCCGGTAATGCGTCCGGTGGGACATTGCGCGCGGGCATAAATCTGGAAGTCTGTACTCAGATAATCATAGGCAGCGCGTTCGTTGACCTTAAAGAGTTGGATCAGAAAGTTTTGCGCGACCCCAGCTTGCGAGAAAAACGCGCCAGCGAACAGGATCGACGCCACAACGACTATCGAAATGACAACCGATCCTGCGATAATCAATATGCGACCACTACGCCAGTTCACGCTCATTACTCACCATTCGGACACGTCATGAGGTGTCCCTAGCACCGGAGGCGCTCATGCGCGACTTTCAAACCGAAATTGACAGCACCGAAGATATCAGCCGTCTTATGACCATCCTTGCCGAACTCAACGACACAATCGAACATCTGCTCGGCATGTCCTTTGAAGGCGATGCGGCCCAGAAGCAGGCAGAGGCGCTGGAACTCATTCTTCGTTACGGCGAACACAAACTCGACAGGCTGATGGATTAGCCCGCCACCAGCCGCACGAACTTGCGCTTGCCCACCTGTAGCACCGCTGGCAGCTGTTCCAGCTTGATCGCGGCATAGGGGTCGGTGATCGCTTCTTCGTTCAAACGCACGCCGTTCTGCTGCATCAGGCGTTTCGCTTCGCCGCCACTGCTCACCATGTTCAAGCGCCGCAGAATATCGACGATTTTCTCGCCGTCGCTCACTGCCGCCTGCTCCATCTCTTCTGGCAGCCCGCCACTGCGATGCACTGCGTCCCACGTCCGTTGCGCCGCGTCCGACGCCTCGTGGCTGTGGAAGATAGCGACAATCTCCCGCGCCAGGCGCATCTTCGCCTCGTTCGGGTGCAACTCGCCGCTGGCAATCTGGCTATCGAATTCCGATAGTTGTGCGGGCGACCAACCGAGGATCAGCTTGTGGAAGACGCGCATCGCCTTATCCGGGAGGCTCATCACCTTACCGAACATGTCGTCGGGCGTCGCCATAATCGGGATATGGTTGCCCAGGCTCTTGCTCATCTTGATTTCGCCGTCGGTTCCCGGCAGGCTCTCGCCCATGATGATCGCAATCTGCGGTCGCTGACCAAGCGCCTGTTGCAGCTTACGCCCGGCAACGACGATGTTAAACAACTGATCCTGACCGCCGACTTGTACGTCGGCTTCCTGCGCCACAGCGTCATACGCCTGCATCAGCGCGTAGAAGAACTCATGCAGGAAGATCGGGCTGCCCGCTTCTACACGCTTGGCGAAGTTTTCACGCACCAGGAACTGCTGCACCGTGAAGTTACTCGCCAGCCGGATGATGTCCGCAAAGTCAAGCGACGACAGCCATTCGGCATTCTGGCGCACGCGGGTCAGCTTTTCGTCCAGAATCTTGAACGCCTGCTGCGCGTAGGTACGCGCGTTCTCATCCACCTGTTCGGCGGTCAGCTGTTCGCGCTCTTTGTCCTTATCCGACGGATCACCAATCAAGCTAGTAAACGTTCCGACAAGGAACGTCACGTCATGCCCCAATTCCTGGAACTGGCGCAGCTTGCGCATGGTGATCGTATGTCCCAGGTGCAGGTCAGACGTGCGCGGGTCATAGCCGCAGTAGACGCGCAGCGGGCGTCCGGTCTTCTCACATTCGATCAGCCGTTCGCGCAGTTCGTTCGCCATGTTTATTTTGGTCTGCGGGTCGCCATATTCTGCACCCGACATCAACAGTTCGACTTGTTCATCAATCGTAGACATGACTTCTTACATCCAAGTAGTAAACAACGCCAGGACAGGGACACATTGAACCACAAAGGCGCGCAACAGACAAAGGGGAAGTTCAGCATAGAATCAAGAGAGCGTCCGTATGGACGCTCTCCAACTCAAGGATGCACTGCAAACTAGGCAGGCATAATCACCTTGTCAATGGCATGAATGACACCATTGTCTGCGATCACATCGGCAACAATAACTTTCGCATCATTGATGTGAACGGTTCCGTCTTCCGCCTTGACCTGAATATCGCCACCCTGCACCGTTGTGTGGCTGGGTGCGCTTACCACCACGTCAGCAGTCGCACGCGCTGCGACGACATGGTAGGTCAGAATCTTGGTCAACGCAGGGATGTCCTTCAGCAACCCATCAACCGTGCCTTCGGGCAGCGCGGCAAACGCATCATCGGTCGGGGCAAATACGGTGAAAGGACCTTCACCACTCAGTGTCTCGACCAAACCAGCAGCCTTCACCGCTGCAACCAGAGTATTGAAACGACCGTCTGCTACGGCGATATCGATGATCGTAGGCATGTTTGAACCTTTTGAACTTGTTTGTACATGACTGAAAATACAGATTGCGTGGCAAGTTGCGTACCGCCACCTGTATATTTAGACTTTTATCATGCCTTTGTAAGCGACAGATTAAACTTAATGAAAATACCGACAAAGCATAATCAATCCACCTAAAGCCCCCACTTGCCCAACAAGCCACGCACTCCCTACAAAAACCCGCCCAGCCGCACTATAATTGCTCCCATAAATCAACTTCACAGGACAAACCGCGCGATGAAACCGATGACCAGCGCCGAGGCACGTCAGGCATTCCTGGACTTCTTTGAGGAGATGGGACACAAACAAGTGGCTTCTTCAGCGCTTGTTCCCGGTAATGACCCAACGCTGCTCTTCACCAACGCGGGCATGGTGCAGTTCAAAGATGTCTTCCTGGGGCATGACCAGCGCGATTACAAGCGCGCCACCACTTCCCAAAAGTGCATGAGAGTCTCAGGAAAACATAATGACTTGGAGAACGTCGGTCCGTCGCCGCGTCACCACACCTTCTTTGAAATGCTCGGCAACTTCAGCTTCGGCGACTATTTCAAGCGCGACGCCATCAAGTACGCCTACACCCTGCTGACGCAAGTCTACGGACTTCCGCCAGAACGCCTGGCTTTCACGGTCTACTACAAGGACGACGAAGCTTACAACCTCTGGGTCAACGAGATGGGCGTCGATCCGCGCCGTGTCGTCCGGCTGCGCGAGAAAAGCAACTTCTGGCAAATGGCGGAAACTGGTCCCTGCGGACCCACCAGCGAACTGCACTGGGACAAATACCCTGAACGCGGTGTCGATACCATCATCAAGTCGCTGGAAGATGACGACGACCGTTTCCTCGAACTTTGGAATCTCGTCTTCATGCAGTACAACCGCACCCAGCCGGACGAGACACATACCGGGCAGTACGACGTGCCGCTGCCCGCCCCGGGCGTCGATACAGGCATGGGCTTGGAGCGCATTCTCAGCGTAGTCAACGGCGTCACCGCCAACTACGAAACCGACCTCTTCATGCCCATCATCCGGCGCACGCAGGAATTGACCGGTCACAGCGACGCAGAACGCGACGCCAATATCATCCCCTACCGCGTCATTGCCGACCACATGCGCGCCGCAGTCTTCCTGATCGCCGATGGCGTCCTGCCCGGAGCAAAGGGACGCGACTCGGTCTGTCGTCTCGTCATCCGTCGCGCCGCCCGTTTTGGCAGCAAACTTGGCTTCACGCAGCCATTCCTCGGCACGGTTGCCGATGCCGTCATCGGCGTCATGGGCGGGCATTACACAGAACTCATTGACCGCGCAGACCGCATTCGCCAGGTCATTACGCAGGAAGAAGAACGTTTCCGTCGCACGATGGAACGCGGCGTTGGCGAACTCAACGACATGCTTGACCACCTGGTTGCGGATGGTCAGGATACGCTGGCTGGCACGAACGCCTTCTACCTCAAGGCTACGCTCGGCTTGCCGATTCAGGTCACAAAAGACATTGCCGAAGAACGTGGCTTGCATGTCGATATGGCGGGCTTCCAGGCGGCGGAAGATGAACACGCACTCGCCAGCGGTGGTGATAAGCCGATGGGCGTTATCGCCAGCGCCGATCAGTACAATGACATCCTCAACCAGCTCAAGGACGCGGGCAAGGTAGGCAGCAACGGCGTCGTCTACCAGCCCTACACCGCACTGCGGGTAGATGACCGCGTGCTGGCACTGCTGGTCGATGGACAGCCTGTCGAAAGCGCCATCGCAGGCGATAAAGTTGAGGTTGTGCTAGGCGCAACCCCGTTCTACGTCGAAGCAGGGGGTCAGGTCAGTGATACAGGCACCATTCGCGGCGACGGCTGGACGATTGAAGTCGAAGATATGAAGCGTCCGATCGGCGGGCTGATCGTTCACATCGGCGAAGTGGTCGAAGGCACGCCGCGCGTGAGCGATGGAGCATCGGCAGAAGTCGATAGTGACCGCCGCGCCAGCATCACCCGCAACCATACAGCGACCCACCTGCTCCACGCCGCCCTGCGCAACCATCTGGGCAATCATGTCCAGCAGCGCGGCTCGCTCGTCGCGCCCGATCGTCTGCGCTTCGACTTTGCCCACGACGCCAAGATCGACACCCATACGCTTCGCGCCATCGAGCAGGAGATCAACGGCGTCATCATGACGAACTACCGCGTGCAGGCAGTCGAAAAGTCTTTGCAGGAAGCGCGCACCGAAGGTGCGATGGCGCTCTTCGGCGAAAAGTACGGGGAGCGTGTTCGTACCGTCAGCATCCTCAATGCTGATGGCAGCCGCCGTTACAGCTATGAACTCTGCGGGGGCGTCCATGTGCCGGAAACCGCTCAGATCGGCGCATTCCTCATCCTGACGGAGGGCAGCGTCAGCGCAGGCATTCGCCGCGTCGAAGCGCTGACAGGCAGCGGCGCGATGGAGCACGTACAGCGCAACCTGGCACTGATCGATAACGTCGCCAGTCAGTTGGGAACGACTCCCGATCGCCTTGCCGAGCGCGTGCAAGCGGTACAGAGTGAACTCAGCGGCGCACGCAAACAGATCGACCGCTTGCAGCGGCAGCTTGCCCGCCAGCAATTCGATACGCTGGTGAGTAAAGTCGAACAGCTCAACGGTGTCCAGGCGTTGATTGGCGAAGTCGATAACGCTTCGTCAGATACACTGCGCGAAATGGCAGACTGGTTCCGTGGCGCGGTCAAGAGCGGTGTCATGGTGCTGGGCAGCATCAGCGACGATAAGCCGCAACTCTGCGTCGCCGTGACAGACGATCTGATCAAGCAGTACCACGCAGGCAATCTGATCAAGCAGCTTGCGCCAATTGTTGGCGGCGGTGGCGGCGGGCGTCCCAATCTGGCAGTGGCAGGCGGCAAAGATGCTGGAAAGCTCGCCGCAGCCCTGACAGAAGCACGGCGCGTCCTGAGCGGGGGTTCGTAAGGGTAGGCTGTATCCTGCCCTTACCCCATTTATGCCCGTGAAACCGGACTACCTCCAACTCGAAGCCGGCGATGACGCCACCCGCGTCCGCGACAAGATGGCATTCCTGCGCGGCAAGCGGGTGCTCATCGTCTGGCCCCAATCCGGTAGCGCGCTCACCCGCAAGCTTGACTTGGTGCTGGTGCAGCGTGAGGCGGCGCGGCTCGCAGTCCGGCTGGCGTTCGTTACCCACGAGCCAGAGGTTATCCAACACGCGCGCGAACTCGGCATCAGCGTCTTCGAAACCATCGGCGCAAGCGAACGCCGTAGTTGGAAACGCGGGCGCAGCAAACTCTTCGCCTCGCGCGCCTACAAGCCGGACGACGAGCCAGACGCACAGGAACTTATGCCTGTCGCCAGCCGCAGGCGTAGTCTGGCGTTTCAGCCGTCGCGCGCCCGCCCACTCGTGCAAATCCTCACGCTCGTGCTGATCATCGCCGCCATTCTTGGCGCAATCTATGTCATCATTCCGAGCGCAACTATCGCACTTACACCCGCGCAGGCGCGTTTGCAGGCGGAAGCGCTCATCGTCGCCGATCCGGGCGCGGCGACCGGAATCGATATTGACATCGGCATCATCCCGGCAACGCTGGTGCAAATCCCGATTGAGGACAGCGCCACCATTCCGACGACTGGAGTCCGCGACATCCCTGATGCTCAGGCGCGCGGCGTGGTCATATTCATCAACCAGACGGACGCAGCCGTCGACATTCCTCTTGGCACGCTTGTCAGCACCAGCGCTGGCACGCCGATCCAGTATCAGACGACACAGGCGGCGCAGCTTGCCGGCGGGGTTGGCTTACAGGTCGAAGCACCCGTAGAAGCGCTACCAGAATTTAGCGGCAGCATCGGCAATGTGGGCGAAGGTCTCATCAACACAGTTACCGGCGACCTCGCGCAGCAGGTCGTCGTCCGCAACCTGTCACCCACAACGGGCGGCGAAGACCGTTCCCAGCGCAGTGTCACCCAGCAGGATCAGGAAAGTCTGCTGTTCAGCCTGCGCCAGCAAATCCAGAGCCGCGCCTGCGACGAAATGACCACGCGGATTGACGCCAGCAAGATTGTCCTGTGCGATACGATGCAGATCATTGAAGAACGCAGCGACCTGATTCAATACAGCGCCAACATCGGCGACACCGCTGACGAACTCTCGCTCACCATGCGCATTGTCGTCCAGGCGACCGCCGTTGACCAGACTCAGGGTCAGCAGGTCGCATTCGCCCGCCTCGCCGCGCAGATCCCACGCGGGCTGACCTTGCAACCGGAGACCATCGAGTATGCACAGGGTGTCGTCCTCAGCATCGACGCTGATGGGCGCGTCGGACTCATGATCACCGCCAGCGGGCTGGTCATTGCCCAGATCGACCCCATGAGTGTCAGCGAACGCATCGCCGGGCGCGGACGCGAAGAAGCACTGGCGTACCTCAACAATGAACTATCTTTACAGGATGGCATCGCACCGCAGCTATCGGTATTTCCCGACTGGCTGCCACACCTGCCGCTACTGCCGTTTCGCATCACCGTGCGCGTGGAACGCCTGCCATGACGGATTCCCCACAATTCGAGGGTAAGCTGCTCGGCATCGATCATGGTATGGTACGCATTGGGGTTGCCGCTAGTGACACCACACAAACCGTCGCGCGCGAACTGTCGATCATTACGCGCAAGTCGAAAGCAGAGGACTTCGCCAAGATCGTCCATATCGCTCGCGAGCAGCGCGTTGTCGCCCTTATCGTCGGGATACCGCAGGATGTCGTGCGCGCCGAACAGGGGTTATACTCGCAGGCAGACAAAGTACTGAAGTGGGTGGAACACCTGCGCGCGGCAATCGATTTGCCGATCATCCTCTGGGATGAGACCTTAACGACGGTGGAAGCGCGCGAGCTTGCACAGCGACTTAAGCGCAAGCCGAACGCACACATCGATGATCTGGCGGCGCGGGTAATGCTGCAAAGCTATCTGGATGCAAAGAGGGAACAGGCTTGAATCGGGTACTACGAACTATCGGGGTGTTGGTCTTATTCGCAGGCTTGGGTGCGCTCGTCTGCGGCGGCACGCTGTTTGCGCTCTCCGGCGGACGAGTCGGCAGCTTTGTCCAGGCGCAGTTGGCACGGATGCGGTTATCATCGCAGGAAGACGCGCTCAACCGACCGATGGGAACCGATACCACGCCCATTCGCTTCACTGTCAACACAGGCGATACTCCGCCTATCATCGCGCAAAACCTGTTTAACGCGGGCTTAATCGCCGACGCTGATTTATTTGTCGATTATGTGCGTGCCTACGAACTCGACACGCAGTTGGAAGCGGGGACGTTCTTTCTCTACAAGACCTCGACGCTGCCGGACATCGCTGAAGACTTGACTGACTCCGCCAGCAATCAATTCACATTCAGCATTATTCCCGGTCAGCGCATCGAAGAAGTTGCCTTTAATCTGGTCGACGGCAATCAGTTCTTCGGCTTCAGCGGCGCAGAATTCTATTCACTCATCGGTCCCGGCGCAGCGCATCCACAGGAATTCGCCAGCTTCGTCAATTTGCCGGCGGGCGCGTCACTCGAAGGCTTCCTCTACCCGGACACCTATCAACTGCCCGCCGCCGTCACGCCAGCCCTCTTGCGGAACATTCTCTTACAGCAGTTCCTTGACCGCCTCACGCCGGACATCCGGCAGGCAGCGACGGAACAAACCATGACCATCTACCAGGTCGTCACGCTGGCATCCATCATCCAGCGCGAAGCGGCGCGTGTGGACGAAATGCCGCTCATTGCCAGCGTCTACCGTAACCGCTGGAGAATCGGGATGAAGCTGGATGCCGACCCAACCGTACAGTACGGCATCGGCTTGGAGAACGGCTCCTGGTGGCCCCAGATCACCGTCGAAGACTATCAGGGTGTGCTGTCTCCCTACAACACCTATCGTAACACTGGGCTACCGCCGGGTCCCATCGCCAGCCCCAGCCTTGCTGCCATTCGTGCAGCGGTCTTCCCGGAGCAAACCGACTACTACTATTTCCGCGCGCGTTGCGATGGCAGCGGCTACCACAACTTCGCCCGCTCGTTTGAGGAACATCTGGCAAATGCGTGTTAATGTCCCACTTCTGACTGTCGTCTTGATTGCGCTTATCGTGGGCTGCGCTCCGGCTGCGCCCTCTGCCACTCCCACACCGTCTACACCACAGCGGATTGCACTGCTCGCGCCGTTCGAGGGGCAGTATCGCGATATCGGCTATGACGCGCTCTACGCTGCGCGGCTGGCGCTGGCGGATGCGGGCGTTGGCTACATCGAATTGATGCCGCAGGACGACGGTGGCACGCTGGAAACGGCGTCCGCCCGCGCCCAGGCATTCGCTACTGATCCTCAGGTGATTGTAGCGCTGGCGCTAGGCTATGTCGCAGTTGACCCTGGTACGCAGTTTAGCTTTGGCGACGTCCCCGTCATCATCGTCGGCGATTGGGGAACACAGCCCGTCGGACCGAACACCTACATCCTCGGCTGGGGCAACACCGGTTTCCCCGATGATTCGCTCTTCTTCCCGTCCACGCGCGTCAACCTGCAAGACGCTACACCACTGACGTTCACCAGCAGCGCAGCAATGCCCGATGCCGACTTCATCGCGCGCTACGCTGCCACAGACCAGTTCGCCCCGCCGCCTACCCCGCTGGCGACGCTGACGTATGACGCCATGCGCTTTCTGGTGCAGGCACTCGCCAACGTCACGACGCGCGAAGCGGCAGTGACAGGTATCGAAGCGACACGCTACGCGGGCATCAACGGCGACATCCACTTTCGCGCTCACTCGTGGATGGGCGCGCCGCGCCGTGAATATCGTGTTGAGAACGGGCAGCTGATTCCTGCCTCATCCGGTTGATGCGCCGCTGCGGATCACATCGTAAAGCAACGGTAGCGGCTCAGTTGGGAAATCGCTGTAGGTAAATGCCCGTTCGAGATGGGTACGACAAGCAGTCAGTTTCGCCACGTCATTGGCATAAATTGTGACCAGTGTTTGCCCCGCCGCCACTTGATCCCCCTGCTTCACATGCACGCGCAGCCCGACTGCCGGATCGATAGCATCGCCTTTCTTCTCGCGCCCTGCTCCCAGTTCAAACGCCGCCTGCGCTATTGCATCCGCCGCCACCTGCGCCAGATAGCCCGATTGCGCCTCTGTATACGACTCGACAATCGCCGCCTGTGGCAGCAGCGACGGATCATCCACCATCCGCACATCACCGCCCTGCGCTTCAATCATTGTACTGAACATCGCCAACGCCGCGCCGTTAGCAAGCTGCGTTTCGCACAGCACTTTGTTCTCGTTAAGATTTGTCCATTGCGCCCCCCGCCCTGCCAGCAGCAGCATGTACGCCGCTATCTCCAGGCAGTGTGTGCGGAAGTCCGCCGGTCCGCCACCGCGCAGCGTATCAATTGTTTCGACGATTTCGAGCGCGTTGCCCACCATTTCGCCCAACGGCTGGTTCATATCTGAGAGCAGCGCCACGACATCGCGCCCCGCGCCCTGCCCAATCTCGACCATGATCTGCGCCAACGCGCGCGCGTCCTCCAGCGTCGGCATAAACGCCCCGCGACCCAGCTTCACATCCAGCACAATACCCTGCGCACCCGCTGCGATTTTCTTGCTCATAATGCTACTGGCGATCAGCGGCAGGCACGGCACGGTCGCCGTTACGTCACGCAGCGCGTACAGTTTCCCATCGGCGGGTGCAAGCGCCAGCGATTGCCCTGCCAGCACAATGCCGTTTTGCTTCGCCAGCCCGCGGAACTCGTCAGCATTCAGATCGATGCGATAGCCGCGAATCGCCTCCAGCTTGTCGAGCGTGCCGCCGCTGTAGCCCAGCCCGCGTCCGCTCATTTTGGCGACAGGCACGCCAAGCGATGCCACCAAGGGCAGCACCACTAGCGAGGTTTTGTCGCCCACACCGCCCGACGAATGTTTATCGACGATGTATGGCGCGATGTCGCTCAGGTCCAACACATCACCCGAATTCGCCATTGCCAGCGTCAGATCGACCGTCTCCTGTCGCGACATGCCACGAATGAAAATCGCCATGAGCAGCGCCGCTGCCTGGTAATCGGGCAGGTCGCCGCGCGTATAGCTGTCAATAAACCAGTTAATTTCTGCTTGCGAAAGCGCTTCGCCATCGCGCTTTTTGGCGATAATGTCCACTGCACGCATCATGTTGAGTCCTGAGAAGTGTAAAATCCTTGTAAACAAATGATAACAAGCCATCGCGCAATCCCAAATCAACGTTGAGGCGTACTCAGCGTTAGGCTACAATCGCACATTGAGATGCTGAATGTTAAAGGAAAGACCATCGTGACTGTTGCAACCAAAGCCAAGACCACGGCCGCCCCGAAGCAAAATCAGCAGCAAATGCTGATCATCGGTGGCATCGTCGTCGCCGCCATTATTGCCGTTATTGCCTTGATCGCCCTGTCTGGTCAGACGGCTGGCTCTACGGTTGACTATGCCAGCCTGCCGCAATCGCGTACACCTGAAGGCGGCTTCGTCATTGGCAACCCTGACGCTCCTATCACCATCATCGAGTTTGCAGATTATGCCTGCCCCGCCTGCCAATCCTATCTGCCAGATGTCGAACGCTTTATTGCCGATTATGTCGTCACGGGTCAGGCGCGTTTTGAATATCACGTCTTCCCGACGGCGGGTGGCGCACAAACCGCGTTTGCGGGCGATATGGCGGAGTGCATGGACAATGCTCAACCGGGGGCATTCTGGACAGCCTATGTCCGCTTCAATCAACTGGCGCAGCAGGGCAGCTACCCCGATGCACCGCGTATTGTCGCGCGTGAACTCGGCTTGAACTACAGTGACTTGCTCGCCTGCGAACAGGAAAACTCGATGGTGGAACAAAGCGTCGCGCTCGGTCAGCAGTTGCGCGTGGAAGGCACGCCTGCCGTGCGCGTGCGCTATGCCGATGGCAACCCGACCTTCATCTTCTTCGCGGGTCAGTCGTTCGAGCGCGGTCCTGTCTCTTACGATGTGCTGGCAGGCATCACACAGCAGGCGAATGCAGGTGTCAGCGCCGACGGCAGCTAACACCAACTGATCATGGAGACGCCCACTGCACTACCGCATGTGGAGGTAGATGTCGTCGTCTTCACGCTTTGCCAGCACGACCTCAAAGTCTGCCTGGTGCGTGTGGACAACACAACGTGGCAATTGCCGGGTGGGTTCGTCGCCATACATGAAGGGCTGGAAGAGGCAGCGCTGCGCCAACTGGTTGAAAAGACCGGCGTCAGCGCTGTCTATTTGCAGCAGTTGTATACCTTCGGCACGCCTGACCGCATTGCTCATCAGCGCCTGATCAGCGTCGTCTACCTTGCCCTGATCGCCGCATCCAAGCTGCCGATAGGCTGCACAGATACGACTGGACCGTCCATGATGTGGCACAGCGTTTATGCCTTGCCGCCGCTGCTGCTCGATCATGGAGCGATCATTGACTATGCGCTCACGCGCCTGCGCTACAAGATTGAGTATTCCGCCGCCGCTTTTGAACTGCTGCCCGAAGAATTTACGTTACGAGAACTGCAAGATGCATATATGATTATTCTCAATGATCGCACACTTGATAAGGCGAATTTTCGCAAAAAGCTGCGCGAGGCAGAGATCCTCGAACCCGTCAGCCGCTATCGCGAGACAGGCGGCAGACCCGCCAAACTCTACCGCTTCCGCAAAGATGCGCAGTTGGAGGTCAAGGCGCGCCGCTTTTTCCCATGACGTGCGTTCAGGCGTTATCATTGCAGCATTGTTACGGAGAGTATCCCTGGACCCATCATGAGAACCGTCGACTGGCACAACAACAAAGTCCGTATGATCGACCAGAAGCGCATCCCCTGGGCTTTGGAACAGGTCGAATTTGACGATTACCGCGCCGTCGCAGGCGCAATCCTCGACATGACCGTGCGTGGTGCGCCGGCCATTGGCGCGGCGGCTGCGTTCGGTGTCGCGCTTGCCGCGTACCAGCTTCAGGCAGCCAGCATTGACACCCTCCTGCCGCAGCTCGAAGCAGCCGCCGCCCACATTCGCGCCGCCCGCCCCACCGCCGTCAACCTGATGTGGGCAGTCGATAACATGATGCAGATCGCGCGCAGTGGCGAATTCCGTACCCCCGACGAACTGCGCGAAGCCCTTCTGATGGCGGCACAGCGCATCGCCGATGACGATGTCGCCATCAACCAGCGCATGGGCGAACACGGCGCGGCACTCATTCAAGATGGCGACACGGTTCTGCACCATTGCAACACAGGTGCGCTGGCAACAGTAGACTGGGGAACGGCGCTTGGGGTTGTTCGCAGTGCATGGCAGCAGGGCAAGCGCTTTCATATGCTGCTTGACGAAACGCGCCCGCGTATGCAAGGCTCACGGTTGAGCGCCTGGGAGTTAGAGCAGCTCGGCATCCCTTATGACATTCTGCCAGATACCGCCGCCGGCTATTACATGCAGAAGGGTGAGATCAAGCTCTGTCTCGTGGGTGCGGATCGTGTCGCTGCCAACGGCGATTTTGCCAACAAGATCGGCACCTATCAGGTCGCGATTCTGGCAAAAGAACACGGCATCCCGTTCTACACCGTCGCGCCGACCTCCACCATTGACCTGTCTCTCCCCAGCGGTGCGGATATCCCGATTGAGGAGCGTGACAAGTCCGAAGTGCTAACGCCCTACGGCGCGGAACTCGTGCCTGCGCATTTTCACGCCCGCAACCCGGCATTCGACGTGACGCCAAACCGCTATCTCAGCGGCATCGTCACCGAACACGGCATCATCCGAGCGCCTTTTGTTGAGCGGCTTGCCACTCTTAAAGCCTAATCAAAATCAAACGCCAAAACGCAGAGGACGCCAAGATCAGGATAATTTTCCTGGCGTCCTGGCGTTTAGTCTAACCAGCGCGCCAGCCGCGCCTCGGTTGGGCGCGACGCGCCATCGCGATACTGAAACAGCATTACATAATCAGGATAGTCGCTGTCCGCGCGTGACTGCCATTCGGCAATGCTGAACAGTTGCAGCCGATTCTGAATATTTCGCACTGTGATCACAAATGGCAACCGTTCGTAGAATGCCGCCACCATCTGCTCGCTGCGCGACATATCCGCCCGCCGCGCCAGCATCCCCAGCCCGCTTTGAAGTCGCTTTGCATCCGTCACCCCGCGCGCGGACCAGATTTGGCGCGGCGTCTCGACGTTTGCCAGCAGCGGCAAAATCGTCAGCGGTTCGTCAAAGCGCACTTCATCCAGCACCAGCATTTGCGGCGCCTGTCCCAGCGCCTGTTCGATTTGTTCACCAAATGTCACAGTTTCTTCGTAGCTGGCGCGCCAGACAGGAGTCAAGCATCGCGCACCCGCAGGCAGTCGAAGTTCCCCCGACCGTTCAACCGACACGATACCATCGCCCGGCAGCAGCGCGAGCATTGCGTTTAGCAGCGTCGTCTTGCCACTTTCTGGCTCGCTCACAACCGTAAAGCCATACTTAGACAGCGCAATCCTGCGCAGCATCGCCGCTGCTTCATCGGTCATCCAGCCCACCGCAACCAGATCATCCAGCCCAGGCGCTTGTGCAGGATGCAGGCGCATATCGACATGGATATACGGCGTCGCTGGCGGCATCGCAACGCTCATCGACACCGGTCGCCCGCCGAGTGTTAACCCGGTTTCCACGATCGGTTCGCTTTCGTTGATCTGTGCGCCCGCGTCCGCAAGCAAACGCTGAATGACGCGGCGCAGCGCTAGCTCGTCGTCAAAAATCACGCCCGCATTTTCGAGGTCACCATGCCCGCGCCGCACAGAAAGATGACTCGCGCCATGAATGTCAATCGTTGTGATCGTTGGGTCAATCATCAGTGCATCCAGCACACCATAGCCAAACAGATTAGCATGAATGTTTTCGATGATCTGCGCTTTCAGTTCGGCTTCCAGCGGCACAGACTCAACCGACAGCACATAATTCACGACTTCAAGGATCAGCTTCAGCCGCTTCGCCGTTGTGTCCGCTTCCAGCAGCACGGGCGAATCATCGGCATACTCATCCGTAAACTGAGCTTCGATGCGCTCCTGCAATGCCGCCAGTGAGTACATGCGCGTTCCGGCGCGCCCTGCCACCAGGCGCGGCTCACGCCCCTTGTCGGCATCACGTCGATAGCTCATGCCGCTTTCAACTACGGGTTGTTCCTCTGGCAATTCACTCATACGCGCATCCTGTCACTTCTGCCACATCCCCCTCATTATACGGGCAGGATCGCCGATCTATATGCAAATCTTCCCATCTTCTCAGCACAAGTATCACTATGATATAGTGATACAGAAACAACGTCGTTCATTTGCATCCATCTTTCAGGATTTCTGAATGCACAACATTATCGTCAGCGGCTCGATTGCATACGATTACTTAATGCGTTTCCCCGGTCGCTTCACCGAGTACCTCATTCCCGAACAACTGCACCAGGTCAGCCTCAGCTTTCTCGTAGACGAAATGACCAAGCATTGGGGCGGTGTCGCGGCAAACATCACGTATACGATGGCGCTGCTCGGTCTAAAGCCCAAACTGATGGGAACGGTCGGTCGTGATTTCAGCGATTACCAGTTGTGGCTGGAGCGCGCCGGGGTCGATTGCAGCACTGTCCGCGAAATTGGTGATGTCTTCACAGCATCCTTCTTCGTCAACACCGACCTGGATAACAACCAGATCGCCTCGTTCTATGGCGGCGCTATGAACTATGCCCGCAACTACACCCTGGCGAATGTCTATGACGGGCAGCCCGATCTGGTCATCATTTCGCCTAACGATCCCGTTGCGATGGTCCAGCTTGCCGATGAATGCCGTTCGCGCGGCATCCGCTTCGTCTATGATCCCAGCCAGCAGGTACCGCGACTCGACGGTGCGCAGCTGCGCCAGGGCATGGAAGGCGCATACGCCATGATCGTCAATGCCTATGAGTCCGAGCTGATTTGCGAAAAGACAGGCATGACACTTGCCGACCTGCGCCGCGAAATCAACCTGCTCATCATCACGCGCGGCAGGCACGGCTCGCACATCTATACCAATGGCGACCTTATCGAAGTGGGGGCTTTCCCTGCGCGTGCCATTAAAGACCCAACAGGCGGTGGCGATGCGTTCCGCGCGGGTTTCTTATGCGGGCTGGCACACGAGGTACCCTTAGACATCGCAGGCATCATGGGGTCGCTTTGCGCCACGTATGTTTTGGAGAATGTCGGCACGCAAACCCATAAGTTCACTCCTGCCGAATTCGTCGAGCGTTTCCGCAGTCAATACGATGATGCGGGCGCGCTCAATCGCCTGCTGATCGCGTCGCAGGAGGCGCTTCCGTAACGCTTTCCTGCGCAAGTCGTATGCAAGGCTGACTTACTATGCTGCTGTCAGCCTTGCGTTTACCAACCCAAACGCACTTTGTTGTACACGTACCGAGGAGTTCCAATGTCTGTCGAACATGATGTGAAGAGTCTTGACCTTGCGACAGGTGGTCGCTACCGTGTCGAATGGGCAGAGAAGGAAATGCCCGTCCTGCGCAGCATCCGCGAACGGTTTGCCAAAGAGAAGCCGCTTCAAGGCGTGCGTATCTCTGCGTGCCTGCACGTCACAACAGAAACAGCGAACCTGATGCACACACTTCAGGTCGGCGGCGCAGATGTCGTCCTGTGCGCGTCTAACCCGCTTTCGACGCAGGATGATGTCGCGGCTGCGCTGGTGGCCCACTACGAAATCCCTGTGTTCGCTATCAAGGGCGAAGACAACAACACCTACTACGATCACATCAAGTCAGCGCTGGATCACCAGCCGCACATTACGATGGATGACGGTGCGGACCTCGTCAGCACCATTCATAAATCGCGTCGCGAACTGCTCGAAACCATCCTCGGCGGCACTGAAGAGACGACGACAGGCGTTATCCGCCTGCGCGCGATGGCGAAGGACGGCGCACTCGCCTTCCCGGTCATCGCCATCAATGACAGCGATACCAAGCACATGTTCGATAATCGTTACGGCACGGGGCAAAGCACGCTCGACGGTATTGTCCGCGCCACCAACATCCTTCTCGCAGGACGCACCATCGTCGTCGCGGGTTATGGCTGGTGCGGCAAGGGGCTGGCGAGCCGTGCGCGCGGGATGGGCGCAATCGTGATCGTGACCGAAATCGACCCGATGCGTGCGCTCGAAGCCGTCATGGATGGCTATCAGGTCATGACGATGGCGGAAGCCTCCGCGGTTGGCGACATCTTTGTGACAGTGACAGGCGATATGCACGTGGTCGATACGCCGCACTTTGAGAAGATGAAGAACGGCGCGATGGTCGCGAACAGCGGACACTTCGATGTCGAACTCAATCTGAAAGGGCTGCGTGCCATGAGCAGCGGCGAACCCCGCCTTGTGCGCCCGTTCGTCGAAGAGTACAAAGTCAATGGCAAATCGATCTATGTCCTCGGTGAAGGTCGCCTCATCAATCTGGCAGCCGCCGAAGGACACCCCGCCAGTGTCATGGATATGAGCTTTGCAAACCAGGCACTTGGGGCAGAATTCATGATCAAGAACGGCAAATCGATGTCACCGCAGGTGTATCGTATCCCTGAAGAGGTTGACAAAGAAATTGCTCGCATTAAGCTAGAGGCGATGGGCGTCCAGATCGACATCCTGACGCCTGAGCAGGAGCATTATTTGAGCCAGTGGGAAGAAGGCACGTAACCACACCGCCCTTCTCATCTTGCTTCAAGACCGGCGCTTCCTGCGCCGGTCTTCGTTTGGTGTGGTCGTTGCCACACCCACAAGGAGCTTTACACATGCAGCAATTGAAGAAACTCGCCGCCGTGCTGTTCGCTGTTTTCATCGGCTTGATCACCTTCAGCGGGTTGTCGCTAGCCCAATCCGATACAGCGCTTGTCCGTTTTGTCCATGCCCTTTCCGGCGCGGGCGCGGTTGATGTCTACATCAACGGGCAGCCTGTCGCCATCCAACTGGGCTTCGGGCAAGCATCAACACTCGTTCAAATTCCAGCGTCCCCCGTCCAGATCAGCGCGTCCCCCACGGGTACAACTACCGCGCTCTGGGAACAGACGTTTGACGCGCCCGCAGGCACAGCCAGCGCGCTCATCGTCTCTTCCAGCGAACCGCTGCAATTCACAGCCTTCGACCTTGACGTGAGTCCGCTGCCGCTTGGCAGAACGCGCATTACCGCCGTTCACGCCATCCCAGACGCACCAGCAGTCGATGTCGTGCTGGAAGACGGGCGCGCCGTCGTGCAGAACCTGAGCTACAACGCACCTTATGGCGCATTGGACATTCCAGCATTGACCTACCCACTGGCGGTCGTGCCATCGGGCGGCGACGTATCGGAGGCGCTGCTGCCTGTCACCGATTTCGCGCTCGCTTCCGGCACGTCCTACATGGTCATCGCTTACGGCAGCGCCACTGCCCCGCAAGCGCTGGTCTTGAGCGCACCGAGCGAAGGCGACGCAGATTCTGGCTTTGTCCGCATCGTGCATGGTGTCGATGGCGCGCCTGCCGTTGATGTCTATGTCAATGGCGTCCTTGCTGTGCCAGGTCTCGCCTTTGGACAGAGTACAGGCTTCATTGCCGTGCCTGAGGGTGACTATCCTGTCTCGATCACCGCTGCTGGCACATCCGACGCGATTGTCGAAGGCGCACTCAGCATCGCGGCAGGGGATTACACGACTGCCGCAGCCATCGCTGATGGCAATGACGTCATCATTCAGGGCTATATCGATAATGTGGCAGTCCTCGACGCTCAAACTGCTGCTTTCACCGTCTACCACGGCGTCCCCGGCGGCGATGATCTCGCGCTGTCACTCTCCGCAGACGGCGAAGATGTTGGCGTGACCACGGTTGCGACAGCGGGCGAAGCTGCGTTCACCATCTTCCCCGCCACCGAAGGCGCGCTGACTGCCCAGATTGAAGTTGGCACCACCAACGAGGAAGTCCCGCTGCTCACCAACGTCACCTATGGTGGCGTCTACTACAGCGCGCTGGCGGTCAGTGGCGAAGGCGGTTTGCAGTTGATCGAACTGCCGCCTGCCAGCATCGCTCAAACGGTTGGCAGTGCACCCGGTGCGGTCGTAGCGACAGGCGGACGCCCGGAAGCAGCTGTCGCTCAGGCAGCTACACCCACCGCTACCGTCATTCCGCCTGTAGATGCAACCGCAGTTCCTGCGCAGGTCGTGCAGCCGACCGCACCGCCTGCACCTACTGTGCCTCCCGCTGCGCCGACCCTGCCGCCAACCGCAGCACCGCAGTTCCCGACTGCGCGCGTCATTCTCGATCCCGGTGCGAACCTGCAACTGCGCCAGTATCCCAGCCGTGACGCATTCTCGCTCGGTCTTGCCCCCTCTGGGACAACCCTGATCGTACTCGGACGCGCGGGCGATCCCGCACTGCCTGTGGGCGTCGCATCGCCAACACCCGACCCACTCGTCACACCAACGGTTGATCCGGTGGCACTGCTGCCTGAGGATGAAGATCTGAATCCGGTTGATGTCTGGCTGCGCGTCATTTACACCACGCCCGACGGTGGCGAAGTCGAGGCATGGGTAAATGCGCAATTCCTTGATGTGCGCGATACGCGCGGCAGACTTCAGCGTCTTGCAGACTTGCCGACCGTACCGTCGAACGAACCGGGTGAAGCGCGCGATACGGCGATTGCACCGCCACCGCTGCCGTCGGATGTAGTGATTGTTACTGTCTTCAACCTCGATGCCGGCGCAAACCTGCAAATTCGCCGAACACCGAACACCGACGGTGAGTCGCTGGCACTTGTGCCGAACGAAACGGCGCTGGAACTGGTCGGCGTCAACGAGGCGCGCGATTGGGCGTTCGTGCGTTACACGCCCCCGACAGGCGGCACAATTACGGGCTGGGCAAACCTGATCTTCCTGGAGATTAGCTTCCGTGACGAACCGTTCACGCTGGATGAGTTGGAAGCACGCGGATTGCTGGAGACCATCCCGGATACAGAACGCGGCGCCATCACGGCAGGCGCGGCAGGACCAGCCGCGCCGACTGTAGACCCGCTGCGTGATGTCTTCGTGGCAACTGTCCAACTGGACGCAGGCGCGAACCTTCACCTGCGCCGCAACCCGAACGCCAACTCAGAATCGTTGGCGCTCATTCCCAGCGGATCGCGCCTGATCGTCAATGGGCGTATCGATACGAACGACTGGGTACAGGTCACGTTTGAAGGATTGGAAGGCTGGGTTTCGACCCAATTCCTGACTTTCACGTTTAACGAAAACGCCGTTAACCTTGCAGACATCCCGATCACACTCAGCACCATTAGCCCGACCATCGATCCGCTGCTGATTACACCGACGCCAGGCGCATAGCCTACATCGAAACAGGAGCGCATTATGATGTGCTCCTGTTGTGTCGCATAAGGACTAAAATCCCGTCCACATCAAGCCGCATCTGCCAGCCTCTGTGCTATCCTTAATCAAGAATGGATTCACGGTAGAGGACTGGCGTATGCGTAATCGGCTGCAATTCTTGTTGATCATCACTGTCATTTCCCTGCTGGCGGCGTGCGCACCGGCACCCGTTCCAACGCAGACGCCGGTGCCGCCTCCCAGCGTGACGCCCATGCCGACCCTCACCCCAACACCAGAAGTCCCCCGCACCGTCGCACTCACGCCCGGCGAATTGGCAAGCGTGCGGCTCGTTCATGCCGTGCCGGACGCGGGAATGCTGGATGTCTACGCAGAACAGCTCGCCATTGCCACACAGATCGACTACACGCAAGCCGCCGAAGCCGGGCAAATCGCGGCGGGCGACTATACCCTCCGCGTCTTCCCCGCTGGCACAACGCCGGATGATGAACCCCTCCTGGAAGCACCCCTGACACTTGAGGGCAAGGAGAGCTATACACTCATTATCAGTCCGTCTGGCGATGGATTACGCCTCGTGACGCACAACGATGACCTCTCGCCGCTGGCAAGCGGACGCAGTCGGATGGTGTTCATTCATGCCGCCGCTGGCACTCCTGCTGTCTCCGTCGGTTTCGCCGGAAGTGTGCCGCTGCTCACCGATCTCAACTTTGAGCAGGTATCGCCCGCTATCACGCTCGAGTCCGAACGCCAGACGCTCGAAATCCGTTCCAGCGGCGCGCTGTTGATTGATGACACACTGCAATTGCGCGAAGGACGCGGCTACACAATCATCCTGACAGGCGCGCCACAGAATACAGGCAACGTGCAGCTCATCACATTTGAGTACGCCATTCCCGGAGAGGCGCGGGCGCGCGTGATTAGCGGACTTGATGCGGACGCGGGCGCGGTGGATGTCTACATCGGTGATACGCTTTTGGCGCAGTCGCTGGTATTTGGGTCAGCCTCCGATCTGGTCACAATTCCAGCAGAAGCAGGCAGTCTGCACGTGCGTACCAGCGGCGCAGCCCCAGGCGACACGCCGCTATACAGTATCAGCGTCGCGCCGAACAATGGCGACCAGATCACCTATCTGATAACGGGCGAAGCCAATAACATCCAAATGCTGACACACGTCGATAACGCGCTGACAACACTGCCTGAAGGACGCATGAGTGTCACCTTCGTCAATCTCTACGCAGGCGCAGAGCGTTTAAGCAGTTATAGCCTCGATGGTCCACTCTCAGAGAATATCGACATGCGCTATGCCGACAGCCCTTTCACCATCATTGATGATCCCGGCACGCAAATTTTCTTCTGGCAGTCGCCTGCTGAAGGCGGCCGTCGCGAAGTCGCGTATCGCCTAGAGGACACGCGCACATTCGAGGCAAACACGCGCTACCTGTACATCATCACTGGGCGCGAGGACGCGCCTGTCCTGATGTTTGAACTGCCCCTCACAGAGCGAGCGACCCGGAGCGCACTACCCGACGTAGCCGAGTTACGTTTTGTGAATACCATCCCGGACACTCGCGCCACGTTCGCGCTGGACGATGAGCCACTGCTCGAGCAGCTTCCCGGCGGCAGCAGCAGCGATCTGGTTTCCGTTCCACAGGCGACCTACAACCTGACTGTCAGCACAGGCAGCGCCACGCTGACCGAGTCGGTTACGCTATCATCGTTCAATCGCTACAGCATTTACGCCTACGGGACAGACTTCGATGTCAGGCTGCTCATCATCGAAGATGACAGTTTCATCACCAACAGCAACCAGGGCAACCTGCGCTTCGTCAATATCGGTCAGCAGGGCGAGGCAGCATTCGACCTGGGGTCCGTCGTTTCGCCGACCGGCAACCTCAACCCGGACGCCGCTCCCAGCTATGCAGAAGGCGAACCCCAGTCCATTCCGTTCGGCGTCCAGCGTCTTTACCGCAATACCGCCGTCGGTACTGCCTCACTGGTCGCGCGCCTGGAACCCGTCGTTCATGATTTCTACTTTATTGACCCGGCTCGGGATGGTGTCGTGGCAACCCTGCAGGGCATAGATATTCAGGCAGGACAGGCAATTGAAATCGTCATTGTTCAGTCGATTGAAGATGAACGCTTCAACATCTTTGTGCTTCCCTACCCAACCTTCTCAGATAATGAGTAGTGAATGATAGGTGCGCCTGTTAGGGCGTTGAAATGTCAATTCTGTAGCCTGTCGTGGGTCTGGTGTTCAGCTATCATCCACGACAGGTTCCAGACTAGAGCGGTTAGAGAGGCACTCTTGCGGATTCTGATTACAGGGGCCACTGGCTTCGTCGGTCGTCATCTGGTACGCCATCTCACACTGGCAGCACCGGATAGCGAATTACACGGCACATCACTGCGAATGCAGGAAGACATCTACGGTGTCACGCTGCACGAAGTCGATCTGCGCGCTCCGGCTGCCGTGCATGAACTCATCGCCAAACTCAAGCCAGATCAGATTTATCATCTGGCGGCACAGGCAGATGTGCGCGCATCGTTCGACATCCCCTGGGAAACGTTTGAGAGCAACGTGCGCGGTCAGCTCAATATCTTCGAGGCGTGCGTCAAACTCAATATTGCGCCGCGCATGGTCATCGCCAGCACAGGCGAGCTCTATGCCAACGCGACGCTGCCAGACCGTCCGACCGATGAAACGGTGCTGCCGCAGCCGACCAGCCCCTATGCAGTCAGCAAGCTGACGCAGGAGATGCTCTGCATCCAGTACCACTTCAGCCGCGAACTGCCCGCCATCATCGTCCGGCTCTTCAATCAGATCGGACCCGGACAGCGCGAGGGCTTTGTCGCGCCTGACTTCGCGATCCAGATCGCACGCATCGAAGCAGGTTTGCAATCGCCCATCATGAAGGTCGGCAATCTGGAGGCGCGCCGTGACTTCACCGATGTGCGCGATGTCTCGCGCGCCATGCGTCTGCTGATGGCAAGCGGGCAGCCCGGTGAGATTTACAACGTCTCCAGCGGCACGACACACGCTATCCGCGACATCCTGACGATCCTGTGTCAGGAGAGCAAGGTGCAGATTACGATCGAAGCTGATCCCACGCGGATGCGTCCCGCGCGCGTCCCGCTGCTATGGGGCGATAACACCAAGCTGCACAACATGACCAGTTGGCGGCCCCTTATTTCTTTGCAGTCCTCGCTGCGCGACGTACTTAACGATTGTCGCCAGCGTGTATTGATGAACTAGCGCTCGCTTCAGGAGAAAACATACCGCTATGGCACGTAAACGCGCACTCGTTACCGGCATCACCGGGCAAGATGGTTCGTATCTGGCAGAACTGCTGCTGGAAAAAGGCTATGAGGTCTATGGTCTCGTTCGCCGTCTCAGCACGCCCAATTACGAACGCATCGAAACTATTCTCGATAAAGTCAAATTGATCGGCGGCGACCTGCTGGACCAGACCAGCCTTGTGCTGGCGATGAAAGAAGCTCGCCCGCACGAAGTCTACAACCTGGCGGCGCAAAGCTTCGTCAGCACGTCATGGGCACAGTCAGTCTTCACGGGCGACGCCACTGCCATCAGCGTCACGCGCATGTTGGACGCCATTCGCACCGTCAACCCTGAAATCCGCTTCTACCAGGCATCCAGCAGCGAAATGTTCGGCAAGGTGCAGGAAGTCCCGCAGAAGGAAACCACGCCTTTCTACCCGCGCAGCCCGTATGGGGTGGCGAAGGTCTACGGGCACTGGATCACGGTCAACTATCGCGAAAGCTTCGACATGCACGCCACCAGCGGCATCCTCTTCAACCACGAGTCGGAACGGCGCGGTCTGGAATTCGTCACCCGCAAGGTCACGCATGGTGTCGCCAAAATCAAGCTCGGTCTGGCGAATGAGCTGCGACTGGGCAACCTCGACGCGCTGCGCGATTGGGGCTATGCACCCGATTACGTCAAAGCAATGTGGATGATGGTGCAGCAGGATCAACCCGATGATTACGTCGTCGCAACGGGCGTCATGCACTCGGTCGAGCGTCTCGTTGAAGTCGCGTTCGGCACGGCTGACCTCGACTGGCACAATTACGTCGTGCAAGACCCGGCGTTCATGCGTCCGGCGGAAGTCGATCAACTGCTTGGCGATCCGTCGAAGGCAAAGCGCGTGCTGGGCTGGGAACCAGAGGTCAGTTTCGAGCAGATGATCGAGCGTATGGTGCATAACGACATCAAGCTGCTCAAGCACAAGCACCACCTCTAAACCGTGATTGATACCCATTGTCACCTGAATTTCGATGCGTTTGACGACGACCGTGATGCGGTCGTTGTCCGCGCACAGGCGGCAGGCGTTGACCGCATCGTCGTCCCCGCCGTCGATTTACCGACCAGCGTCGCGGTCACGACGCTGGCGCAGACGCAGCCGGGCGTGTATGCCGCCGTCGGCGTGCATCCAAACAGCACCACCAACTGGTCTGCCGAACATCTTGCCGCTATCGAGGACTACAGCCGCGCGCCCAAAATCGTCGCCATTGGCGAGATCGGGCTGGACTATCACTGGGATTACAGCCCCCACGCCGTGCAGAAAATCGCGTTCCAGGCACAGCTCGATTTGGCGAAGCGGCTGCAACTGCCCGTCATTATCCACAACCGCGAGTCCAGCGAAGACGTGATGGCAATGCTGGAAAACTGGGTACAGGATTTGCCACCCCTGCTGAAAGACCGCCCAGGTGTGATGCACTCCTTCTCCGGGGACATGGCGATTGCGGAACGCGCACTGGCAGCAGGTTTTTATCTGGGCTTCACGGGACCTGTCACTTACAAAAACGCCGTGGAAACCCGCAGAATTGCGGCTGCTGTTCCGCTGGAGCGACTGCTGGTGGAAACCGATGCGCCTTACCTGACGCCGATCCCACATCGCGGCAAGCGCAACGAGCCTGCCTACATTCCGCTGGTAGTCGAAAGGCTCGCCGCTGTCAAAGGCATCAGCACCGACGACATGGCGCGTATCACCACCGAAAATGCCGAACGGCTGTTTCTCATCTAAACGCAAAGGACGCCAAGAAGAAACTTCTTGGCGTCCTTTATATCTTGGCGTTTCAATGGTCAGGGTTTAGTTGCCAGCACCCGCGCCCGCCGTCATCGGTTGGCTGATGCGTTCGCGCAGTTCCGTTTCAAACGTCGTCAGCATCTCATCTGCCTCTGCCTGAGTGATGCGACCATCGGCAACCAGGACACCCAGCCGTGCATCCATGCGCTCTACCGCTTCCGCCACGAACGCATCGACGTCAACGTTGTTGCTGGTCAGGATTTCTTCCAGCGTCGTGCCGTCTTCAAGCTGCGCATGAATGTCCTGGGCGTCCACCCCTGTCATCTCCGCTGCCAGGCGAACGACAGCGATGCCGCCGCGTCCCATGTCCATACCGCGATCACCACGGTCGCCACGCGGACCACCGAAGCCCGGCTCAAACTCGCCATTCAGCACGTTTTCGACCATTGTCGGCAGATTCGCCAGGATTTGGTCGGCGCGTTCCTGCGTAATGCGCCCGTTCGTGACTGCCTCATTCACCTGTTCCGTGACTACCGCGATGATGGCGTCCGTCACTGCCTGCACATCGCCACCGTTCGCGGTGATGATTTCCGTCAGTGTCGCACCATCGCGCACCTGCTGCAAGATTTCCCGTTCGGTCAAGCCGGTCGCATCGCTGATGATCGTCAGTACTTCACGCATCATGCCTTGTCCATGCCGACCGCCCATGCCATTACCGCCGGGACCGCCAATTCCGCCACCGCCGGGACCCGGCTGTGCACCAACCACACCAACGCCCACGATTGCCATCACCAGAACCACCACGATAGTGAGAAGACTGAAGCGTTTCATTGTCTGTTCCTCCAGATAGGTAATTGCTTCACTGTCATCATCATGCACCGTAAATGTAATCAATGTTTGTGGAAGGATTCGGAGAGGTGTAAAACTCTGGTAAAATCTGAGGTTACAATTGGTTCTTGAGGATTGTGTCTTGCTCGATTTATCAATCATCATCGTCAACTGGAATGTCGCCGCCCTGCTCGCCGCCTGCCTCGACAGCATCCTGCACAGCGACATTGCCGTGAACACAGCAGACGATGCACGTTTGAGCGTTGAGATCATCGTGGTCGATTCTGCCAGCAGCGACGATAGTGTTGCCATGCTGCGCCAACGCTATCCGCAAGTCACACTCATCGCTGAGTCCGAAAATGTCGGTTACACGCGCGGCAACAACAGCGGGCTGCGCGCGGCGCGCGGTCGTCATCTCCTGCTACTTAATCCCGATACCGAAATCATCGGTGACGCCCTGCAACAGATGGTTGCCTATCTGGACGCGCATCCCGATGTCGGCATTGTCGGACCGAACACGCGCAACAGTGATGGCAGTTACCAATCCACCCGCCGCCGCTTCCCAACGCTGACAACAGCCTATTTTGAAAGTACATGGCTGCAACCCTACGCCCCCAAGCACCTCCTTGATTCTTTCTACGTCAACGACGCGGCTGAAGACGCGACACTCGATGTTGATTGGGTGCAGGGGTCAGCGTTGATGGCACGGCGCGAAGTCTACGAACACATCGGCGGACTGGACGAACGCTACATCATGTTTTGCGAGGAACTCGACTGGTGTCATCGCGCCAAAGACAACGGCTGGCGCGTCGTCTACATCGGCGATGCACGCATCATTCATCATGGCGGCAAGAGCACCGAACAGGTCGCCGCACGCAAACATATCCATTTCCAGCAAAGTAAACTGCGTTACGTCCACAAGCATCACGGTGCGTTCGAGGCGCAGGTGCTCCGGCTCTTCTTACTGACAAGCTATACTTGGGAGATTGCGGTCGAAGGTCTCAAGGCGCTGCTCGGTCACAAACGTCCCCTGCGACAGGCGCGCATTGACGCTTATCGCCAGGTTCTACGCTCAGGATTGAAGGTTACATAAATGCACATCGGCATCATCACAGGTGAATTTCCACCCATGCAGGGCGGCGTTGGCGCATACAGCGAAATACTGGCGCAAAAGCTTGCCGAACACGGTCATACCGTGCGCGTTCTCAGCAGCACGCGCGCAGAACACAGCACAAACACCTTCGCCCTCGACGCCAACATCAGCAGTTGGGATGGACGCGCCTGGATACCCGCGCGCGACTGGGTGCGCAGGCACAAGCTGGACATTGTGAGCCTGCAATACCAGACCGCCGCTTTTGGGATGTCCCCCTGGATCCACTTCTTTCCCAGGGTATTAAGCCCTGTTCCGGTCGTTACGACCTTCCACGACCTGCGCTATCCGTACCTTTTCCCTAAAGCGGGAAAGCTGCGTGAGCAAATCGTTCGTCATCTGGCGGAGTCCTCGTCTGGCGTGATTGCCACCAATGCTGAAGACATGTCCAACCTGACGGGTATCGAGACGCGCACCTTGATCCCGATTGGCAGTAATATCACCACGCCGCTCCCCGAAGCCTTCGACCGCACCGCTGTGCGTACCCACGTTGGCGCAACTGAGGACGATTTTCTGATTGGCTACTTCGGCTTGATCAACAGCAGCAAGGGCGTAGACGTGTTGATCGACGCGCTTCATTCGCTGCGCCAAAACGATGTTCCAGCGCGGCTGGTCTTCATCGGCGGCACGACCGGCGAAAACGACCCGACCAACGAGACGGCTTCCAGTGACATTGAGCAGCAGATCGACCAGCATGGGTTACGCCCCTACATCCATTTCACGGGCTTCATTGACGAGGTAACGGTCGGCGAGACATTGTCGTCTGTCGATGCTGTCGCTCTGCCCTTTAACGATGGTGCGAGCTATCGGCGCGGCAGTCTGCTGGCGGCACTGCATTATGGCTGCGCAATTGTGACGACACAGCCGTCGCTTATCCTACCCGGCTTTGTCGATGGCGAGACGATGCTGTTTGTCACACCCAACGACCCAGACGCACTTGCAGCCGCACTGTGCCGTCTGTACGAAGACCCACTGCTGCGTACCGCAATTGGCTACGGCGCGGCGGAAACTAACCACCTGTTTGATTGGGAAAACATCATTCGCCAATACATCGCCTTCTTTGAGCGCGTGCGGAGTACTGTGTGACCGAGCAACGTGCGCGCCGCTGGCTGGCGTTAATCGTCGCTGGGTATGTGGTGCTGGCAACTTTCTATAGTTTCGCGACACCACCGTTTGAGGCATCAGACGAACTCTGGCACTACCCGATGGTGAAGTATCTGGCGGATAACGGCTTGCAACTGCCGCTGCAAGACCCAGTAGTCCCGACGGCGTGGCGTCAGGAAGGAAGCCAGCCGCCGCTGTACTATATGATCGCCGCCGTGCTGACCTCATGGATCGACACATCCGACCTCGACTACTGGCGACGCATCAACCCGCACGCAGACATCGGTGTGATCCTCCCAGATGGCAATGTCAACATGATTGTGCATCGCCCGAACGAAGGCGAAAACCGCAGCACAGGGGCGCTATCGGCTTTGCAAATTTCGCGCACGCTGTCGCTTGTATTGGGTGCCGGCACAGTCATTGTCACCTGGCTGCTGGGGCGCGCCCTCTTTCCACAAACGCCCATTATCGCGGTCATTGCCTCCGCTTTTAACGCCTTCCTGCCCATGTTCCTGTTCATCAGTGGCAGTGTCAACAATGACAATCTCTCTAATCTGCTCGGCAATCTGCTCACATTGCTAGTCGTGCGCCTTCTCAGCCAAACGAGCGCGCCATCCCTGCGGCAGTATGTAATATTAGGCATACTGATGGGTGCGGGCTTGTTGGCGAAACTCAGTCTCGGCTTCTTCATTCCGATCATTGCCCTTAGCCTGCTTATCATCAGCCTGCGCCGCCGCGACTGGAGACCGTTGCTGATTGGCGGCATCATCAGCGGCGCGTTAACGATTGCCACTGCCGGATGGTGGTATTTGCGCAATTGGCAGTTGTATGGGGACCCGACTGGGCTAAATGTGTTCCTCGATATTGTTGGGCGACGTGCAATACCTGCCAATGCCGTACAGCTCTGGTCAGAGCGCGACAGTTACTTGCGAGCATTCTGGGGATTCTTTGGCGGCGTGAATGTGCCAATGGCTGAAAATATCTACGACATATTCAACATACTCGGCTTCTTCGGCATGTTTAGTGCCATGATCTTTGTCGTTGTTTATGTTTTGCACCGTCAACAACAAAAGACACCCATTTGGAACACATCTATCGGCTTGCCGCATGCCCTCAGTATCCTCTGGATTGTAGTAACGTTTGTTTCGTACTTGCGCTGGACGGCTGAAACACCAGCCTCGCAGGGGCGGCTGGTCTTTGTAGCCTTGTCATCGATTTGCGTCTGGCTTGCGGTCGGCTGGTGTTGGTGGCTGCCACGCCGCGCCGCCGGGCTGGCTGTGCTACCCGTCGTCTGGACAGGCATCACGGCGCTACTTGCACCATTCACCATTGCGCCTGCCTATAGCACACCTCATAAGTCTGATGTCCCATTGCCGACTATTGAATACTATGACTTCGTCGCGCCTGAGGGCGGCGGCATTCGGATCGGCGCATCGCCCATAACACCATCGGTTCAGCCAGACCAGTATGTGCGCTTGAACGTGTACTTCGAAACACTGGCAGGCTTTCAACGCGACTGGAGCCTGTTCGTGCATCTCGTCACGCCTGATAACGTCATCGTCGGGCAGCG
>JANRJX010000148.1:0-48156 GCA_033763755.1 Chloroflexota bacterium
AGCTGTCATTCGTGATGGGCAACCCGCCCGAACCGATGGCAGACATCGAGAACACGATCAATTTCATCCGCAAGATCAAGACCATCAACCCCGCCACCGAACTGATCCTGTACATCTACACGCCAGTGCCACAGGAAGGCATCATCCTGCTGGAAGAGGCGACGCGGCTCGGCTTCAAGTTCCCGGATACGCTCGACGAATGGGCGGGCGAGGAGTGGTCGAAACGTTCGCTGCGCCGCGACCCCGGCACGCCCTGGTTCAAAGACAAGGTGCGCCGCCGCGTGCGCGATTTCGAGGTGGTCGTCAACGCCTACTATCCGACGGTGACGGACATGCGGCTGAAGGGCAACGTGCGCCATGTGCTGAATTTGCTGAGCGGCTGGCGCTACAAGTCGCAGATGTACGCCTTCCCGGTCGAACTCAAGGCACTGCAACGGCTCGTCCATTACCGCCGCCCGGAGACGACGGGGTTTTAGCTTCCGTCGCCTCTACGAAGGCGTCACAAACAACATACTGACTTTGAGCTCCAATCCCGGAAACAGGCGGCGGGTGTCGATCAAATCGTCGCCTCTATAGACACGTACACCATCGTCGTTGTCGCGATACTGATGTAGTTCCTCGCGATTAGGATACACCGCCCATGCTTCCTCTGCGTCTGACTCCAGATAGTAAGCGATGCGTTGCAACAGCTTCTTGTTGCTTTGTGCAGGCGAAATGACTTCCACTGCCAGATCAGGCGTCAACGGCAAGTCGCTGCTGCGCCAGTCGAAATTCTGCGGCAACCGCGCCGCGCGCACGAATGAGAGATCGGGAATATAGGCGCGATGGACATCTGTCTCATCGCCTCGCAACCGATAGCGCCCTCCATCCATGAAGACTTCGCCTAATTTGTGAGCGACGACATGCGCGTCCAGAATGCGAAACAGCGTGCGGATAATGAGCAGATGAATCCAGGTCGTGCCCCAGTCGCTATCGATGATAACCCCGTCTTCAACCTCAACATGTCGTTCTTCGGCGTCCAGGCGATTTAACTCTGCCTTTGTAACGACGGTCTTGATGAGTGCGTCGAGGATAAGATTTGCTACCTGCTCCATTTACTTGCATATGATTATTACTTTTTTCACGGATTTTGGTTCTGCTCCGCCAGCAGCCGCGCCACTGCCGCTCGGTCCACTTTGCCGGAGGCGGTCAGCGGCAGCGCATCGACGATCCGCCACACGCGCGGCACTTTATAGCCCGCGAGGTGCTCTCGTGCAAAGCGCTCGATGGTAATGAGTGATGAGTGATGAGTGATGAGTGCCGCTCCCACCCGCTGCCCCCACTCCGCGTCCGCGATGCCGACCACACACACATCCGTCACGTCGGGATGCTCGCGCAGCACGCGCTCGACCTCCGCTGGATACACGTTCTCGCCGCCCGTCACGATCAGGTCGCTGCGGCGCTGCAAGACGAACAGATCGCCATCCTCATCCAGATAGCCAATGTCGCCCGTGCGGAAACCATCCTGATACGGCAACCGAGCAGGCGTCCCCCACTGCGTCAGCGGGATGTCGTGCGTCTCGCCCAGGTAGCCCCACATCACGTTCGGACCGTAGACGACGATCTCGCCCGGCTCGTCCGGTGGCAACTCGTTGCCGTCGGCGTCCACCACCCGCAGGCGCATAAACGGCAGCGGCTTGCCAACGCTGCCCGGCTTATTTCGCGCCTCGTCCGGCATCAGCGTCGCCACCTGCGAACCCGCTTCCGTTAGCCCATACGTCGGCGCGATTGGAATGCCGCGCGCTGCCGCTTCCGCCAACAGTTCCGCAGATGCCGCCGCACCGCCGAGCAGGATGAGCCTTAGTGATGAGTAATGCCTGATGCGTGATGAGTCCTGCGCTGCACTATTCTCTGATACCTGATACCGCATCAACCGATAGAGCATCGTCGGCACGAGCGATACGAGCGTGATGTGGTCATGTGTAAGGGCATGATACACCGCGTTCACGTCAAAGCCGTCGTGCAGCACCACGCTCGCGCGGCACAGCACCGCCCGCACCAGGATCGATAAGCCGCCGACGTGGTACAGCGGCAGCGTGAGCAGCCAGCGGTCATTCAGCTCATTGCCCAGCCGCAGCGTGGACGCCATCGCCGCGTAGTACAGATTGTTGAACGTGAGCTGCACGCCTTTGGGTCGCCCGCTCGTCCCGCTGGTAAACAATATCGCCGCAACCTGCAAACGCGTGAATTCAGGTTGTGCGGGAAGGCCGTATCCTGCCTCGTTGCGTCCTTCGCGTCTTTGCGGTTCAATGACTCTCTCACAGCCTGCCGCCGCCACCTGATACGCGCGCTCATCGTCTGTCAGCCGCCGATTGAGCAGCACGACCGTTGCGCCGACACGCCACAACGCCCACAGCAGCACCACGCTGTCGATGGTGTTCGGCAGCAGCACACCGATGCGCATCCCCGCGCGCACGCTATCCGCCGCCAGCCGTGTCGCTTGGTCCGTGACAGCCGCGTCGAACTCAGCATAGCTTAACGTCTTGCCGTTCGCCAGCAGCGCCGGGGCTTCCGGCGCATCGTGTGCCGCGCTCATCAGCCAGTCAGGTTGGGTAATGCCTTTGGGCATGGGAAAAACCTTGTATATGGATATTCTGGTGAGTAAGTGTAATCAATCGAAGCTGTGAAACTCCATAGTTTTCGCTGAGTCTTGCCCGTATAATGAGAGGATGATGTCTTTCGCGCCGCACTGGGCGCTCACGCAGTCAGGATAGCAGTTTCGGTGACAGACGTGTATTTTCAAAGTCTTGCGCAGACAGTTAACAAGAATGGTTTAACGCTCAGTGTGGTCATCCCGTGCTACAACGAGGCACACACGATTGAGAAGGTGCTGGGGCGCGTCCAGGCGGTCGGGCTGGCGGATGAGATTGTGATTGTCGACGACGGCTCATCAGACGGCACGCGCGATGTACTGAAGCGGATGCAGAGTGAGCAACCAGACAGCGTGCGCATCCTCTTCCACGACTATAACGAGGGCAAAGGCGCGGCGCTGGTGACAGGCTTCGCGGCTGCCAGCGGCGACATCCTGCTGATTCAGGATGCTGACATGGAATACGACCCGCGCGACTACCCGCATCTGATCCAGCCGATTGTCGAAGGCATTTCGTCCGTCGTCTACGGCTCGCGCTTCCTCGGCGGTCCGCGCAAGGCGATGAACTTCTGGAACATGGTCGCCAACAAAGGGCTGACGCTGGCGACGAACATCCTCTATAACGCCATCCTCAGCGACATGGAGACGTGCTACAAGGTCATGCGCGCCGAAGTCGTGCGCGATATGGTCATCCACGCCAAACGCTTCGAGTTTGAGCCGGAGATCACGGCGAAAATTCTCAAACAGGGCATTCGTATCTACGAAGTGCCGATTTCGTACAATGGGCGCGAGTGGAACGAAGGCAAGAAGATCAAGTGGACAGACGCGCCGATTGCGCTGTGGACATTGGTCAAGTATCGGTTCGTGGATTAGTGCCACTATGAGCATGCGAATCCTGCTGGCAGCTTACGGGTCGCGCGGCGATGTCCAGCCGCTGGTGGCGCTCGGCAAAGGCTTGCAAGCGGCGGGCTACACCGTCATTGTCGCTGCCGGGCGCAACTTTGGCGACTGGATCACCCACAACGGACTGAGCTTTGAACCGTTCACGGAAGACATCGAGGCGGCAATGAACACCGATGTCGGCAAAGAATGGCTCTCCAACAGCAGCGGCAACCCGATGCAGGAACTCGCCAACATGCGCAAAATGGTGCAGGCGAGCGCGCCGCACATCGTCCCCGACCTGCTGCGTATGGCGGACTGTGCCGATGTCTTCATCAGCGGCATGTTGACGCTCGCCCCGTTCGACGCCATCGCTCAGGCGACAGGCAAGCGCCACCTTGTCGGCTGGCTGTCACCCGTCGTGCCAACCCGCAGCGGCAGCGCCGGAATGCAGGCTCCGCTCCCACGCGCCAACAGTCTGGTCAACTACGGCTTCGGTTATGTGGTCGAGTCGATGCTCTGGTCGATTTTCGGGGATGTCACGAACCAGTTACGCGCTGCGCTCAAGTTGCCCCCCGCCGGACGCAGCGACTACCTGCGCGCCATGAACCAGACGCCGAGTATCGCGGGTTTCAGTCCGCGGGTCGTGCCGCCGCCGCCCGATTGGGGTGCACAGCACCGCGTGACTGGTTACTGGACGCTGCCCGCCCCCGACTATACCCCCCCTGCCGATCTCGCTGCGTTCCTGGCAGCGGGAGAGGCGCCTGTCTATATCGGTTTCGGCAGCATGACCAGCACCGACCCGGCAGGCACAATGCGCATCATGATCGACGCCCTGACGCAGGCGGGCAGGCGCGGCATCCTGCACAGCGGGTGGGCAGGGTTGAAAGCGAGGGACCTGCCGGAGACGATCCATGTGGTCGATCATGTACCACATGAGTGGCTGCTGCCACGCATGGCGGCGGTGGTGCATCACGGCGGCGCGGGGACGACTGGCGCGGCGCTGCAGGCAGGTGTGCCGTCGCTGGTGGTGGCGCACATGGGCGATCAGCCGTACTGGGGACGGCGGGTGTATGAACTCGGTGTTGGCGCGCCCTTTATCCGCCGCGTCGATTTGACTGCGGACCGCCTGGCAGCCGCCCTGCGCGCCATGACGACCGACACAGCGATGCAGGCGCGTGCCGCCGAGTTGGGTGCAGCGCTGCGCCGGGAAGACGGTGTGAGCGCGGCGGTGCGGGCGGTTGGGGAGATCGTGGGGTGAAGCGGTTTCGCGCTATAATAGGTGTTGGCAAGATGTTGTGAGAACGATGTGCCATGGTGACATTTGCGATGCTGACGGATGATAAACTGCGCGTGCGCGGTCCCAGGCAGGGACAGTGGACGCGCGCGGATTGGGAAATGCTGCCTCACGGCGATGGCAACCGCTACGAAATCATTGAGGGGTATTTGTACGTGAGCACATCACCAAGCCTGTTTCATAACTGGGTTATTCGCAACCTTGATGCGCGTGTCGGTGTTCCGGCGGAGCGCAAAGGGCTGGGCTTTTGTGGCACGATTGAAGTCGGTGTGTTCATGCCGGGGGCACAGCCGGTGCAGCCGGACTTCTTCTTTGTCCGTGCAGATCGTGTCGGCATTATGCACGACCGCCACGTCAACGGCGTCCCTGATCTGATTGTGGAGGTTGTGTCGCCGGGCAACCGCGCGCATGACCTGGAGACCAAGTTTCTGGCGTATGAGCAGGCAGGTGTCCCCGAATACGGAATTGCCGATGCGCTGGTGCGCCAGTTGAAAGTCTATCGCTTGAGTGATGATGGGCGCTATGGTGAAGCGCAAACCCTCAGCGGCGATGACACGTTCGCCTTTGCCTGCCTGCCAGACATCGTATTCCGCGTCGGCGACCTGTTCGATGGTGCGCCGGATACGACTCTCTAGCCGGGTGCTTTGACGCGCGACAGCCTATTCCCACGCGGGCGGCATGATGCAGCCCTCGCTCACCAGTTCGGCGGGCGCGGGATAATCGGCGGGGATGCCGGGCGCGGTGACGGGCTCGCCGGACTGGATGCGTGCGTAGACCGTCTGGTTAAGCGCCAGCAGCTGCGCCAGCACATCGCCCGCTGCGTCAAAGCCATAGGCGGCGAGGACAGCGGTGTCGAGCGCGGCGTGCAAATCCTTGAGCGGGTTCTTGCCCGGCAGTTCGGTCGTTTTGTAGAGGGCGCGCAGCGTCAGCTTGGGATCGCGCGCCATTTGCGCCCGCCGCCATTCATGGAGCGCACGTCCGGCATCCGCGACCGCTTTAACACGCGCAGGTGATGGCTGCTGTGGGAATGGGAAGGTGTCGAAGATACTATTTGTGGTGTAAGCCGGATCGCTTTTAAGCGTAGCACCTCGCTCTAACCACCATATCCAGTGCAATTGCGATTGCAGTACTCCGTATGAGTAATCGTCCTCGAACAGAAATGCCTGTACTTTGTCGCTGATACGAATTCTGGGATCAACAAAATCAAATATCGCTCGCTTGCTAACTCTGGAGCAAATCACATAGCGAGACATAGACTTTATTGCCGCTGTGAATGTCACACGAGTAAAACTATGTTTCCACCAGTTTTCAAGGAATGTTTGGTGACTTGTGTTGATTGATGCGCGTGGATTAGCTACTAATGCTATACGATTGCTCTCCGCCTCAGCGCGTGCCTTTTCTTGGCGGACGGGCAGCACTACACGTTCTATTCGTTTGAATGCCTCACCATAAGCCTGTGCATCCACAATGTCGAATTCATTCAGATCAATCAAATAACGTCTGGGTTGCGCCATAGGCTGACTCATCAAGTCTTGCCCAGTCATGTAAGGATGGATTACGGCTTTGCTCACAGGGCTTGCTTTGTTGAGTGACCGTGCCTCACCTACTTCCAAAACAAAAGCATCATGTCCCGGTGTCAGACCCTGAAACGCCCGCTTCGGCTCGCGGTTCACCGTCAGCACTGCCGCCTCGCTCACATCCACATTCACTGACAGGCTGCTGTTGATCGTGCTGACGGGCAGCGCTTCCGTCCCGTCCTTTAACCACAGGATCGGCGTCTGCGGCGGCGCGCCCTTGCTCCAGCAGGCAATCGACACATGCACCGCCGCCTCGCCGCTCCAGGGCAGCGATGACACTGCCTCGAAAATATGTCCATCGTTGGCGACGATATGATCCAGCCCGCCGACGCGCGAATAGTTCTGGCGAATGGTGTTCGTCCCGACCAGCCCCGCCCTTGTACCCGGCTGCATCAGGTCGTGCGCCTTGCGGAACCAGTAGACGCAGTAATCGGCATTGCCCGGCACGTCCGGGAAGGCGGCGCGCACGCGGTTGATGTATTCTGCCGGATACTCCTGCTTCAGCCGTTTCGCGCCCATGTACGGCGGGTTGCCGATGCAGGCGTCAAACGCGGGCCAGTCCGTCAGCAGCGCGTCGGCAGTGCGGATGTTGCTGTCCAGGTTATCCAGCGGCAGCGCGGCTTCCGGCGAATGCAGGTCATCCACCGCCAGCTTCTTGCCGATCATCAGCGTCACCTTCGCCAGTTCGACCGCAAACGAGTTGATGTCGAAGCCGTGCATCTGCGTCGCGCTCACCGATTGTGCGGGCTGGGCATAGGCGTCGCCTTCCAGCGCGCGCAGCCGCGTCAGCAGCGCGTTCTCCAGTTCCTTCATGCCGCGATACGCCAGATACAAAAAGTTGCCGCTGCCACACGCCGGGTCGAGTACCTGGTACGCGCACAGTTCCGCGTGCAGCGCCCGCAGTTCCGCCGCCGTCCCCGCTGCCGCAATCTTCGCCCGCCAGGGACGCTCGATCACGGGTTCGATGATGCGGCGGATGTCCTGCTCGCTGCTGTAATGAGCGCCCGTTTGGTGACGCGCGTTCTTGTCCATGCTGAACTCGAAGATACGCCCGAAGATCGCCGGGTGGATCTTCGCCCAGTTGTGGTCGGCGGCGTCGCGCAGCCCGCGCAGTTCGGTGGACGACAGGATGACAGGCGTGACCTGGCGGAAGATGCCGCCGTTGAAATAATCGACCTCAAAAAAGCGCCCGCTGCGTTTTTTGCCCGGCTTGTCCATGAACGTGAACAGCAGCGTCAGCAGGTCGTGGCTGTTATCTTTGCCGCTGATGCAGTCTTCGATGACGCGCGTAAAGGTGTAGCGCGGCAGCAAACCGATGTCTTCCGCAAACAGCGCGATCATACATTGCAGGATGAAGTGCTGGGCTACGTCCGTCTCCAGGCGGTCATGCCGTTTGTCCGTCAGCGAAATGTAGACGCCGGACAAGCTGCGCGCCGCCTGGTCTGTCAGTTCGACCAGATCAAACTCCCGGCTGAAGATTGGCGCTTGCGGTTCTGGCAGCAGGAACGCCAGCGCGCCGTATTGCTGCGGCAGTTGTTCGATGCGCACCTTGGCGGACGGCGCGTTGCGCTGGCGCTGCATATCGTAGACCCAGATCTCGTCAAAGTTGCACAGCAGCATGTACGGGTATTCGCCCGGCAGTTCCAGCCAGTATGCCAACACCTGGGCGTAATGCTTGCTCAGGTCTTCGCCGCGCTTCTTCATCTCGATCAGCGCCCGCCCTTTGAGTGCGAGGTCGGCAAAGCGCGTCGGGTGCTTTTCGTGCAGCGTAAATTTGACGCGCTTTTCACTTTCGCCGTCCGCGCCCTTGATGCCATCGGGATAGCCGAATGCCTGCATCAGGCGGTCGAGGAAAATCTGCGCCTCGCCTTTTTCATCGCCGCGCACATGCTGCCGCCAGTAACCCACAAACGCGCCCAACTGCTGTTCGAGTGCTGCCATGTTCTCGTCCACCATGCCTTACGCAGGGGCGACCCGGCGGGTCGCCCGTACAGTTCTGCCTGTTTACAAAGTGACATACTAGCACAATTGTACATCGAAACGGGGTAGCAATCCAACGTTGAGACGCGCTATAGTCACTACTCTTTCCGTTGTTAACGTGAGTATTGAAAATGACAACTATACAGCTTCATACCGACATCCCCGGTCCCAACAGCCGTGCGCTCGTCGCCCGCCGTGAAGCCGCCACCGCGCGCGGCGCTGCCAAGCTGACGCCGATTGCCATCGCGCAGGCGAACGGCGCGGCGCTGACCGACGTGGACGGCAATATTTTCCTCGACTTCGCGGGCGGCATTGGCGCGCTGGCGGTCGGTCACTGCCCGCCCAACATCGTCGCCGCTGTGCAGCAGCAAGCCGCTGACATGCTCCACCTGTGTGCCATCGTCGGCACGTATGAGCCGTATGTGCGCGTGGCAGAGCTGTTGAATGAAGTCACGCCCGGCGACTATGCCAAGAAGACCGTGCTGGTCAACAGCGGCAGTGAGGCGGTCGAAACTGCCGTCAAAATCTCGCGCAGCTACACGCAGCGCCCGGCAATCATCGTCTTCGAGAATGCCTATCACGGGCGCACTAACCTGACGCTGGCGATGACGAGCAAGTACAACCTGTTCAAGAAGGGCTTCGGTCCCTACGCGCCAGAAATCTACCGCCTGCCCTTCCCGAACGTCTATCGGCGTCCGGCGGGCTTGAGCGAAGAGGCATTCGTGGATGACGCGATTGCGCGGCTCGAAAATGCCTTCGTCGCTTATGTCGATCCGTCGGCGGTGGCGGCGATTGTCATCGAACCGGTGCAGGGCGAAGGCGGCTTCCTGCCGACGCCGCCGCGCTTCTTGCAGCGCATCCGCGAACTGTGTACGGAACATGGCATCGTCATGGTGGCGGACGAAATCCAGTGCGGTTTCGGGCGCACCGGGCGGCTGTTCGCCTGTGAGCATTACGGCATCGCGCCCGACCTGATCATTACCGCCAAGTCGCTGGCGGCGGGGATGCCGCTGGCGGCTGTGACCGGGCGCGCCGACATCATGGACGCGCCGCATCCAGGCGGGCTGGGCGGCACGTACAGCGGAAACCCGCTGGCGTGCGTGGCGGCAATTGAAGCGATTGGGATGATCCGGCAGCCGGCGTTTCTGGCGCGGGCGCGGCAGGTGGGCGAACGCTTCCGCTCGCACCTGCTGGCGCTGCAAGAGGAGTTCACGCTCATCGGCGATGTGCGCGGCTTGGGACCGATGCTGCTGATGGAACTGGTGACTGACCGCGAGACGAAGACGCCCGCCACCAACGAGACGATGCTGGTGACACAGGCAGCGTTCCGGCGCGGTTTGATCGCCATTCGTGCGGGCTTGTACAGCAGCTGCGTCCGCTTCCTGCCGCCGCTGAACATCACGGACGAGCAGATCGACGAAGGCATGGCGGTCATGCGCGAGGCACTGCTGGAAGTAGCAGCGGTGGCGGTATCGATGAACCCGTAAGAATAGGCGCCGGTACTTGCTACCTGTCTCCCTGCGCGCTATGCTGACACCATTATTCGCGTGCGCAGGGGGAACTGATGTCCACTACCTTTCATATTGCTCAACTGAATCTCGCCCGCATGTTGACCTCGCTCGACGACCCGTCGATGAAGGATTTCGTTGATAACGTCCCGCGCGTCAACCAGATCGGCATCGACACGCCCGGCTTCGTCTGGATACTCAAAGGCGATGGCGGCGACGCCACGCTGCTGCGTCCGTTTGGCGACGACGTGCTGATCAACATGACCGTGTGGGAGAGCATTGATGCCCTGTTTCAGTACGCCTACTACAGCGACCATGCGCAGTTCTTCCGCCGCCGCGCCGAATGGTTCCAAAAGGCGGCAGAGGCAATGGTAGTGTTGTGGTGGGTTCCGGCGGGACACCAACCGACGCTGGAGGAGGCGGACGCGCGCATCCAGCATTTGCGCCAGCACGGACCGACGCCGTATGCGTTCACGTTCAAGCAGCGCTTCACAGTCGATGAACTGCTGGCGTGGGAGCAGGCACAGGCTGCGACGGTGGAAGCGTGAAAGTTTGTGCTAAAATGACTAGCAAGGATACCGCTTTCATTTCTGGTCTGTAATCCATGACTCAAAAACAACTGCCGCTGCCACTCAACCGCACACAGCCGGACTTGCCCGACTGGTACGACTGCCTGCTGATGGGCGATTGTCTGCACGTGCTGCCGACGCTACCAGATAACTCGATTGACTTGATCGTGACATCGCCGCCCTATGCAGACAATCGCAAAAAGACATATGGCGGAACGCCACCCGACGAGTATGTCGAGTGGTTCCTGCCGATTTCCAGCCAGCTCTTGCGCGTCCTCAAGCCGACTGGTACGTTTGTCCTCAACATCAAAGAGAAGGTCGTGAATGCCGAACGGCACACCTATGTGATCGAACTGATTCTGGCAATGCGGCAGCAGGGCTGGTTGTGGACGGAAGAATTCATCTGGCACAAGAAGAACAGCTATCCCGGCAAGTGGCCTAATCGCTTCCGCGATGCGTGGGAACGCTGTCTGCAATTCAACAAGCAGCGCCAGTTTCATATGTATCAGGATAGTGTGCGAGTGCCCATGGGCGACTGGGCGAAGACGCGGCTGCGCAACCTGAGTGAGACGGATATGCAGCGCGATGAGTCGAAGGTCGGCAGCGGTTTCGGCAAGCGCATCGCCAACTGGGTCGGGCGCGAACTCGTCTACCCAACGAATGTGCTGCATCTGGCGACTGAATCGAACAATCGTAACCACAGCGCAACCTTTCCCGTTGAACTGCCGAAATGGTTTATCAAGCTCTTTACGCAAGAGGGCGATATTGTGCTGGATCCGTTCATGGGCGTGGGGACGACTGCGCTGGCGGCACGGTCGCTGGATCGGCATTTTGTCGGCATCGAGATACAGGAAGAGTACGTACAGTTGGCGCAGGCGGTGCTGGACAAGCAGAACGGTCGTTAAGAGGATATCATGGCAGACATCGATCTGGCGCTGGTCGCGGCATTCATTAATCAGAACATCGACAGCTTTCACGAGAACCGCATCGCAAAAATACAAGAGCTTCAACTGCGAGAAGTGATCAAGCGCAAGAACCCATATCTCTTTCGAGCGAAGAATATCGAAACTGGTCAGCAACTCCTGACTGCATTAGTGGATGCGTTCGTTTCGTCATCGGAAGAGACGTTGTTTGGCGGCTTTCTAGAGAGCGTCGCCATCTATGTCTGCCAGCTTGCCTATGGTGGACAGAAATCGTCGTCAACAGGTATCGATCTCGACTTCACGCGCGATGGTGTGCGCTATCTCGTTACGATCAAATCCAGTCCCAGTTGGGGAAACAGCAGCCAATATCAGGCATTAGAGACGAACTTCAAGAACGCGCTCAGAGTCCTGCGGCAGTCGAGCCACACGGGAGCTTTGCAGGCGGTGTTGGGGATGTGTTTCGGCAAATCGCGGGACTCAGATACAGGCGTTTATCTCAAGAAGCACGGGCAGAGCTTTTGGACGTTTGTTTCTGGCAGCTCGCGCCTGTACCTCGACATCGTTGAGCCGCTTGGTTACGAAGCACTCGAACGTAATGTGCGTTACGAAACTGAGAAGCAGGCAACAATCAAGCGTCTGGCGCAGCAGTTTGTGCCGGAATTTTGCGATGCGGGTGGCTATATCGATTGGGCAAAGCTGGTCAAATACAACAGCGGCAACCTGCGTGAGAGTATCCTGCCTTGAAAATCCTCTTCGTCGCCCCCATCCACCATCCTGAAGAATTACGCGCGGCGCGCGAAATGTTGGGCGATGCCGCGCCGCTCTTTCCATCGAGCATGTCGCAGCACTTTTGGGAGAAAGCGCTGCGCAAACGCGGGCATACGCTGGCAGCATTCTATCGCAACCAACCCATCATCGGTGGCGAACGCCAGACCGCCCGCCACACGCAAAGCATCACGCCCGGCAAGCTGATGCGCGCCGCGCTCAACCGTATACCGCCGCGTCTGAGTCCTGACCTGCGATTGCGCAATGCGCGGCTGATCGAGCAGGCGCGCGCCTTCAGACCGGACGTGCTGTGGATGGTCGGCGACAATACCGTCGTCTACCCCGAAACGCTGGCGAAGATCAAGCAGGAGACAGGCGCAAAGCTGCTCTACTTCTGCGGCACTTCGCCCATCGTCTTCAGCGCGCCCATCGACCGCGCCGCCGCCCGCCTCTACGATCTGGTGTTGGCGAGTGATTATTATCACGGCATCCAGTGGCAGGAACTCGGCGCGCCGCGCATGGTCAGCCTGCCGATTGTCGCCTGCGACCCGGACTTCCATCGCCCCTACCCGCTGACTGACGACGAGCGCCAGCAGTACGGCTGTGACATCGCCTTCGTCGGCACGCTGGTGCCGGATCATCTCTACAGCCGCCGCGTGCGGGCTTTGGAAGCACTGCGCGATTTCGACCTGGGCATCTGGAGCGTGCATGAAGTCCCTGCCAGCCTGCGCCGTTTCGTGCGCGGCGGCGCGCTGGGCGAACAGGCGCAGCGCATCCTGTCGGCGTCGAAAATCTGCTTTAACACGCACGGTGATTTCGTCTTTTACGGCGGCAACATCCGGCTGTTCGAGGTCGGCGGCGCGGGCATCTTCCAAATCACGGACGATCTGCCAGGCGTGCGCGAATGGTTCACACCTGGCGAAAACATCGTCACCTACAACAATGAAGACGACCTACGTGCTAAAGTCGCTTACTACCTTCAGCATGAGGACGAGCGTGCTCGCATCGCCGCCGCCGGGCAAGTGCACGTCTACGCGCAGCACACCTATGACGTGCGGGCGGCGCGGTTGGAGGAGTTGCTGGCGGAACTCGGTTGATACCCACCTCACCCACCCGCAATCCCCTGACTGTGCGATACAAATCGGCGGCTGCCCCTCTAGGCTAGACGCAGACAACCGCTTCTGGAGGGCAAGGCTATGAACAGACCCATCTCAACCCGTATGCATGGCATCATTGATTTAATCTACGGCTTCGGGCTGCTGCTTGCGCCGAATTTGCTGGGCTTCAAGCATCATAAAATCCCTAGCGCCGTCGCCCGCGCCTTTGGGGGCAGTGCGCTGCTCGTTTCGCTGCTCACGCGTTATGAGTTCGGCATCTTCAAAATTGTGCCGATGCGCGTCCACCTGATTCTGGATGTCGTCAAGGCGGCGCTGCTGGCGGCGTCACCCTATCTGCTTGGCTTCCACCGCCGCCGCCGCAACGCCTGGCTGCCGCATGTGATCGCAGGTCTGGCGTCGCTGCCCATCCCGCTGTTGACGCAGCCGGTATCGCCCGTCGAAACACAGTTACGCTTGTCGAAACGTGTGGAGATCCCTGTACAGATAGAGACACCTGCGAGCATTGACCAGGCGACCCGGTAAGGGGCAATAGATTCAAAAAGGGTGGTATCATCATGGCGGCATAAACGAAGGACCACCGCATGATTCGCTATGTTCTGCGCCGTCTGGCACTGCTCGTCATCACGCTGCTCATCACATCCGTGCTGATCTTTGCACTCACACAGCTGCTGCCCGGCGATGTCGCGCGCCTGATTCTGGGACGCGAAGCACAGCCGGAGGCAATCGCAGCGCTGCGTGAAGAGCTAGGCTTGAATGAACCTGTCATCCAGCAATATACCAACTGGCTGACGGGCTTCATCATGGGGGATTGGGGGACATCGTTTGCCAACGGCAGCGCACCCATTCGCCCGTTGGTGCTGGCGCGGCTGGGCGACTCGCTCAAGCTGGCGCTGATGACGCTCGTGTTTGCCGTGCCGCTCTCGATTGCGCTGGGCGTTATCGCCGGGCTGCGCGAAAACACGCCTGTCGATGCGAGCATCTCGGTCTTCTCGCTGGCGGTCGTCGGGCTGCCGGAGTTCGTCACAGGTTTGGTGCTGATCAACGTCGTCGCGCTAGGCACAGGTACATTCCCTGCCAGTTCCATGCCGCCGGGACCGAACATCGGCGACTGGTTCCGCCAGCTCACACTGCCAGCCCTGACTGCCACTTTTGTGCTGCTGGCGTATATCGTGCGTCTGACGCGCGCGGGCGTAATCGACGAACTCAAGAAGCCATATGTCCGTACCGCCGTCCTTAAAGGGTTGCCGCAGCGCACCGTCATCGTCAAGCATGTGCTGCGCAACGCGCTGCTGCCGACCATCACCGTGATCGCGCTGAGCTTCGGTTGGCTGATCGGCGGCTTGATCGTGATCGAAAACGTCTTCAGCTATCCCGGATTGGGTCGGTTGATGGTGGCAGCGGTCGAGCGCAAGGACGTGCCGCTGTTGCAAGCGGTGGTCATGGTCGTCGTGTTCTTCTTCGCCATTTCGAACCTGATCGCTGATGTGTTGTACGCGCTGCTCAACCCGCGCATCCGGCTGGGGTAAGACATACACCACAAGATGGCTGCGGGCAGCGGTTGTGAAATCAGAACGCGATGCTAACGGCGCGTCGCTTGCTGCAGCTCGGCGAGAACGCGGTCTGCCTGTTCGCGGTCGCTGTCTTTCTCGCGCTCGGAAAGTGCGCCATACGGCAGTTCCGCCTGGCGCTGCCAGCGTTCCACTTTGTCCGACGGAATCGTGTAGCTGCCGTCGGGGTTGCGCACGCTGACGCTGAACAGGTAGCGCATCCAGTGCGCCCAGATGTCATGCTGAATGGCGCTCAATTTTTCACGCAGGTTCATAAGCCACTTCCGTTACTTGCTCACTGGATCGTGCCGCCCGGAATCAAGAAGACCAAAACAAAACCACCGACAATTACCATTATATACAGAATTGCAAATGCCGAGGGCACCCACGTTTCCAGTTGTGTCAGGGGTAGGTAGACACGGGGATTTTCGCCTTGCCCAAGCGCATTCCACTCCGCCTTGACGTAAGTACGCAGCGGCAGCAGGTTTTCCATCTGTTCGATGACTTTGAACTTGCCCGTGTTGAGTTGGCGGTACGAACGAATAATGCGCCACCAGGCATAACAAAGAATCAGACCCGCAGTCAGCATCGGCAGCACCAGCAAAAAAACGGTCGGCATTTCCAGGAATCGTTCGGCTAACAAGCCGATTGCGCCAAGCAGGAGCGTGTTGAGCGTGAGAAAGAACGAGTTAGCGAGGTTTCGCCGTTCGCTGATCTTGTCGGTTGACTCAATGTACAGCTTGTACTGCTCAAACAGATGCGTGTGGTACAGCTCATGTTCCTTGCGGCTGTAGCTATCTGGCGTGATGGCATCGTTGCGCAGGTTGGCTGCGATATCCGCTGTGGATGGGGTTGTGTTGGTCGCCATATCGACCTGCTTTCGTCGATAAGAATTTATGCTATAGACGTATCATACGCCGAAACGAATTTGGCTGCACGCTGCGTCTCATCACGATAGCGATTGCAGCCATGACCGGTGCGGAGAAAAGCCAGTCCCAAAAAAATAGGACCCGGACTCGTCTGAAACCTCTGGTGTCCAACCTTGAACACCATTTGCATCCTCAACCTGCCACCAAGCGATAGTCTCGACGCATTCAGGACCACCGATGACCTCTGCACTTGATAAAGCCCATGCGACCGCTTCTATGCCCGGTTCCGGCGACAATGGAATTGAGAGACCAGGTGGCATATCAGGCAACCGAATAAAATCGCCTACCGCTTGTATTTGTGTCAATGCTCCCCCTTCGCAATTGCCAGGAGCAGTGCTTCGATCTTTTGTTCCGGCAGGAAACCATAAAGTACCTCGTCTTCATGGCTATCCAAAGCGAGAATGATAGCCGCGTAGGATAGTGCTTTGGTTTCACAATCAGCGGTTTCATCACAGGCAAAGAGCAACCGATCAAACACGCGGAATTGACAGTAGGTTGGCGTATTGCCCTCAGCAACACAAGTCGCAAACACCTCACACGATTCAGCGTAATTGATAGAGGCAATCGGCGTAACCATCGCTTGTGCGCGCGTGTCACATCCATTTAGCCAAGGGTTGCCGTAATCCCATTCCAAGAATTGTGCGGAAACTGGCGTGAGCGTGACGACAAGAACCAACCCTATTGTCAACAACCTAAACAACACACTCTTCAAATTGGATTGATCGCGCATTTTAGATATGCTACCAATCACCATCACGCTCCCTCGAACCGTGCCAGACTGTGGAATGTTGGGCGCAGCGCCGGGTAGACTTCGCGGAACGACGGGTACAATGCCTCATACGTCGCCGCCCCGTTTGCGTCCGGCTGGATCGTCTCGACGCGCCGCACCATCGCCCGGCACGCGGCTGGCACATCAGCATACGCGCCCGCCCCGACCGCCGCCAGAATTGCCGCGCCCAATGCGCTGCCCTCGCTGGTGTTGATCGTATACAGCGGGATACCCATGATATCGGTCGTCAATTGCCGCCATACCGGACTGTTGACCGCGCCTCCGCTGATGACCGCCTCCGCCGGATTGACACCGAGCGAACGCAGCAGCTCGAACAGGTCGCGCATCCCGAATGAGATGCCTTCCATCGTCGCGCGGATCATGTGCGCCATCCCGTGCCGCAGCGTAAAGCCGACATACGCCCCACGCGCATACGGGTCGGGGTGCGGGTTGCGTTCGCCGCTCAGGTACGGCGCGAACAGCAAGCCGAGCGAGCCGGCAGGCACGCCCGCCGCCATGTCGTTAATCTCGTCGTAGCTCTTGCCCGTCAGGAACTCGTCGTGCAGCCAGCGGAAGCTCCCCGCCGCGCTCAACATCACACCCATATGAAACCACGTATCCGGCATCGGACCGCAGAACGTGTGCAGTCGCCCGTCGGGTTCGGGGGCGTAGCGCTTGTTGATGGCGTGCGACACGCCGGATGTCCCCATCGCCAGGCTCGCCATGCCCTCTTCGACCACGCCCATGCCGACCATGCCCGCAGGCTGGTCGCCTGCGCCGCCCACGATCGGCGTGCCGACCTTGAGTCCCGTTGCCGCCGCGCCCGCTTCGCTCACATATGCGCTGACTTCCGGGCATTCGCATAGCTCCGGCAGCGCGCTCTTCGGCAAGCCAATGACCGACACCAGTTCGTCCGACCAGGTGCGCTTGCCGTTGTCCATCATCGCGAAGCCGCTACCATCGGCCACATCGCAGACGAACGCGCCGCTCAGCTTGTAGCGCACATAATCCTTGGGCAGCAGCACATGGGCGATCTGGCTGAACACTTCCGGCTCGTGATTGCGCACCCACATAATCTTGGGCGCGGTGAAGCCCGGCACCATGATCGACCCCATGATCTGGTACAACCGCGCTGCACCGACCGCCTCAGTGATCGCCTCACATTCTGCGCCCGTGCGGTTGTCATTCCAGAGGATGGCTGGGCGCAGTGGCTCGCCATGCTTGTCGAGCGCGGTCAAGCCGTGCATCTGCCCGGTCAAACCGATGGCGGCGATGTCGTCGGCGGAGACGATCTTCAGCACATCGCGCAGGGCGGCAGCGGAAGCATCACACCACTGGCGCGGGTCCTGCTCCGACCACAGCGGGCGCGGAGTCGATAAATCGTGGGCGTGGCTGCTGGTGGCAACGACCGCCCCTTGTTCGTCGATCACAAGAGCTTTCGAGGCGGTGGTGCTAACGTCAATCCCAATGAAATAGCGCGGCATGATGAGTGTCCCTGCTTTCGTAGCAATATTCAGTTCGTCAAAAGTGCAAATATGATAGCGCGCGCCCGCCTCACTCCCACTTGCGCGCGTCTTTGACCATGCGCTGCGTCGGGTCGATCACGCCCGGCTCGACAATCACCACCTCGTCTACCCGCAGCCGTGCCATCGCCTGTACCAGATTGCGCGCAGGTTCATCGACATCTGCGCCAGCGTGTTCGGGATGCAGCTCGACATTCAAAGTCAGCGTGTCGCGGTTATCGACGCGCCCGATAACCGCCTGCGCGTGTTTGACCTGCGGCAGCCGCGCCATCGCCGCCATGATCTGGTTGGGGTGCAGGAACATGCCGCGCACCTTGATCGCGTCGCCGCTGCGCCCGAACAAACCGAGCAGCTGCTGGTTGCCCCCACACGCCGCGTCCGGCTCCGGAGCCAGCGCGCCGAGATCGCCCGTGCCAAAACGGATCAGCGGGTAAGACTTGTTGAACGTCGTCACCACCACCTCGCCCGCCTGTCCTGGCTCGACAGGTACGCCCGTCTCCGGGTCGCACACCTGCACATACACATGCGGCATCAGGCAAAAACCCGTCACACCATCCATCGTGTAACCGATCACCCCCAGGTCCGCCGTGCCAAACGCCGAGGTCGTCTTCATCCCGTACTCGCCCTCAAAGCGCGCACGTTGCGCAGGGGTATAAGGCTCTGCGGAAAACAGTGCCTTCTTGATCGTCACCGCTTCCTTCGGGATGCCCATCTGCGGGGCTTTGTCGAGCAGCGTCATCAGGTAGCTTGGCTGCCCGACGTAGCCAGTCACATTCAGCGCCTGCATCATCATCAGTTGCAGTTCTGTATTGCCCGGCCCTGTCGGAATAACGGTCGCGCCGCAGCCACGCAGCGCCTCATCCAGCAGGAGCCCGGCGGGCGTCAGGTGATACATAAACGTGTTCAGCACGCGGTCGCCTTTGCCAAAGCCGACATAGCGGAAGGGCATCAGCAGCGCTTCAGGATCGTCGCTCGGCGGCTGCGGGTCATAAATCGGACCCGGCGAGATGTAGATGCGCGGCAGGTCTTCAATCGGCACGGTCAGAAAGCCACCGAACGGCGGGTTTGCCTGATGAATTTCGACCAGCCGATCCTTGCTTGTCACAGGGATTTTCGCCAGGTCATCGGCAGTCTGGATGTCCGCGGGCGTCACGCTCGCGCCGTCCAGCAACTGACGAATGGCAGGCGCGTGCTGATAAGCATAAGCGACCAGTTCACGAACACGAGCATCGACTTGTGCGCTCACAAACAATCCCTTCGATTATCGTTTTCAAAACACCGGAAAGAAAAAGAACAGCCCCAACCCAAACAGCAGTATCAACGGCAGCGCCAGCAAAGGAAGCTGCCCGGTTGCAAGCAGAAACAAAATGAAGATGAGGAGTGTAATCACAGAACCCCCACTGATAACATCCATACTGACGACCTCCACTGATTGCGCTCAACTATAACCTGTCACTACGCCGTGACCAACAGCCAGCCTGTGCCAATTGCTGCGATGACAAACGCACCGAGCAGTGCATAGCCGAGCGCCTCCAGCAGTGGATGAATGCGCAGCGGCACGCTTTGCGGCTGCGCCGGCACTGCCAGCCAGCCAATCGCCATGCCTGCCAACAGCCCGCCGACGTGCGCCGCGTTATCAACAATGCCCTGCGAAAGCAGTCCATCCACCATGAACCAGACGATCCAGAAGATGAAACGCAGCGCCAGGCCGCGCGGGAGCAACCGACGTGCCTTCCAGCGGAAGATAAACAGGTAGCCGAGCAAGCCCAGCACACCGCCGGAAATCCCGACTGATGTCTCTGGCAGCAGAAAATAGCTGCTCAAGCTGCCCGCCAGCATTGAGACGAACAGCACCAACGGCACGAAGGCGCGATGTGCGGACACTTCAACTTCGCGCCCGACCCAACGCAGAATGATCATATTGCTCAGCAGATGCAGACCGCCGCCATGCAGCAGCGCGCCCGTCAGCAAGCGCCAGATTTCGCCATTGCGCACCGCTGCTTTGTCCAACGCTGCCGCTTCGACCGCTTCTGGCAAGTTGGCAATCATCAGGATGAACAGCACGCAGCAGACATTGATCGCGAGATTGGTCAGCGGGAACCTGCGGCTGCGCAGCCAGTAGAAGTAGCGCGTGCGCGTGGCGGCAATTGCGCCCGGCTCCACGAACTGGCGGCGGTACTGCCAAAGCGCAATACCGAACGCCAGCGCGGGCGCAAGCACGGATGCCAGCACCGTGACGATGAAATTGTCGGGGGCTGTCGTGTCTGTCAGCGTGGGGTCGATAGTGCTGATATGCGCTGTCGCCAGCAGCACAATCAGCAGCAGCGCGATAATGACGGTGTAGAGCCAGAAACGGCGGCGGGCGCGGGTTTGCAGTGCGTCTTCCAGCCCCGGCACTTCCGACGGTGGCACCAGGTGCGGCGTGGCGGGTGTCCAGACAAGCTGCACATCCGCCTGCTCGCAGCGGCGGTAGAGTTCGTCCGGCGTGGCGGCGATAAGCTTTGCTTTGCCTTGCAGGTAGCCGAAGTCGCGGTCAGGCAGCGGTTCGGGATAGAGGGCAGGATCTTCCCAGGGGAGCGATGGTTCTGTGGAAAAGCCACCTACGAAATAACGGTCACGTTCTGTCACATCGGCGCACCTTATGCTGTGCTGATTACAGACAATCATAACAAATTTCGCCAGGCAGAACCTTGAGCCATCCCTTCGTCTAGTTGTGTGCCCCGTCTGATGTTTCTAAACTCTCTTATCAATAAAGGAGCGCATGATGACCGACATCAAACATACACAATGGAATGTCTACGCGAACGCCGTCACGGGTGCAACCCGCAACCCCGTTTTACCAGACCCCGATGAAATTGATGAAGTCTTTGCACAAGCCGCCAATGACACTTTACATCGCGCCGCAGAATTGGCGCGCTTGGTGATTGGTGCGCATCAATCGGCAATTGCCATTGTTGTCGAAAAAGACTGGACTTCAGTGCGTAAGTATTTCTCACTGTCTGAAAAATACAGCCAATGGAAAGACTATGCCGAACCTGCCAAAGGTTTCGGTACACATGCCTGGTTTCTCGACCACAATCAATTTGTCCGCATGACTCAGGCAGAACTGGAAGCACATCCGCAGTGGATGAACTTTGGTACCGAAGTGGGCAAACACCCACCCATGCGTGGCTGGATGGCAGCGCCACTCATTGACCGGGCTGGTAAGAATTGGGGGCTTTTCCAACTCTCTGATAAGTACGAGGGTGAGTTCACGGACGCGGACGAAGCGCATTTTACAATGCTGGCGCAACTTGTATCTTCTTCACTTGAGTCATTGTGGGAAGTCCGCAACCTGCAGAAGCAGCTTCGCGACCGAGAGTCCAGATAACAGAGCAAAGGACGCACACTATGAAGATTGGCATCATCGGTTCAGGCAATATCGGCGCAAATCTCGGCAAGCTGTGGGCAGAGGCAGGGCATGAGGTGTTTTACAGCTTTTCGCGCTCAGAAGACAAACTGCGCCAGTTAGCAGCAGAAGCAGGCGATGGCGCGCGTTGGGGAACGCCGGCTGAGGCGGTGGCATTTGCGGATGTCATCCTCCTCGCCCCGCCGTACCGCGTGCTGGATGAGGCATTACAGGCAGCCGGCAGCATGAACGGCAAGATCGTCATTGATGCGGTCAATCCATTTACGGACAAAGGACCCGTTTATGCCGACAAAGGCACTGCCGCCGAAGAAATCGCCGCCAAGCTACCCGGCGCACGGACTGTAAAGGCATACAATCACATCTGGTATCAACATATCACGACGCGCCATCACGAAAATCCGCTCCTCACAGCGTTCATCAGCGGCGACGATGCCGAAGCAAAGAACGTCGTCAAGTCGCTGGTCGAAGACACGGGCTTCCACGTTTGGGATTTGGGAGCGCTTCGCACCGCGCGCTGGACAGAGCCACACGGCGCGCTGTTTAACAAGCCGATGACACAGGCAGAGGCAGCCGAAGTTGTGCCAACGCTGCCTTCACTAGCCTAGCCAGCGCTTGCGCCGCTTGTAATGCTTGACCTCGCGGTAGCTCTTGCGCTCGCCCAACTGGTTCAAGCCGAGATAGAATTCCTTGATGTCTTCGTTCTCGGCAAGCTGCGCAGCCGGACCATCCAGCACGACACGCCCGTTCTCCATCACGTAGCCGTAATCGACGATACTGAGGGCGGCGCGCGCGTTCTGCTCCACCAGCAAGACAGACATCCCCTCTTTCTGGTTGATCTCGCGCACGATGCGGAAGATTTCTGCCACCAGCATCGGCGCGAGACCGAGCGACGGCTCATCGAGCATCATCATCTTGGGATGCCCCATCAACGCCCGCCCGATGACAAGCATCTGCTGCTCGCCGCCGCTTAGATAGCCTGCCGTGCGCGCCCGCAGGTCACGCAGCCGAGGGAAGTACGCCATGACCCGCTCCAGGTCAGTTTTGAGGTGTCGCCCGCCCTCGAAGATTTGCGCACCCAGTCGCAGGTTCTCTTCCACCGTCAGATGCCCGAACAGCGGACGCCCCTCGATGACCTGGAAAATACCTTTGCGCACAACATCTTCAGTGTTCAGATGCTCGATGCGGTCGCCATTCCAGACAATACTGCCGCGCGTGACTTCGCCCAGTTCGCTGCCGAGCAAGCCGCTGATCGCCTTGAGCGTAGTCGATTTGCCCGCACCATTCGCACCCAGCAGTGCCACCACCTGCCCCGGCTTGACCTCGAACGAGACACCGCGCAGCACCAGAATGACACTGTTGTAAATGACTTCGATGTTGTTGACCGAAAGCATAAACTATCCAATCCATCAGATGTTTTTATTCAAGAGGCTGGAGATTTAGAGGATAGAGGGATGAATTCTCTATTCTCTTCCGCTCTATCCTCTTGAATAAGCTTTTTACATGCGGGTTTACGGTGCGTCTGCACCACCGGGACGCAGGTCAGGCGCCATCTCGAAGTCCGTCAGCGGGACAACGATCGGCAGGAACGCTGTTGTGCCATCCGGCAGCGGCAGCGTCAGTGCGTCCGAACCGCTGGTCGCTATGCCGCTCATGTCGGCATTGGCGAAGTTCATCTGCGCGATGCGGTTCATCGAGTCCGCACGGGTCGCGCCTGCCTGCCAGTTGATGTTGTAAAGGCTCAGCGGCGAGTATTCGAGCGTGTCGAGCGTCGCCTTGATTTCTGCGCCCGTTACGGCGTCTAGGCTGCCGACACGATTAACCGTCTGCGTGTAGATTTCGATGTAAGCATCAACAATCGACCAGCCGAGCAGGTAGGCGATATTGCGGTTCTGCGGCGGCACTTCCTTGCTGTCGGCAACTTCGGTGATCAGCGCGATACCGGGGTTATCGCGTTCCGTCCACCAGCGGAACGGCATCGAGCCGATGATGCCATTGACGGCGGGCAGTCCATCCGAACCCAGCACCGTGCGGCTGAGCAGACCAACCGACGTATCGAGCGTCCAATTCACGCCTGCCAGTTGTACGCTGTCTTCCAAGCCCAGGTCAACAATCGCGCGTGCGACGGCGACCGGACCGCTGGCGAGTGTATTCGTGTAGAGGATGGTCGCACCCGCGTCGGTCAGGTTCTGCACCTGCGTAGTGATGTCAGTTGAGGTGGGCAGGAAGCTTTCGTTATCTTCCAGCACGGTCACACCCTGTGCCGCGCAGTAGGCGATTGACTCGGCAGTAAAGGCGGCTTCACCGAACGCACCGGGCCAGCTAATGTAGCCGATGACCGGATCGGGGAAGCGGTCAGCGTTCGCGCCGATGTAGCGGCAGAACATGCCGAACTGATCGACATAGAGCGGATTGGTCGCGTAAATCCAGCCGGGCGTTTGTCCGTCTTCACCGTACAAGCCTTCAGCAGAACCTGCCGAGATCAAGACGGGAATCTCGTCTTCTATCAGTTGCTGGCGCAGCAGTTCGGCATCCGCCGACGCATACAACACCATCAACGATGGCTTGGGTTCGCGGCTGCTGTAATCGTCATACGTTGCCTGTGTTTGTGCCAGGTCGCCGCCCGTGTCACGGTTTTCCTGCGACAAATCAGCACCGCACACACCACCGCGCGCGTTAAAATATTCGATGGCGTCGGCAAGGCCCGCGAGCAATGGCTGCGTGATGAAGGCAAATGAACCGCTGATGTCGCCGAAGTGCGTGATAGTGACCGTTTCGCCCGCCAAATCGACTTCGCAGTCGCTGTGTTCAATCCAGTCGGGGAGTTCTTCCTGCGCTGATACGGGAGCGACCCACAGCACAGCCATTAACAGCAATAACAATCCAAGTGTCCATTTACGCATGATCGAACAGTCCTTTCCAAGAAAAGCAATCGAACTGAAGCGCCCGTTAATGTGAATACGGGCGGAGCTTCCACGAGATTTTGAATATCTCCCATCGATGCGCCAAGCCACGCGGCGCGATAATCAGGAAGATAATGAGCGCCAACCCGAAGAGCAGCGGACTGAGCGCGGCGTCCACGTTGATCGGGTTCAGGAACGGCAGCAGGGACGGCAGAATTCCTTTGACCGACGGAATGATCGACGGGATGATGTTCTGCGTCAGCAAATTCACGAATGCCACGCCGAACAGCGGTCCCAATGAGAAACCTGCGCCGCCGATCACCAGCATCGCGAGCATCTCAATCGAGCGGTCGAGCAGGAACTTATCGAGCGACAGACTGTTGCTCTCGAACGCCAGCAGGCAGCCCGCTACCCCCGCGTAGAGCGAACTGAGGAAAAACGCCTGCAACTTGTACGTAAAGACGTTAATGCCGAGCAGTTCCGCAGCCAGGTCGTTATCGCGCACGCTGATAAAGGCACGCCCGACGCGCGTGCGGATAATATTGCGTGCAGCGAGACTCATGAAGATGGCAACCGGAATGACGATGTAGAACATCGCGTTTTCATGGGCAAAGCTCAAGCCGAACAGCGATGGCGCGGGTACTTCCATCGGACGCGAACCGAGTGTGATCGGCTCCAGCGGGTAGCGCAGCACCCAGGGGATGATGAACTGTGCCGCCAGCGTCGCCATGGCCAGATAGAAGCCCTTCACCCGCAGCGATGGCAAACCAAAGATTAAGCCGATGCCGCCAGTGAACAGTGCCGACAGCGGCAGCGCCAGCCAGAACGACATGCCGAGTTCGCGTGCCATAATCGCGCTGCTGTATGCCCCGACCGCCATGAACGCCGCGTGACCGAGCGAGATTTGTCCGGTGTAGCCGACGAGAATGTTCAACCCCTGCACTGCTATCGCGAAGATAGCAATGCGCATGATCACGCCAATCCACGACTGTGGGAAGAGACTGATGCCGAGCGGACCTTCGGCGGTCAGCAGCGGCACGAGGAGAAGAATCAGAAACAAGCCATTGGCAAGCACTTTATCAAAGCGCGTGCGGTTAATGGCAATATCTTCGGCATAGGTCGTATCGAAAATACCAGAGGGACGAATGTTTGCGCTCATATCCGCTCAATCCGCTTCTGTCCAAATAACCCATCAGGGCGTATTACCAAGACAATCATCAAGACCACATACGGCGCAAGCTCCGTCCCCGCCTGTGTGCCGGGAAAGAGCAGATTAGCGTACTCCTGCACCAGCCCGATCACGAGCCCGCCCACAAGCGCGCCGGGGATGCTGTCCAGCCCGCCCAGCAGCACTGCCGGAAATGCGCGCAGTGCCAGCAGCGGCATATTCAGACTGAGCGAGGTCGCGCCGCCTTGCAGCACCCCCGCGACCGCTGCCAGCAATGCGGCAATCGCCCACGCCACGCCGAGGATGACGCGCACCCGCAGCCCGACCGCCTGCGCCAGCTTCTGGTTCTCTGCCGTCGCGCGCATCGCCAGCCCGACACTGGTAAAGCGGAAGAAGGCGACAAACGCTGCAAACGCTAACAGCGCCAGAATGAAAGCAACGAGAAGCTCCGTGCGGACGACAATCGTGCCTTCAAACGCCCCAGTGCCTTCAAAGCGGATCGGCACCGGAATCCCCAGATCGCGAATACCGTTGAAGACAGGTACAGGCAGTTCGACGCTGCCCCAGATCATTTGCGTCACGCCTTGCAGCAGTTCGGCGGCTGCCAGCGTCATGAGCACCATCGCAAACAGCGGCTGCCCGATGAGCGGACGAATGGCGAAGCGTTCAACCGCCAGCCCAATCAGCACACCGCCACAGACCGCACCCATGATGCCACGCAGCAGCGGCGGCGAAACGAGCAGCAGCACAGCGATCACGACAGTGGCGACTGCGCCGATGCCAAGCGTCTTCGGGTCGCGCAGCGCACGCGTACTGACCATCGTGATCGCCATCAAGACCGTGACCAATGCCAGCGCCCCCGCCGCGACCGGCGAAATCGTCGTGACGGAGAAGAAGCTGTAGAAGAGAAAGCCGCCAAACAGCATCATCCAGCCGTGCGCGAAGTTAAAGACGCCAGACGCCTTATTGATGATGACGATGCCGAGCGCGATCAGCGCGTAGACGCCGCCGACCAGCAGCCCGGTGATGCCGCTTTGCACCAGCCGTGCAGGGCGCTGCTCAGCAAGCACGGGCGAAAGCAGCACGATGATGATGACCAGCGCCCCTATCCACAGCAGCGGGGTCACGAACTTTCGATTTTGTTTGACTAAAGCTGCCATAAATAACCTAAACTGTACTCACTTTCACTGCCGTCTCGACGACGCCGCTGCGCCCATCGCGATACTTGACTTCGGCGCTGACCTTCACTTCGTCCAGGTTCTCGTACATGGCGGTCAGCATATCGCCGTACTTCTGTTCCAGTGCGCGGCGGCGCAGCTTGCGTGTGCGCGTCAGTTCCGCCTCGTCTGCGTCGAACACCTTGTGCAGAATAACGAACTTTTGCACCCGTGCGGCGGGCGGCAGTGTCTCGTTGACCGACTGTACATCCTTGCGGATGAGCGCGGCGACTTCCGGCTTCTGCGACAGATCGACAAATGTCGTGAACGCAACACGGTTTTTTTCCGCCCAGCGCGCGACATTCTCGAAATCAATATTGATGATCGCAGTGACATAGTGCATGTCGAAGCCGCCAACGGTCATCACATCCTGAATGTACGGGCTGAACTTGAGTCGTCCTTCGATGTACTGCGGGCTGAACTTCTCGCCGTTCGCCAGTTCGATCATGTCGCTCACGCGGTCGAGATAGATGATATGCCCATCTTTATCGACGTAGCCCGCATCCCCCGTGTGGAACCAGCCATCGGCATCGAGCGCTTCAGCAGTCTTCTTCTCGTCCTTATAGTAGCCGCCGAAGACTGCCCGGCTGCGTATCCACATCTCGCCATCGGGCTGGATGGCGATCTCGACGCCCGGCGCAGGCGGACCGACTGTCGCCAGTTTGACGTTGCCGTCGTAGTGCAGCGTGTGCGCCTGGCACTCGGTGGAACCGTAGAGGTTCTTGAGCTGCACGCCAACCGCGCGGAAGAAACGCACCACATCAGGCGAAAGCGCCGCGCCACTGGTGAAGGCGTTGCGCATCCGCGTCATGCCGATTTTGTCGCGCAGCGGAGCGAAGACCGCGATGTCTGCCAACCAGCCGCCGATACGCCAGTGCGGGGCAACGCTTTTTTCAGCATCTTCCAGGTCAATGATCTTGTAACGAATGGGCAGAAAGAGCGCGAACAATGCCTTATTCAGCCAGGTGCTATCCAGGATGCGCAGTCGCATCAAGCCCGCAAGCTGCTCCCAAACCCGGCTGGGGAAGAGCAGCGCGCTCGGTGCGACTTCGCGGATGTCGGTTTGCACGGTTGCCGGGCTTTCCGGGAAGTTAACCGTGAAGCCTGTCACCAGATGCCCCGTCAACCCCAGACTCTGCTCGGTGATCCACGCAGGCGGGCTGAAGGACACATACTCATCATCCGGCTTCGTTGGCGCGATCTTGATAACATGCTTGTTGCCGAAGAGCAGATTGCGGTGGCGAATCATTGCGCCTTTGGGCAGGCTGGTCGTGCCGCTGGTGTAGCTGAGCAGTGCAATATCGTCGGGGCTGCCCTGCTGTGCCAACTCCATAAAGGCATTAGGATGCGCGCGATGATAATCTCTGCCGAGCGCCTGCACCTGCTCATAGCTCATCAGCCAGGGTTCGTTGTAATGCCACAGTCCCTTTTCGTCCCAGTAGATCACCTTGCGAATGTTGGGGATCTTTTCGCGCAGCGCCAGCGCTTTGTCACACTGTTCCTGATCGTGGGCGAACAAAAAGACCGAGTCGGAGTTATCGATGACATAGCCGAGTTCTTGCAGGTTGGCATCGGTGAAGATGGCAATCGTTGTGCCGCCCGCGCTCCACGCAGCGATCTCTGCCCAGTAAAATTCGGGATCATTTTCGCCGATGATGGCGACTTTTTCGCCGCGTTGCAGCCCCAGACTCACCAGTCCCAGGGAAAGATCTCGCACCTGCTCAAACGACTGCTGCCAGGTGTATTCCTGCCAGATGCCGAAGCGCTTCTTCCGCATCGCCACTTTGTCGCGCTGTGCGTCCACCCGTTGCAAAAACATCTTGGGCAGCGTATCGGTTTCCGTCGCCAGCGGATCAATTGTGATATTTTCTTTTGAGCGCACAATCACCGCCGCAGTCGTCGCGGCGCGTTCTTTTTCAAGTGTTGCCATAAAGCCCTCTAATTAAACTTCCTGCCCCAGATACGCTTTGATGACTGCCTCGTTCTTTTTGATTTCGTCTGGCGTGCCTTCAGCGATCTTGCGTCCAAAGTCGAGCGCCACGACGCGATGCGAAATATCCATCACGAGCCCCATGTCATGCTCGATGAGCAGGATCGTCATGTCCTGGCGCTCGTGAATGTCGAGAATGAAACGCGCCATGTCCTCTTTCTCTTCGACATTCATGCCAGCCATCGGCTCATCCAACAGCAGCAGTGTCGGCTCAAGCGCCAGCGCCCGCCCCAGCTCGACGCGCTTGCGCAAGCCGTAGCTCAGGTTACCGACAATGGTTTTGCGGATGCTTTCCATTTCGAGGAAATCGATGATCTCTTCAACGCGGCGGCGGTGTTCGATCTCTTCGTTACGCGCGCTGCCGAAAAAGAGCGCCCCTGTCAGCAGGTTGCTCTTCATGTGGATATGCCGCGCCGCCATCAGGTTGTCGAGCGTGGTCATGTTGGTGTAGAGCGCGATGTTCTGGAACGTGCGCGAGATGCCCATCTTGGCGCGGCGAAACGCCGGCTGCGCCGTGATGTCCCGCCCTTCAAACAGCACCGCCCCTTGCTGGGGGTGGTAAAAGCCGTTGATGCTGTTGATCAGGCTGGTTTTGCCCGCGCCATTGGGACCGATGATGGCGAAGATCGCCCCTTGCGGCACGACAAACGAGACGTGCTGCAAGGCACGGATACCGCCGAAGCTGAGAGAAATATCACGAACTTCAAGTTTCGCTGTTGAGTCTGTCATCCAATAACCCGCGTTAGTTTCAAGAAAACATTAGTTCAGGATAAGCATAACGAATCGCCTGACATGAGGTCAAGCGCTGCGTTCAATTCATATCCAATTCTCAGCAAATAGCAGGATTAGTCGCGGAACACGTCTTTGAGAGGCAGTTTGAAGCCGGGTAGCACATCGCCACCATCGAGCGTATCGTTCTTGCTCAGGCGCAGCGGTGGCTTGCCAGGCGGATAGACTTCCACATGCTCGTCTTCGGGGTCAAACAGCCAGACTGTCGTCCCTGCCCGCAGGTAATTGACGATCTTAAGGCGAATCTCGTCGTTTTTGTCTGTGGGCGATAGCACCTCAATCACCAGATCAGGTGCGAGCGGGGTATATGCAGTGTGTGGCTTTTTCGGCTGTCGCGCCTTCGAGATGTATGCGCCGTCAGGGATATAGCGGTTATTCCCTACGACGTAACCTCCATCCGCACCCGTTACACGACCGAGATCATGTTGAATAACGAACAGGGTGACAAAAGTCAGAACCAGTGCAGCAACATTGGAAGACGGAAAACTGGAAACCACTTCAACGATCCTTCCTTCTCTGAATTCGAGACGTTTATCGCGGTTTTCCGGCAGCAGCGCGATCTCCTCGAAGGCTTCGGCAGTCAATTCAGGAACGATTGTTTCTGGAACCATAGCTCGTGTTTCCTGTGCATATATTGGATGATCAGTGCGCTACTCGCCGCGCTCGTGTGCGAATGTCAGCATTCGCGCGGCGATTTGTGCGTCGGTATCCGTCGGGTCGCGCTTGACCATGAACGCCAGCTTGCTCGCATGACGATCATCGCCGAGCGCCAGCAACAGCGCCGCGCCCGCCGAGATGCGCAGTTCAGCGTTCGATTTCTCGTTGGCGAGTTCGAGGAATTCCGCCGTTGTCTGCCAACCCGGGAGCGCGTCCATCGGTGTATCGAGTGCTTGCTCAAATGACAACCCCCACTGTGCCAGTACCGCCTCGCTTTCAGCAATCAGGGCGACCAGCGCGTCGGCAATCGCGCGCCGCTGGTCGTCGGGAGGGGTATTGGCAGCGATGGCGGCCGCGATGTGCGCAGCGTCAGCATCGGTGAGGGTAACGCCTTTGCTTGCCAGCGGGCGCTTGAACTGGCGCAGCAAAATCGTCAACAGGTCTTCAAGCGGCGCGCTGGCAAGTGTTTGCCCGCGTTCTGGACGGAGAGTCATGGAAGCCTCAATACTGATCGACATTCATCGCTTCTACAATCGCTGTCAATTCTGCCTGCGATAATCCCTCACGAAGCTCTGCCAGTGCTTCGTGAAGCTCCGCAATCCATGCTTCTGCGTCATCTTCAAAACGTGGTGGCACTGGTTGAAGCAACATATGTTGGCGCAAGGTTAACCAGTCTTGCATTGACAACTGGTCAATCTGATCCACAAGTGTCTGTAACGGGTTCATGATTAGCAGTTACCTCATCCCTTTTTCAATTACATTCTACCACCTCAGCCCGTGACCTGCTCGCCCGTCTCAACGTTCCAGTACGTCGTATCGACAGCCGTGACGACTTCAATCGTGACGTTATCGACAAAGCGCAGGCTGCGCACGCGCGCGGCGGGACCATTAAATGTGACGGGCACACGGTCTTCAATAGCAGCGGGCAGGCTCGCCAAATCCCACACGCGGATGACGTTATAGCCCATAACCAGATAGCGCTCATCGGGGCTGATGGCGATATGGCTGCCCAGGTAATCAAGCGTTGGATAAGGCGTTATCAGCCGTGCAACAATTTCTGCCCGATCCAAATCCCAAATGGTGACGCCACCTGCAAACAAATAGCGTCCGTCTGCTGATATGCTGAAGTAACTAGCTCCTTGCAGAAAGTAGCGCATGACGCCCGTTTCGATGTCGAAAGCCGCCACGCCACGTTGCGTTGGAATGTACACTTGCCCGCGCGTAAAATCCCAGTAGATATGGTACGACCAATCTCTGATTAACCATTCGTTGTACTGTCCATTTGAGCCGAGATCAGAAGACAACATCACCCATTGACCGCTGCTTGTGTTTAGCAAGAAGTTCCCCGCAGTTGTACCCACGAACGCCCGACTGCTATCCGGACTCCAGTTTATGAGTCCACCCCCTCTGCCTCTACCAAACACCGGAATCTCCGCTATAGGTTCAGTCGTTGCAACACGCCAGAATGTCAGCATACCATTAAGCCGCGCATCATAAGACCCCTCCAGTCCACTTGCGTCATAGGTCGTTGAAGAAGCACTTGCAACAAATGCCGATATGTAGGTACAAGCAGGAGATAGGTAAGGGTAACTGGTATTGATGATCTCCATGCTACCATCGCTGCGGGTGATGGTCAGTTCTCCGCGACTTGGCTCATAGGCGAAACCACTGTTTATACACAGGGCTGTATCGGCATTACTCGACCACCAGTAATTAGTCGTACCCATGCCACTTTGCCCACTGACCGCTGGCGCGCTTGCACCGCCGTCAGATGACGGCATCATCACCGTTGTCTCGCCCGTGAGAACATTGAGTAAACTACCGTCACTCAGGCGAATGGTCGTACTATCGACAAAAAACTGCATAACTCGATCTTGCCTTGGATAAATGAAGGTGGGGCTACCATCCGCATTGAGCGCTTGTAAATCCCAGATGAAGTATTCATCTCGTCCAGATGTCGCCGCATAACGCTCATCAGGGCTGAATGAGACAACGGAGAGGCGGCTACTGGCGGTCAGTCTAATACCACTTGCCCGATGAATGACCTCTACAGAGCGTAGATTGTCGTTATAAGCAAGCACCGTCGTCGCCTGCGGCGACAATCGCATGTAGGACACTTGAGCGTCTATAAGCCCATAGCTCCCCACACCCTGCCCGTTGGCGACATCAAAGACCTGGATCGCACCCGGCTGCCCGACGAGTGTCGTCAACACCTGCCCGTTGATATTGTCCCAGGCGACCGCGCCAAAGCTGAAGATACCGGGTTGCCCATCAAGCGATGTTTCTACAACCGGATTAAGCAGCGTGAGCGTGTTTGTCGGCAGATACCACAGATAGCCACCATCGCGCGTGGTGATGAGCAGCGCATCTGCGCCGATATGCAGTGGGTGGCGAATTTGCCGCGCATCCAGCACAACGCCCACGCGCCGCGCTTCGATGATGTCCCAGACGACAGTATCGCTGGCGTCTTCGCCCGCGCGCCCGACAGCGGCAATCAGATAGCGACAGTTGGTCGTGAAGCCGCGAAATTCGACCCAGGGCGCAGCCAGATTCGTCTCCAGCACCGCCAGTACTTGATCATGCGGCACACCCGTATACTGGTGCGGCAGCACGATTGTGACGGTGTGATCGTTGCTGTTGTAGCTTGGCTGGATGGGCAAACTCGGATCAGAAGCGCGGATCGCTCCCCGATTAGAGTCTGAATTACACAGGTAGCGATTGCCCGCCAGCGTCAGTTCGCTTTGCGAGCCGCGCGGGTAAACAACGGCTGAGTCGGCGGCAACCTCCACCTGTGAGCCCGTGTCCAGGCTGTAAACCTCGCGCCCACCTGTCGCCAGATCACCAATCACCTGGCGATTATCGGCGTCCCAGCGCAGGCGGCTGAAATTGCGCGCCGTGAAGGTGTTGAAAGCAGTGGTCAGGATAACCTGCGTATTCGCAGGGACATTCCACAGAACTGCACCGCTGCGCGTTTCCACGATCAGAAAGTTATGCGGACCCCACGTAATGTGGTGCGGCTGCATGTGGGCATCCGGCACTGCGCCGACGCGCGTCACCTGCGTCACATCCCAGACGACCGTATCCATGCTTTCGAGCGTGCCGACCGCCGTCGCCAGATAGCGACAGTCGAGCGACCAGCCGAGGATGCGCGTCTCTGGCAGATCGCTGGCGAGCAGCAGCACATCCGCGCCGGTGTTCCAATCGACCAGCATCAGGCGACTGTTGTGCGCCTCGTAGCGGGCGAAGATGTTGGGTGAACTGCCAGTTTCGCAGTTGGCGGGAATATCGTCCGCCTGAACGCTGGCGACTGCCAGCACGGTCAGGATGAGGACGGCAAGAATGACGAGACGCAGGCGCATGATGATCCCTCATAAACAGCTATCTTGCTTTGCTTGATAGTTTAAGTCTATGCCATTGCAAATAGCGCCCATGGACGGTCAGGCGATGCTTGACCGACGCTTTACCGACGGTACACTTTTCCCTGTCTATCTCGTCACATGATCAGGACACAATCGTCATGCCCGACCGCATTCAACTCGCCGTCATTGGCGGCGGCTACTGGGGACCCAACCTCATCCGTAATATTGCCAATCTGCCCGACGCCGCGCTGCACACCGTCTGCGACATCAGCGACAAAGTGCTGGCGCAGAACGCCCAACGCTACCCCGGCATCCGCACGACGCCACATTACGAGGATGTGCTGCGCGATCCGGCAGTCGATGGCATTGTGCTGGCGACGCCCGCACATCTGCACGGCGAACAGGCACGGCTGGCGCTGGAGGCGGGCAAGCATGTGATGGTCGAAAAGCCGCTGGCGCTGCGCAGCGATGAGGCACTGGCGCTGGTACAACTGGCGGCGGCGCGCGACCTGCGGCTGATGGTCGGGCATGTCTTCGAGTACAACCCGGCGGTCATCGCGCTGCGCGGCATGGTGGAAGACGGTGGTTTAGGGCGGCTGCTGTATGTGTACTCGCAGCGGCTCAACCTGGGCATCATTCGCAGCGATCTGAATGTGATGTGGAATCTCGCGCCGCACGATTTCAGCATTCTCAACTTCGTGCTGGGCAGCGCGCCCGAACGGATCGCCGCGCGCGGCTTCCGGCTGCTCGGTCGCGCGCTGGAAGACGTGGCGTTCGTCACGCTCGAATACCCGGAAGGCGTGGTCGCGCACGTGCATGTCAGCTGGCTGGATCCGGGCAAGGTACGGCGAATGACGTTCGTCGGCGAGCAGAAGATGGTGGTGTATGACGATGTGAGCGTGGACGAGCGGCTGCGTGTCTATGACAAGGGCGTGATCCGCCACGAACTGCCAGATGCCTACGGCGAATTCAAGCTATTGACGCGCAGCGGCGACGTACATATCCCGATGCTGGAGACGACCGAGCCGCTGCGAGCGGAATGCGCGCATTTCGTCGCCTGCATCCGCGAGGGCAAGACGCCTGTTAGCGATGGCGTGGATGGCTACCGCGTGGTGCGCATGTTGGAAGCGGCGCAGGAAAGCCTGGACAACGGCGGTGTGAGTGTGGGGCTGGGGCTGGCAATCTAATCCTCAGCCTTCCCCCACATACAACAGATACTCCGGCGCGACGTTGTAAAGGCTGTGCTGCGCTTCACCGAGCGTCAGGCGTGCAGGCAGAATGGCGTTCGTCGCGTTGTCCAGCTCCGAAACCAGAAACGCCAGACGGCTGTTCTGTGGCAAGCTGGCGAAAAACGCATCATTCACATCCGCAGGCAGCAAATGATGCACGCGCACGTCGTTGCTGCCGCCCCGCAAGTATGCCATCCACACCCGCATCACATTCAAATCCGGCAGCGGATTGCCAATGACGAACACATCCGTATTCGGTGGCAGTTGCGCCGCACGCAGCACGCCATCCAGCGAGTTGCCGGGCGGCTCGCGCAGCGCGAACTGCTGGTTCAGCGCAGGCATATGATCGTTAAAATAGTAGGCGGTTTGCCACGCCCCCAGCCCCACCGTCAGTACCACCACCGCGATCCAGACGCGGCGCAGGGGTAGCGCATCCGTCAGCACACGGTTGATGCCGATGCCAACCGCGATTGCCAGCCCCGGAAACACCAGCACGTAACGTGCATATACCAGACTATCCCGCAGCAGACCATTGCCCATTGCCACCAGTGCGATCCACAAAACGACGGGCAGCGTCAGCGGGTTCAAGCGCCACAGCAAATAGAAGCAGCCGAGCAGGAAGAACGGCACCGCAACCACCAGAATCATCGCTGTGCTGCCGCCATAAAAGATGTCGTTCTCCGGCAGCCGGACATACGTTTGGAACGGCAGCAGGAAGCGCGTCAGCAGCTGCCCGATGACATCCATCGTCAATCCATTGGCAAATAAGTTAGACCAGTAGTCCGCGCCCAATCCCGATACACCGAAGCGCACCCCGAATGGTGCATTGCTGATGTAGAGGACGTACTGCATCGGCAGTGCAACAAACAACCCGGTAATGACCATCAACGCCACACCGCGCCAGCGCTCGCTCATCCGGCGCGGCGCAAGCACAGTCCCACCGACAACGCAGGCGACCATGAACAGCGGGTAAAACAACCGTCCTGACTCGAAGAAATACTGGCTTAAGCCGAGCACAATCCCCGTCAACACCCAGTCTGCACGTCGATTGTCTTTGAGCGCCCGCACGTAGAACGCCAACAGAAACGCGCCGACCGCCGCATCACCAATATGCGAGAGCGCCAGGCGACTGAAGTGGATATGCGGCGGAAATGTCGCCAACACGACTGCCGCCACCAGTGCCGTCCGCACATCAAACAGCGTGCGCACCAGCAGGTACACACCTACGACAGTGAGCGCACCCAGGACGGCACTCATCAGCCGCGCGGTCACGAGGCTGGGTCCGCCTAGCGTTGACGCCCACCATTGCAAATAGGGGAACAGGTAGGTTGAGATGTAGGACGATGGTGCAGAGACCAGCCCGTTATCGCTATCCCAGAAGATATTGAGAATGCCCTGCACAGCAACACCCTCATCCACTGAGTAGCGCAGTGTATCGTTCAGTCCCCACACACGAAGTGCAAGTGCAAGCAGCGTAATCAGCAGCACCGCGCCCAGCTCAAAGCGCTCCATACGTGGCAGTGCCAGCCGCTGTCCACTCAAGCCAATGCCCATCAGTGCAATGCCACCGACGAACAGTACGAACTGGACATGTATCGAGATCGCGTCGATCCAGGCGGAGCGCGGCGTGTTGGCGCTCAGTTCAGCGACGACGAACATCAACACAACGCCAGCCGCCGCCCACAACACCCTCCCACCCGTGGCATCCATTGTCTGCCCAGCCGCGAACAGGCGCTGCACACCGCTTTGTCCGACCAGCGTCGCCATGCCGAGCGCCACCGCGCCGATGAGCATTAGTACGACAGCTGTAGACAGGTCGCCTTCGGAGACACGATTGGCGAACAGCGGCGCACCGATGACCATCAGGATCAGTGCGGCAATACTCGTGCGCATGACGACACGCTGCCGGTGCACAGCGTCACTGCCTGCACTGCGTGCATCCTGAAGCCAGCTACGCACGCCACGCACCATCACACGCGGCAGTTGCAGCGGCGAAATCCCCGCATCCGTGACAACGACCAGCAGCGCCACAAGCGCCAGCGCCACCCACCACAGCGGCGAGCGCGACGGTGCCAGCCACAGGATGTAGCCCGTGAACGCCGCCAGCCCGATGATCGCCAGCAGCCAGCGCGCCTGTCGAAAACGACTTGCGCGCGGTGCGGCAGCTTCAGCGGCATCGGCTGCGGGTAACGATGCGTTGTCTGCGTCAGAAACCGGAGATTGGAATGAGTCCATAATGCAGCTTCGCTTGAGCCAACATGTATCTGATTGTAACTGGGAACTGAACGAAGTCGCACAACAAATCGTTCAATTCGCTTGACATTCCCCTTGAGTGTGGCTACATTTATCGGCGTTAGCAAACGCGCAAGGCATCCATGATCACCGTGTTCAACTTCCAAATGCACATGTGCTGCTGTGGTTGTATGAGAATGGCAAATCACTGCCGGGATTTGTGCTGCTAACGCGCATTTATGTCTTGGAAAGAGACGCCCCGGTTGTGTGCCGGGGCGTTTTTGTTTGACATCCCCACTTCCACATAACCGTGTGTCCTTATCCACCCTTAGTTGGCTTCAGTTCGGAGGAATGACAGCATGAAGGTTCATCGTTTCTGGTTACTCATCGGGTTGCTGGCGCTACTCGTCAGCGGCATTGGCATCGTCGCGGCGGCGGATCCGTCTGACCCCGTTTACGGCGACTTGCCCGACCTTGAAGGGCGCGAAATCCGGTTTGCGGTCGAGAACCTGTATCCGCCGTTCCAGTTTGAAGGTCCCGACGGCGCGGCAATTGGCTACGAATACGACTTCATCGCGGAACTCGCCAAACGCCTCAACTTCACGCCCGTCTACGAAACCACCAGCTTTGATGTGCTGATCGGCGCGGTCGGCGAAGGGCAATACGACGCGGGTATCACCGGCATCAGCATCCGCGAGGAACGCCGCTCGATTGTCGATTTCAGCGACCCCTACATCAACCTCGACCAGTTCCTGCTCGTGCGCGCAGGCGAAGACCGCTTCACCTCGCTGGAAGAGTTCGCCGCCAACGACGAACTCATTCTCGGCGTGCAGGCTGGCACGTCCGGCTTCTTCGTCACCGAAGGCGCCGTGCCGGAAGACCGCCGCGTCGTCTTCAACGAGTTTGGCGCGCTCATCCAGGCGCTCATCAACGGCGATATTGACGCGCTCCCCGCCGATGCCTCCGCCTCTGCTGGCTTCGTCAGCACCACAGGCGCAGCCGTCGAACTGATCGGTGAGCCGATCTCGCGCGACGAGTTCGGCATCATCTTCCCGATTGGCAGTGACCTGGTTGAACCGATCAACGCTGCCATTGCCAGCGTCACCGCTGATGGCTTCCTCGATTACCTCTACTACAAGTGGTTCTTCGATTTCGACCCCGCCAGCGGCGAACTGTATGGCGAATTGCCCGACCTTGAAGGACGTGAAGTCCGGTTTGCGGTCGAAAACCTGTATCCGCCATTCCAATTTGAAGGTCCAGACGGCGCGGCGGTTGGCTACGAATACGACTTCATCGCCGAACTCGCCAAGCGCCTCAACTTCACGCCTGTGTATGAGACCACCAGCTTCGATGTCCTCATCGGCGCGGTCGGCGAAGGACAGTACGACGCGGGCATTACCGGCATCAGCATCCGCGAAGAACGTCGCTCGATTGTCGATTTCAGCGACCCCTACATCAACCTCGACCAGTTCCTGCTCGTGCGCGCAGGCGAAGACCGCTTCACCTCGCTCGAAGAGTTCGCCGCCAACGATGAACTCATCCTCGGTGTGCAGGCTGGTACGTCCGGCTTCTTCGTCACCGAAGGTGCTGTGCCGGAAGACCGCCGCGTCGTCTTCAACGAGTTCGGTGCGCTCATCCAGGCGCTCATCAATGGCGACATTGACGCGCTCCCCGCCGATGCCTCCGCCTCTGCTGGCTTCGTCAGCACCACAGGCGCAGCTGTCGAATTGATCGGTGAGCCAATCTCGCGCGATGAATTTGGCATTATCTTCCCGATTGGCAGCGACCTGGTTGAACCGATCAACGCCGCCATTGCCAGCGTCACCGCTGATGGCTTCCTCGATTACCTCTACTACAAGTGGTTCTTCGATTTCACGCCCGGCGCATAACCACCCGTCGCAGGGGCAGAATGCATTCTGCCCCTCCACTTCATTACCCTATCATCCCAGATGCGCAACACACGAGAAGGCGAGTACAATCGCCTTCTCTCGTTTATGCTGACAGCCCTTATGCAGGATCACCATGTTCGTCAACACGTCACCGCTCGACGAAGCGCGCCCCAATCCGCAAAAACGCAATCTGCTCATCCGTCGTATTGCCCGCTACCCCTGGTGGATCATTATGGCGGCGCTGCTGGTGGTGTTGTTCATCTGGACGGTCTCTGGTGATGAAACTTATCAGGAGGCATGGGCGCAAATTGTACAGGGCATCTGGACGACGATCTGGGTTGCCGTCGTCGCTTACGGCATCTCGGTGCTGTTAGGATTGTTAATCGCCTTGCTGCGGCGCTCACGAAACGTGGTGGTCTACCAGACCGCGACTCTCTACGTCGAAATCATTCGCGGCATCCCGACGCTGGTGCTGGTCTACTATATTGTGTTGGCGTTGACGCCGCAGTTGGTCGGACTGGTCAATCAACTGGGCGTGTGGATGCTCGCGAACAACGTATTGCCTTCTTTGGGACAGTCCTTCACTGAACTGATGACGCGCGACATCAGCACGACCGCGCGCGCTATTGCCGGACTGGCGATTTCGTACAGCGCCTTTCTGTCAGAGATTTTCCGCGCCGGGCTGGACAGCATTGACAGAGGGCAGTATGAAGCAGGCTACACGATGGGCATGACGCGCTGGCAGGTGATGCGTCACATTGTCCTGCCGCAGGCATTCCGTATCGCGCTGCCCGCGCTCGGCAACGACTTCATTGCGCTGATGAAAGAGACCTCACTGCTCTCGGTCGTCGGCGTGCAGGAGATCACGCGGCAGGGCGCGACGTATGCGGCTGCAAATTTCACCTTTTTCCCGACGTATAACCTGGTCGCCGTGACCTATCTCGTGCTGACGCTTTCGCTGTCATTAGTCGTCAAATGGGTGGAAACGCGCATCACCCGCGACAGGCAGGCGGTCTAGCATCTAGCGCTTCTCCACCACGAACGTCGGCACGACAGATCCGCCGCCTGCCGTCACATTCAGCAGTGCGCTCGTGGACAGGCGCGTCAGGCAGCCATGCACAGATGCACCCAAAAAGACAAACGGATCGGCATCAACCAGTCGTGGGCTGATGTCGATCTGCCCATCGATTATGGATGGGAACGGCTCCACTGTCGCCTGCACCCGCTCCTGCACGACATGCGGCGTCGTCAGCGCGTCACGCAGCGCGGCGTTCCAGTCCTCCTCCGTCGCCTCCCAACCGATCATGACGCCTTTACCACCATAATCATCGTTGGGCTTCAGTACGAAGTTCTCGCGATGATGCGCTACATATGCCAGCAGATCGATCTCTGTGCCGTGAAAGTGGGTGCGGCGGTCACTGACGCGGCGCGTCCACGGGATGTGCGCTTCGATGGCGGCAAGCTCGTCGTGGGTGAACAGGTGCGCGTTATGCTCGTCACTCACAAACGCGAAACTCGCCTTCTTCGCCATCAGCTTGCTGCTGAAGGCGTTCGTCATGCACACCGCCCGGTCGCGCACGGCGTTGACGACCGCGTTGTCCATGCCCATACGGATGATCAATTCGCTGCACAGCACGCGCTTGTAAATCAGGTCAATGCGGAAATCGCCCGCCCACAGATGCCCATTGCGATATTCCAGGGCGCGCGGGTCGGCAAGGATGGTCTTGTAACCGCGCGCCTCGAAGTATTCCTTGCACAGCTCATGTTCCGCCAGCGTCGGCACATCCGCCCAATCGATAATGCCGATCTGCGGGGCGGTGCTGCTGCCAGAAAACTGGCGATAGGCAGTCAGTAGGGCATCGAGCAGGTTATGGCGCACAGGCAGCGGGCGCACATCATAATACTCGCTAAAGCGCTTCAAGATCGTCATATCCTGAAACGCTTCGGCAAGCTGGTCTTCATACGCCATACCCGCCGGTGTTTCGGCGTTGTACTCGACAAAACGCAGCGAGCGCGTGTGGGCATCGTAGAACGAGTCCAGCCGCGAGGTGTTCCAGGGGGCATCGTAACCAATATCAATACTGAACAGAATTTCTTCGTAGGGTTCAAGATCAAGCTGCGCGCGCATGGTCGCGTCGGTCAGACATGCCGTGTGCGCCTTGCCGAAGGCGCGCAGTACCAGTTCTGTCTGGTGCTTCAGGTACGCCCAACCTGCCTCATCATAAAAGTGTGGGCGCAGCACCGTACACAGCGGGCGCCTGCCAAAATAGCATTTACGCGCCCGCAACTGTGCATTCAGTTCTGCTTCGACGTCCTGCGGCTGTCCATCGCACAAAAGCTGGTGATATGTCGCAATCGCATCTTTGACCATGATAAATCTCAATTCATGAACTACTTCAAGAATACAAATTCAAGTGCTTATTCAAGAGGTTGGAGAGGAAGAGGGTAGAGGGAAAACCCTCTACCCTTTTGAATAGGCTTTTTTCTTACGGTTTACGACTCATCCTTCTTTTTCCGCGTGGTCTTCTTGGTCACGTCTTTCACCGCAGCTGCTGCCTTACTCGCTGCCGTCTTACCGGTCGTCGCATTGCTGCGCGGGGCTTTCGCCTTCGGTGCGGCTGCGGCGGGTGCTTTGTCCTTCAGCCAATCATAGCGCGAAAGCGTATTGGCGTCCGAATGTGCCAGCTTGATCACCAGGTCCGCCATGTGCGTAACCATCCAGTGAAAGTGCTTTTCGCCGAGCGAGTTAATGTCCATGTCTGGTGCGGGATTCATGAAATCAATCGCATATGGCACACCATCGCGAATGGCGAACTCGACCGTATTCATGTCATAGCCGAGCGCCCTCACTAGCGTGCGCGCGTCTTTTTCGATACGGGCATACAGTTCCGGTGAGAAGTCGTGTTCTTCGTGGTACTTGCGGATACGCGGGTCATATTTCATGACGTAGATTTCGTCCTGACCCAGGCACATGCAGCGGGCGTAATTGTCCCACTCGATGAACTCCTGCACGACCATCGTCAATTCGCCAGAACCGTTGTATTTCTCGATCAGTTCCTGCTCCGAATGGACGACATAGACATCACGCCAGCCGCCGCCATGTGCATCCTTCAGTACGCAGGGCAGCCCGACCGTCCACAAAATCCAGTCCCAGTTGAGCGGGTACATCAGGTTGCGCAGGCTTTCATCGTGCTTGATGCCCGGCACATAGTCCTTATTGGGCAGCGCAATCGTCTTGGGTGATGCCACGCCAAGCTGCATCGCCAGCGACGCCTCAAAAAACTTATCATCTGCTGTCCACATGAACGGATCGTTGATGACCTTGACGCCTTGCAAGACCGCGTTCTTGAGATAAGAACGGTAGTACGGGACTTCGTGCGAGATGCGATCCACGATGACGCGGTACGGGTTCGGTTCGTTCATGATCGTGCCGCCGAGCTGGACAAATTCCACCGCCAAGCCTGCATCGCGACGGCGGACTTCTTCGATGAACGCGGGTGGAAACGACCACTCGCGCCCGACCATCAATCCCACTTTCAACATAGTCAAGCTCCCCATTTTGTTGTTATTGTCCATTTAACGGACGCCCTGTAGGACATCCCTGCTTGAATTGCGCCTGTAAGGGTAGGGACGTGCTATGGCACGTCCGCCCTGATTTCGACCGTTGGCTCAATCGTGTCCGTTGATATACGCCCGAATCATCTGCTGCCAGTACTGCCAGTCGTGCGACCAGCCATCCCATTCACGCAGTGCATTGCCGATACCCTTGCCCCACAACACCGCCGACATCTGTCGCGCCGAGTGAATGAGTGCATCGCCGTTGCCCGTCGCCATGATGATATCCATCTGCCGCAGCCGCTCCAGCCGCCAGCCATCCTGCTCACCCGGAATGAACTCGACCGGATTGTTGAAGTACACCGTCTCGTTCTGGAACCCACCCGTGAAGCGGCGGATGTCATACACACCGCTGAGGGCGATAATGCGCGAAACTTTCTCAGGGTGTTTCAAGCCAAAGTTCATGGCATGGTACGCGCCAAAGCTGGCACCGGTCGTCATCAGAAACGGGTTGCTGTTCTTGTGTTCGGTCAAGGGCAGCACTTCATTATAGAGATACCAGTCGTACTGCTGATGGCGCCATGCACGCCCGGCTGGATGCGCCCAGTCGCAGTACCAGCTTTCCGAGTCGACGCTATCAACGCAGATGAATTGCAACCAGCCGCGCTCAACATGCTCACCCAGAGCGGCGATCATACCGCGATCTTCCCACTCGTAGAAGCGTCCCATCGAACTGGGGAAGACCAGCACACGCGCCCCTGCATGCCCCAAAATGACCAGTTCCATGTCGCGGTTGAGGCTGGGACTGTGCCAGCGATGATATTCACGATGCATAATGAGTTGCCGCCTGTATAAATGTGCGGAAGTGTAGCGCGTTCGTGGCGTATTTCAACAGATACGGCGTATATATAGCCTGCCAGCAGAAAAGTAATAATTCAATTGATGATACAAAGTATCATTTATGAGTATCACTAATAACTTAAAGTCAGATTAAAGATCGCTTAAACCTACGGCGCTACCGTCGCACCCGGATAGGCACGACTCAACGAAGCCTGTCCGGTTTAGTCCCTCTATTCTTAACAGGATGAGACGCATGGCACGTAGCAACACGTTCGCGCGTCGGGGTATGGTGGCATTGGCGTTGGTCGTCATGCTGCTGGTACCATTTGTCAGCATTCAGGCACAGACAGAAGAACTTCCAGTGTTGATCCTCCCGGTCAACAACGCCAATTTCCTCCCCGGCGCAATGTTCGACTTCCGCGTTGAAGTGCACACCACCAGCGAACTGCCGGAAAACTTCAGCGTCACCGTCAATGGCGAGGACGCAGCCGCCTTCTTTGGCGCAGAGGCGACCGAAGAAAGCTTCGAGTTCGGCGGGCGCGTGGCGCGCTTCAATAATGAAGGCACACCCGGCGCAGACTTCACCATCGACATGCTGGCACTGACCTACTACAACAGCGCGTTCGGTCCGGTCGAAGTGACCGTTGACGGCGAAAATCTGGTTGCCGTTGTTGCGGGCGAAACCGTCACATTGGAACCGACTGATGACCCGCTGGTCTTCAACGCCGTTGGTGGCGCAGCCGATGGTCAGGCGGTTACATTCGGTCTGGATGCTGATGGCAACGTGACGGGCTTCCAGGTTGCCGGGCAGGACTTCGGCAAGATGGATCGCCAGCCCACGCCGGCGACATCGGTCATCTGGCGCAACTTGAGCGCTCCTGAAGCTGGCACGTACACTGTCGAAGTGACGGCTGGCGCAACCACTCGCACCGCGACCTGGACTGTGCGTGAAGTCGCCGCTGGTGAAGCGCGCAACGTCATCCTCTTCGTCGCGGACGGCATGACCGTCGCCATGTTAACCGCTGCCCGTGCTGCACGCGGTATGGATCAAGGTCTGCCGACCAACCCGCTGTTCGTTGACTCGATGCCTGTCATCGGTCTCGCCAGCACCAGCAGCATCGACTCGCTGATGGCGGACAGCGCCAACACCGCCAGCGCGCTCAACACCGGTCACATCGGCAGTGTCAACGCGACCGGCAGCTATTCGGACAACACGCCGAACACGCTCGATGACCCGCGCACGGAAACGCTGGCGTCGATGCTCCAGCGCACACGCGATTACGCCATTGGCGTTGTCACGACCGCAGACTACAGCGATGCAACTCCCGCTGCTGTCTGGGCGCACGGGCGCAACCGCAGCGATGGCAACCGCGCCGCTTACGTAGTGCAATCGCTCGAAGCAGGCATTGATGTGTTGATGGGTGGCGGCGCACGTCGTCTGCTGCCGCAGTCGGTCGAAGGTTCGCGCCGCAGCGACGACCGCGACATGTTCGCGGAATTTGAGGCAGCCGGTTACACCGTCGCCACGACTGCCACCGAAATGACCGCAGCAATGGCGGATATGCCCAGCCAGTTCCTCGGCGTCTTCACCCCCGGCGATCTGAACGTGTGGCTGGACCGCAACGTTTACACCGAAAATCTGGGCGACTTCACCGATCAGCCCGGTCTGGTCGATATGACCACCGCCGCGCTCGATATGCTCAACCTGAACGAAAACGGTTTCTACCTGATGGTCGAAGCGGCGAGCATCGACAAGCAGATTCACCCGCTGGATCAGGAACGCGCCCTCAGCGACCTGATCGAATTTGACCAAGCGATTGCGGCGGCGGCGGCATGGGTTGCCGAAAACGCGCCCGATACGCTGATCGTCGTGACGGCAGATCATGGTCATGGCTATGATGTCTATGGCACGGTCAACACAGAAGTGCTGAACGCCGCCGAAGATGACATCGGTCGCCGCGCCGCCATCCGCGTCTACGCCAACGCCCGCTACCCCGATTACCCCGATGCTGACGGCGACGGCTTCCCCGAATGGGCAGACGCGACGATCACCTTCGCGGGGACGGTCAACAACGGTCCGACGCACACCGAAAACTTCCAGGTCAGCGCCGTGCCGCGCGTCCCGGCAGTGCAGGATGACGCCGGTGTCTACATCGATAACCCCGATGACGACCCCAACGGTATCCTCTTCGCGGGCAACCTCGCCCCCGGCGACTCGACGGGCGTGCATACGCTTCAGGATGTCCCGGTCTTTGCGATGGGACCCGGAGCGGAGAACTTCGCGGGTCACTATCACCAGCGTGAAATCTTCTTCGGCATCTCGTCGTCGATCGGTCTCGACCCGTCGGCTGAAGACGGCATGGTCGCGCGCCTGCCCGAAGTCAGCACCGCAGGTGCAGCGCTGCCCGGTGGCGCGATGAACCTGATCGTGCTGGTCGTCGGTCTGGCAGGCGGCTTCGCGATGAGCCGCGTCGCCCGCAAGAAGTAAAAACCCTCACTCTAAATCCCTCTCCCTCAGGGCAGGGGACTTCAGACCTGTGTCGCAACACGCAGTCTCGGTGAGCGAACCTCTGATACAGGTTAAAAGCCCCTTCTCCCTGAGGGAGAAGGGGTTGGGGGATGAGGGCAGCCGTCAGGAAATGGAAAATTGCGTTATTCTGAATCGAAACAAGAGTTACAGGTTGATGATATGAAACATCTGCTTATCGTACTGCTGCTGGCGCTGGCGGCGTGCGCGCCCGCTGCCGCCGAGATTCAACAAGTGACGGCGCTGCCCGCCGATTTCGTCACCACCGCGCCAGAGCCGTCTGCAACTGTCGGACCAACACTCACGCCCACAAGCGCGCTGGCAGCGCTGTTCGCCAATGCGCCAACCGCCACGCCGACGCCGCTCGATAACAACCTGGAGGCAGGCACAGCGCGCGAGATTGCGCTGGCCACCGATGTGGCGCTGCACTGGACACCCGTCGCACCACAGACCTTTGAAGATGAAGATGCTATCAAGATCACGTTCGATGAGTTTTACGATGGCTACGATCTGCGCACCGGGCTGATGCTGTCGGACAAGCTGCTGTCGTTGGACGGGCTGGAGGTCAGCATCGAAGGTTATATGGCGCCACCGCTGAAAGCCGAACTCGATTACTTTGTGCTGACGCGCATCCGGCTGGCGTTCTGCCCGTTCTGCTCGAACGCCTCGGATTGGCCCGACGACATTGCACTGGTCTACATGGAACCAGGCAAAACGGCGGAAGTGACGCTCGCGCCCATCCGTATCGTCGGGCAGATGGAAGTCGGCACGTCGGTTGATGAAGAGACGGGTATGGTCAGTCTGGTGCGCATCTACGCCCACACATTGGAGATCATCGACTAGTGCTGCGCATCGAAGGGCTTCACCACACGTATCCGGCTGCCGAACAACCCGTGTTGAGACTGAGCGATTGGGCGCTGGCGGCGGGCGAGCAGGTCTTGCTGCGCGGCGTCAGCGGCAGCGGCAAGACGACGCTGCTCAATATCATCGCCGGGCTGCTGCGCCCGTCGCAAGGAGCGATCTACTACGAAGCTCAGGCGATCTATGCGCTCGGTGAGGCAGCGCGGGATCGACTGCGGGCGCGCATGGTCGGCTACGTGTTCCAGAATCACTATCTGCTGCCGACGCTGACTGCGCTCGAAAATGTCGCCATGCCGCTGGCGTTTGGCGGCGTCGGCACGGCGATGCGTAAGCGGCGGGCGCTGGCACTGCTGGAACAGGTCGGGCTGGGGAGTATCGCCCGGCAGTACCCGGCGAAGATCAGCACCGGGCAGAGGCTGAGGGTGGCGATTGCCCGCGCGCTGGCGAACCAACCGCGCCTGCTGCTGGCGGACGAACCGACCGCTGCACTCGACGAACAGTCCGGCTGTGTCGTGATGGATGTGATGCAGGCGGAGTGTCGCGCGCACGGCGCGGTGCTGATCGTTGCCAGCCACGACCCGGCGCTGGAGACCCGCTTCAGCACGATAGTCGATTTGCGCGGCGGCACATTAAGTGCTTATTCAAGAGAGTAGCGGACTCTTTCATGTATGACCTGTTCCTCGCGTGGCGGGAGCTGCGTGCGCGCCCGCTGCATACCCTCATCACCATCCTGATTATTGCGCTGGCAATCGGGCTGCCCGTGAGCGTACTGGCGTTGGGCGCTGGCGCACGTCAGGGCATCATCCGTGCCAGCGACCCGTTTGGCGTACTGGTGATCGGCGCGAAGGGCAGCGGGCAACAGCTCGTGCTGAACACGCTGCTGTTGCAAGGGGTGCCGATTGGCAACATCGACGCGCGCATTTACGACGCGCTGGCAGCAGATGACCGCGCGTCGCTGGTTGTGCCGCTGGCAATGGGCGACAACGTCGGCGGCGCGCGGATCCTCGGTACGTCCGAAGCGCTGCTGGAACTGCGGACGGAAGTCAGCGCGCCGCCGACGTTTCAGGTCGTGCAGGGACGCTTTTTTGAGGGCGACTTCGAGGCGGTGTTGGGCAACCGGGCGGCGGCGCAGTTGGGGCTGGGTATTGGCGACCAATTTCTGGCGCAGCACGGCGTGGAACGCGGGCTGGCGAGCGATACCCATATGCAACCCTATACGGTCGTCGGCATCTTCGCGCAGACCGATAGCCCATATGACAGCGCGGTCTTCGTCAACGTCAACACCGTCTGGCGGGCGCACGAGTTGACAGCCAGTGATCCCATGAATGCGTTCGCGGCAGGCGGCGCGGCACTCGACAGCCAGTTGACAGCGCTGCTGGTCAAGCCGAGCGGCTTTGTTGAAGCAAACCTGCTGTGGCAGGAGTTTGCCAGCGGGCAGGTAGCGCAGGCGGCGTTTCCGGGACAGGAACTGGGCGCGCTGTTCGATCTGTTCCGATTGGCAGAAAACGTGCTGACGGCGGT
>JANRJX010000149.1:0-93538 GCA_033763755.1 Chloroflexota bacterium
GTTGCTGGTAATCGGCACATCGCCAGCCGTCACGCCCATCACGGTGATGCCAGGCTTCGACACGTCGAAGAACAGCCCGAACTGATAGGTCGCGCTCGCACCGTCATTGGAGATGTCGCGGTCGATCGCGGTTTCGCTGTACGTGCCGGGCAGCACGCGCACCTGACCGTTGGTGCTCACGTCATCGATTGCTGCCTGAATCGTCAGCTTGGCAGTCGCGGGCGTCAGACCACTGTTGCTGTCGCTGCCCGTCGGGCTGATGTAGCAGACCGTCGTGCAGTCTTGGACTGTGATGCTGACTGTCGCGGAGTTCGAGACGCCGTTGACATCCGTGAGCTTGTAGGTGAAGCTGTCGGGACCGCTGTAGTCGTTGATGCCCGTGTACGTCACGACCAGCGCAGGCGGTGTGCCTGTGACCGAGACGACGCCATGCATCGGCAGCGGCGGCACAATCGTGATGGCAGCCAGCGGGGCTGTGAACGTATCGTTGCTGGTCACGTTGAGCACAGTCGGCACGTTGTCAACGACAGTGTAGGTGTCGTTTACCGCAACGGGCAAGCCGCCATTGCACGGCGCGGTTGCCAGCGGAGAGGCTGCCGTCAGCCAGGGCGTGTAATCACCCGGACCATAAATTTCGCCGCTGCTGCTTGGACCTGGACCCGAGATGTTGTCATCGAACGGACCCGCTGCATCACCCCACCAGTTGCACTCGATGTCTTGCGAGACGGTGGTGGTATTACGGAACGACTCGTCATTGCTGCCGGGACCCGTGCCACCAATGATGCTGTTGCGGTTGGCATCCACGACCGGTTCGAAGCCGTCGCCGCCGACCTCATCTACGAGGCTGATGGCTACGCTGGTGTTGGTGAAGGTGTTCAGCGTCAGGTTGGCAACCGAGTCACCCGCGATAGATGGGAATGACGTAGCGCTGTAGGCATACACATAGACGCCGTATTCGCCGCCGTCAATCGTGTTCGATGTGATCGTCGCAATGCCTTCGTCTGCGTAAATCCCCGCATAACGGTTGGCAGTGAAGATATTGCTGTCAATGCTGGTGGCATTGCCGAAGTTGTAGACGCCCAGGTCGTTATCCGTGATCGTGTTGCCACTGATCGTGACAGGCGAGGCGTCGAAGATGAGGATCCCCGATCCCTGGGACAAGCCGCTGCTGATCGGACCACAGGCGCTGAGCAGGTCGCACTTGTTGCCCGAAATCGTGCTGTCCGTAATCGACCCCGTCGCGCCGTCCGAAATTTGGACGCCATTCGGAGCGATAAACGGCTGCACAACCGTCGCGGCGCTGATGGTGCTGTTGGTGACCGTCACGCTGCTGTCCGTGTTAAAGGCGAGGATGCCGCCCTTCTGGTAGTCCGTCACCGTCACATCGGTCAGCTCTGCTGTGCCAGGTGTTGTGCCAGCAAAGTCGCCGATGACGATGCCAAAACCGGTCTGGCAGCCGTAGAGGGACGATAGCCCCAGGTTGCTGTCACTCACTGTGATGCCGCTGGCAGTCAGACTTGCGCCGTCATGCACGTACACGCCGACAGCTTCTGGCGCGCAGCCGTCATCATGGATGGGACCATCAACCGTAAGGTCGTGCATCTGTGCGACCGAGCCAGCGTCGAACGTCACCTGAGCAATGACGCCGGCGACCGTGGTTGTAGTCACAGGTGGGACAATGATGACATCGGCTTCCGCCACACCGCGCAGCGTGATGTCCTGGTTCGTGACCGTCACCTGTTCGGGATAGCTGGCAGGTCCGCCCGCAATCGTATTTCGGTTAATCAGCACCCGGTCGCCATCTTGTGCATGGTTGACTTCGGGCTGAATTTCGCCGCCGATCCGCCGCGTGTTGTTAAACGTATAGGATCCAGCAGTGTAGGTAAAGCTGCGGACATCAAAGCCGCTCGCCCCTACCAACGCCACCGTCGCTTTGTTATACGTATTGTCTTCCCAGTACGACTCCCAATCGAACTGCGAATTGTCGTATGTACCGCGTGCACGGATGAACTGCTGATCGTCAATCGCACTGTCCATCACATCGGCATCGGTGTGGTTGAATTCATTGCCCGTGATGATCGCGCCGCCGACGGAGTTGACGTACCAGGGCACGCCCGTATCAGAGCCATTGAAGCTGATGAACGGCCAGTACTGGTTGTAGACCGTACTATTGGTGAACGTGTTGTTCGTGATAACACGACCACTGACCGGACCGGTCAAGCCCGCGCCGCTGGCGAGGTCAACAGTGGCACCCGCCGCGAAACGGTTGTCGTCAATCGTGTACGCCTGGACGCGATCCCCGGCTGCGCTGAAGTCGTTGATGTAGACCGAGCCATCGGGGTCGTTGACGTAGCTGTGCTGGAGTGTGAAGTTATCGGCAATCACCTCAATGGTCTTGTTCTGGCCACTGCTATTCGTGCCAATCTCCAAGCCCTGAATGGTGATGTTTGCCGCATCCACGAAGATGCCGCTTGGACCGAAGTTGTTGGTCGCGTTGGTGTTCACTCGCGCCAGCACACCCGCGTTGCTGGTAATCGGCACATCGGCAGCCGTCACGCCCATCACGGTGATGCCAGGCTTCGACACGTCGAAGAACAGCCCGAACTGATAGGTCGCGCTCGCACCGTCATTTGAGATGTCGCGGTCGATCGCGGTTTCGCTGTAGACACCAGGCAGCACGCGCACCTGACCGTTGGCGCTCACGTCATCGATTGCCGCCTGGATCGTCCGCTTGGCAGTCGCGGGCGTCAGACCGCTGTTGGTATCGAGACCCGTCGGGCTGGCGTAGCAGACCGTTGTGCAGTCTTCTACTGTGATGTTGACCGTCGCCGCGCTCGACGTACCAGCAGCATCAGTGATGGTGTAGGTGAAGCTGTCGGGACCGCTGTAGTCATTGTCGCCCGTGTACGTCACTGAGGTGCCTGGCCCGACCGTAACTACACCATGTGAAGCCGACGTAACGATGTTGATGGTGCTGATGGGCGCAGTGAACGTGTCGTTGGCAGTGATGTTCAGCACCGTTGCCACGTTGTCAACGACCGTGTGGGTGTCGTTGACGACACACGCGGCAATTGGACCTGGGTTTGCCAGTCCCCGCGTTGTCACGCTGTTGAACGTGTTTGAGCAGATGTTCAGTACGAAACTGTTGGTGGAGAGGTTCTGCGCCCCCAGCGCCATCGTATTGAACGTGTTGCCCGTCACACTTGCCGTAACAGCGTTGACAGAACCGCCCTGACTGTTGAAGTTCAAACCACGCAGGGCGCAGTTCGACAACGTATTGCCCGTCATTGACAGGTTTTCGACGCCAAACGCCTGCACGCAGGTTTGCATCCCGGAAAGCGTATTGCCCGAAAGCGTTGTGCTGCCTTCGGCATAAAAGACGCCGATACCGGAACCAGTGGTGGTAGTCACGGTGTTGCCGTTGATGGAGACCGTGCCGAGTGGGTCGCCGCCGTCGGTCCAAACGAGGATACGACCGGACGTGCCGCTGACACTGTTCAAGCTGATGCTGACGTTCTTCCAGCGGTACGCTTCCAGCGAGTTAATGCTGGTTACATTGGTGAAGGTATTGGAAGTCGCCGTGTAGTTCGTGCCGTAGGCAGTTCCCTGTGCTTCCATGAACACCACCGAGTACGCCGACGTTCCTTGGTTGATGATGTCGTGGTTGTAGTTCTGGAAGGTGTTGTTGGTCAACGTGAAACCATTCCAGCCACGATTGCCAAAGATGGCGCGGCGCTGGAAGACGCTTTCACCATCGAACACATTGTTCGAGAACGTCAGGTTGGCATACGTCCCGTCGCCATCGATATTGACGCTGTTATCCGCCAAACCGGGTGCTGTTCCCTTGAACGTCAGGTTATCGAACGTCAGTCCGTTGAAGTTGGACCCTGTCAGCCGCACACCGTTGATGACGGTATCCGCACGATCTGCCCCTGGCGCGGTCGTCACCGTCAGGTTCGGCGAATCGCTGTAATTGCGGTTCATCGTCTCGGCGGGCCAACTGCCTTCCTGGACATGCACGACCTGATCTGCGCCGACTGAAGCGAACATCGCTTCTTCAATCGTGCAATACTGCGTCGTGTGACCGTCGGTGCTGGTGGTGGCATAGCGCGAGAGCGGGCTGCACACGACCGGATCCGGCTCGAAGTTGAACGTGAACGAATCGCTCGCGCCAAAGCTGAACGAGACGTTATCGACGAACATCTGATAAACGCCGTTCCAGCCTGAGCCGACGCCAACCTCAATGCCTACGATCAGGGTATTGGCACTGAGGACATGAGGAGTCCCACCAACGGAAGGAATCGGGCTTCCGCTCCCATTATGATTGTTGCTTATCCACTCCGTTAGCGACACATCATACACCTCAATTGTACGACTGCCGCCACCAACTGGACCAAACGCGCGCATCCAGAAGTTGCCCGCGAAGATGTCTTCGCTGACCCAGGTATTGGTTGGGACAACGCTGCCATTGTATGCCTCTTCCCAGACGAGGTAACCCGCTGCACTAGTTGCAACATCAAAGTACACCAAACGCAAAGCGGGCGCTTGATTGGCAGGATTGGTGCTGGTGCTTGAGCGATACCACTCAAAGCTCAACGCGGTGAGGCTGCCCAGCGTGCGTGCAGGGAATACTGCTGGGTCCCAACGATATGCAAGATCAGCTTTGGCGTCATTACCGCCGCCATTGAATTGAAGTGAGCCAAGCCCCGAACGAGGTTGTGCAGTTGTGATTGCAACAGCGCCACCCGGAGCACGAATGTTAGTTGGATACCACTGATTAAGTGGTACTGGCGGAGCAGTACCTAAATCAGCTTGACGAACGATGATCGTGGTGCTTGCCTGTACCAGCGGTACGGCAACCAGCAGGACAATGATCATCGCACAAAAGAACAGAAAACGTTTGCTCATTCCCATTGGGACATTTCCTGGGAAACTTGCGATCATTTACGGTGTGAAAAATGGCGTCTCTCCCCCCGGCGCTGCAATGTCGTCTGCAACAGGAGACCAATATTATCGATAATGTATTGTGAGAACCATAAGATTTAACGGCTCATGACGCCCCGTTATTATTCTCCTTTACGCATTACAGATCGTTACAGCGGTAGGTGTCGCCTTAACACCCGGTACTAGAGTACCGTATTGTCATAACAAACTCCTAAAATTGTTAGGAAAGATGGGTCGCACTTTTATCCAGTTCACAAATAACTTGTGGAAAACACAAAAAAAGGCGGCTCGTAATGAGCCGCCTTCCCCCTACACCACGATTTTCGCGCCTGTCCGCCGCAACTGCTACTGTCGCCCTGCTTCCCATTCGCGCCGCAGGATGCTCATCAATAGGATGTCGTAATACACGCCGTCGCGGATGACCATCTCGCGCTGTTTGCCCTCGTGCTGAAAGCCCATGCGCTCATACGACGCAATCGCGCGTTCGTTGTAGCTCATCACTTCCAGCCCGACACGGTTCAGGTTCATCTCCAGAAAGCACCATTGCAGCAGCAGCTTCAGCGCTTCGTTTCCGTAACCCTTGCCGCGATACTCCGGTTCGCCGATGCCGATCCAGAACATGCAGTGCCGCGCCTGGCGCATCACGCGGTTCAAGCCCGCCCCGCCGATCAGGTGATTTTCAGCAACGGTGCGGATGGCGAAGAAGTATTCTTCCTCATATTGGCGGTCACTGAACAGCCAGCCTTCCATCTCTTCGGCTGTCGAGGGGAAGACTTCACCGCGCCGCAGCAGGCGCGAATATTCCATATCGTGCGTCCAGCGCGCCATCGCCGCGCAGTCGGAACGCAGCACGCGGTCGAGATAAACGCGCTCCCCGCGCAGGAGCGTATGGGTGAGGAAGGGCAGCATAGCCAAACTCCAGATAACGAGTAACCAATGACAAGTGCAGAGCGAATCGTAGGGGCAGGATGTATCCTGCCGGGATGAAGACAATATTGCAACTGAGCCGATGCTCCGACGTATAATACATTTATGTACAACAAGGGAAAAATGTGACATGGCAGAAAATCAAGTGCGTAACCGTGCGCTCGGCGCGGTCATCATGAATGCGCTTACAAGCTGGCAAAGCCTGCTGACGATTGGCTTGACCGCCGGGCTGGTCATCGCCCAGCCGACCCCGTTTCCCTGGTTTCAGCCTTGGTTCTGGCTGGTGGCGGGTGGCATCGCCGAAGCCGCGTTTGTCATCGCACAAATCACCGACCCCGATGCCGCACGGCAGGCAGTCGCACGCGAGTTTGAGCAGAAGTTTGACCTGCGCCGCGTCAAAAGCCCCGTTTCGCGCAAGCGGCTGGAAGATGCGATGGAATATCGCCGCAACATGATGGCACTGCTGCCTCGCCACAAGGGCGCGATGCGTACCAGCCTGGAGACGACCGTCAGCGATGTCAACGACTGGATCGCCCACATGTACGATCTGTCGCTGCATATCGATGCGTTTGAGGAAAACGAGCTGGTGCGCCGTGACAAATCGCGCGTGCCGCAGGACATCGCCGCCGTGCGCCGCCGCCTCGACACCGAAAGCGACGCCACTGTGCGCCGCGACCTGGAGACGCAGTTGGAGCAGCTCAACCGCCAGCTCGATAACCTGCGCGCGACCGAGAACAGCGCCAAGCGCGCCGAGATTCAACTCGAAAGCACGCTGACCGCGCTTGGCACGGTCTTTGCGCAAATGTCGCTGCTCGGCACGAAGGAAGTCGATAGCGGGCGGGCGCAGCGGCTGCGAGAAGAGATCAAAGACGAAGTAAGCGGTTTGCAGGATACCATCGAAGCGCTGGATGAAGTGCAATCGCAACGGTTGACTCTGCGGTAATGATGGCAGTGAGAAAAGGGGCAGCCGAAGTGAAAGACATCTTCATCAAGCGAGTCAAGAAAGACCGAAAATGACCACTACCCTTGACCATACGCACATCACCACCAACGGCGTTCGGCTGCATGTCGTGCAGGCGGGACCTGCCGATGGCGAACTGGTAATTTTGCTACACGGCTTCCCGGAATTCTGGTACAGCTGGCGCAAGCAAATCCCTGCGCTGGCAAGCGCCGGTTATCGTGTCCTCGCGCCGGATCAACGCGGTTATAACCTGAGCGACAAACCCGCAGGGCTGGCAGCCTATGACCTGAACCAGCTTGCCGCCGATGTCGTCGGTTTGATCGATGCCGCTGGGCGCGAGCAGTGCTACCTCGTTGGGCATGACTGGGGCGCGGCGGTGGCGTGGTGGGTGGCGATGCACTACCCGCAGCGGCTGAAGAAGCTGGCGATCCTGAACGTGCCGCATCCATCGATCATGCTCAAGACGCTCGCCAGCAACCCAGCGCAAATGCTCAAAAGCTGGTACATCGGCATGTTCCAGATTCCCTGGCTGCCCGAACAACTGATGCTGGCGAACAACGCCGCACTTGCAGATGTGATCTTTAAGCGCACCGCCAACGCGGGCTCGTTCAGCGATACCGACATCGCCGAGTATCGCAAGGCGTGGCAGCAGCCGGGCGCGACGACCGCCATGCTCAACTGGTATCGCGCGCTGGTGCAGCGCCGTCCGGAACGCACTACCCGTTCACGCATCACCGTGCCGACGCAGATTCTATGGGGTGTGAACGACGTGGCGCTCACTCGCGAGATGGCGTCAGGCAGCCTGAAGTATTGCGACAACGCGCAGCTGACATGGTTTGAAGATGCGACACACTGGCTTCAGCACGATAAGCCCGACGCCGTGAACGCACGGCTGATCGAGTTTCTGACGAGCTAACTCATCTTGGTCGCTATCCACCAGGTAGTACCGCCCGCATCTTTGACCCCGCTGCGTTTGTCGTCGTCGTCCTTTTGCAGCGGGGCTTGTACCGATTCTGCACCCGCTGCCAGCGCCTTGCGGTAAACGGCATCGACATCCGGCACATAGACATGAACATTTGAAGCGGAGGAAGTACCATCAGCAATCATCAATACCGTGTCATCGATTCGTATTTCTGCGTGCATGATGCTTCCGTCGGCTTGTAGGAAGCGTCGGATTTCGACTGCATCAAAAACACGCTTCAAGAACTCAATGGTCGCACTGGCACCTTCGACAATCAGATATGGCGCGACACTGGTATATCCTTCCGGCTTATAAGGTGTAACCATAGCAACTACCTCTATCGAGATTAGATCATTGGGAAAACCGCTGCGCCGAACGCGCCCGTGCTTTCGCCGCTTCGATCGCCCGGTCTTTCGGCGGCGCGGTCGTCTCCAGCGTATTCATCAACTGGCGCGTCGCCAGTGCCACCGCTTCGACCGCTGCCTCGAACGCTTCTGCGTTCGCCTGCGATGGCTTGTTGAAGCCGCTGATCTTGCGCACATATTGCAAGGCAGCAGCGCGAATTTCGTCGTTGTTGACGGGTGGCTCAAAGTTGAACAGTGGTTTGATATTGCGGCACATGTTTCATCTCTCTCTAATCGTCTGTCGCTGCATGTCGGCGCACCGCTCAAGTATACCGGCTACGTCTCTTGCGCTGCTGGCTTGTACACCAGCGCCACTACGCCATTGTTCAGGACATCGTGGCTGATGAGCTGCAGTTCGCTTTGTTCGCCGTCCAGAAAAAAGCGTTTGCCAGCGCCAACGATTATCGGATAAATCAGCAGCCGATACTCGTCGATCAAATCTGCCTGCCGCAGCGTTTGCACCAGTTCGGCGCTGCCGTAGATCAGCATGTTCTGTCCGTCCTGCTGCTTAAGGCGTGTCACTCCCTCTACCACGTCGCCCTCGATCAGTGTGGCATTCCATTCGAGTTGATCGCGGGTTTGCGAGGCGACATACTTGGGCAGGACGTTCATGCGCTCGGCAAAGCCTTCGTCATCCGTGCGCCGGGGCCAGACATCGGCGAACTCTTCGTAGGTGATGCGCCCGATCAAGAGCGCATCGCTGGCGAACAACTCATCGTGCTTGAATCTGGCGATTTCATGATTCCAGTAATGCGCCGACCAGGTGGGCTGTTCCATCACCCCGTCCAGCGACAAATATTGCGACGCGACGATCTTGCGCATCTGCCATCCCTTTCTGCCCGTGCGGTTAACTGCCGACTATACAAGTCAGTCGTCCGAAAGGGACGCCCCGCGTGGCGCATTCTGATCTGGGATTAGCGAGCAGGCTCATAGATGAGCGCAACGACGCCGGAACTGAAGTTGCGGCTTTCGACCAGCTTTAAAGTCGTCTGCGTGCCGTCTTCAAACAGGCGCTGTCCTTTACCCAGCACAACCGGATAAATCAACAAACGATAACTATCCACCAGATCATGTTGGATGAGCGTTTGCACCAGCTTGCCACTGCCATGCACGACCAGATTCTCATCGCCCTGCTGCTTGAGTTTGCGGACTTCTTCAGCGGCGTCACCTTTGATGATCTGCGTGTTGTTCCAGTCCGCCTTATCGAGCGTATTTGTAACGACATATTTGCGCGCACCGTTGAAATACGTGGCTCCGGTATCTTCGCCAGTGCGCTGGGGCCACGCTGCCGCGAAGCCTTCGTAGGTCACGCGACCCAACAGCAGCACATCGTTGGCGGTCGTCTCCTCCGCCTTGAACCGGGCGATTTCATCGTTCCAGTAGGACATGGTCCACATCGGATTTTCCATGACGCCATCGAGCGACAGAAACGCTGTGACGATTATTTTTCTCATGACAATTACTCCTTATGGATTGATCACGGTAGCGTGTAGCTGAACTGGTAATGATGTCCGGCATTATCAATTGTGATCGCCATCGCCCCAAAAATATCCGCCAACTCACCTGTTCCTGAGTCGGGGACAACAGTAATCGTCAGGCTGCGTTCGCCGCGCGTCATGATGCCCGTGTGCTGAAGCAAGAACGTCCCGCTGCGCCCGTGCAGCGTCCCGCTGACCTGCTCGATTGCCGAGTAGGACGCCGAACCTTCGACAGCGGTCAGCGCCGTCAGCATTTGTCCGGCGGCAGTGGCGTCCAGATCGCCATAAAAACGCTTGTCGATTTTCATGCGCCCGACGGCAGGATTGGTGGTCTCGGTTTCAGCAGCTTGCGGCGTGAGTGTGACGTCGAAAGTACCGATGGCAGTGTTGTTCATGAGTTCTCCTCTGGGATAAATCTGTGACACGGTTGGCGATATCTGCACACATCGCGTGAGATCGGTACATGAGTCCATGCGTCTTTAGCGCTATTTTGTGACGAGTGTACGCGGCTGTCACGACAAAGTATAATCATTGGCATTGCAGCAGGACTCGATGATTTGCTATAGCCTGCTCGCCGTTATCAAGGACGTACCCTCATGAAATTCGCACTCATTGGCTTTGGCACGGTTGGGCAGGGCTTTGTCGAAATTCTGCGCGACAAACGGGCGGCGTTGCAAAGTGAACATGGTTTCGCGCCGCAAATCGTCGCCGTCGCCACGCGCTCGCGCGGCAGCCTGTACGCGCCGAACGGGCTCGACTTCGACGCGCTGCTGTCCGCTATCGCCGCCGGGCATCTCGATCACTACCCCGACGCGCCCGGATTGCAGCGCAACCTGCCGACGCTCGACCTGATCCACATGTGCGGTGCGGACGTGCTGCTGGAAGCCGCGCCGACCGACTTGCAAACCGCACAGCCCGCGCTCGATCACTGCTATGCCGCGCTCGACAGCGGGATGCACCTCGTCCTCGCCAACAAAGGTCCCATCGCGCTGGCATACAACGAGCTGCGCCAGCGGGCGGCACAAGCGGGCAAGCGGCTGCTGTTTGAAGGCACCGTCATGGCAGGCACGCCGTCGCTGCGCTTGGCATTGCAGGCGCTGGCAGGCTGCACCATCACCGAAGCGCGGGGCATCATCAACGGCACGACCAACTACATCCTGACGCAGATGGAAAGCGGCATGAGCTACGCCGACGCGCTGGCGCAAGCACAGGCGCTCGGTTATGCCGAAGCAGACCCGACGGCGGACGTGGATGGTTGGGACGCCGCTGGCAAAGCGCTCATCCTGGCGGCGGCGTTGTTCAACAGGCAGTTCACACTGGCAGACTTCGATGTGCAGGGTATCAGCAGCATCACACTGGAAGACGTGGCAGCTGCTCGGGCAGCGGGCGAACGCTGGAAGCTGATCGCGCGCGTGACAGCGAACGGCGGCTCTATCCAGCCCGTGCGTATCCCCATGAGTCACCCGCTGGCGGGCGTCAGCGGCGGTACCAACGCCATTACCTACACCACCGACCTGATGGGCGAGATCACGCTGGTAGGCAGCGGCGCAGGGCGGATTCAGACGGGGTTTGCGCTGCTCTCCGACGTGTTGGACTTACAGCGCTGTTTGTAAACCCAAAAGCTTATGCTTCCAAAGACAATGTTGCATCTATACTGATGTACATAATTGCAACACCATAAAAGACAAGTCTATGGGAGCATCGGGTTCGATGGACAAACCACATTTATTAATCGTAGAAGACGATTTGCATCTGCTTGAAGGCGTGCAATCTGTCCTTGAAATTGAAGGCTACGACATCACCACTGCCGAAAATGGTGCTGTAGCGCTTAAGCTTCTCAATGATGAAGTCGTCATGCCGGACCTGATTGTCTCCGACATCATGATGCCGCACATGGATGGATTGACTTTCCTGCGCGAAGTGCGTAAAAGCCCCGCTTACGTCAGCATTCCCTTCATCTTCCTGACGGCGAAGGGTGAGCGGCGCGATGTAAACGAAGGCAAGAAGCTCGGCGTTGATGACTATATCATCAAGCCGTTTGACACAGACGACCTGCTGATCGCCATCGAATCGCGATTGAAGCGCCACGAAGCGCTCAACAGCGCGCAAGCGGGTGTCATTACCAACGTCAAGCGCAATATTCTGAACGTCCTCAATCATGAATTCCGCACGCCGTTGACCTACATCGTTGCTTATGCCGATATGCTCAACCAGCCCGACGCCACCAGCCTGAGCGGTGACGAACTGCTCGGCTTCCTGCACGGCGTTAACTCCGGCGCGCTCCGGCTGCGCCGTCTGGTGGAAAATTTCATTCAACTGGTGGAACTGGAAACCGGTGAAGCGGAACGCACCTTCAATCTGCGCAGGACCAGTGTCGAGCATGTTCAAGAAATCTTCAATGCGGCGATCACGTCGATCAAGCAGCAGTTCCCGGAACGCCCGGTGAATCCGTTTACGTTCGCGCTGGCTGACAATCTGCCGCGCTTCACAGGCGATACGGAATTCCTGCGCGTAGCATTTGCGCACCTGATCGACAACGCCATGAAGTTCTCAAGCCCTGACAAAGCCATCACCCTGTCCGCGCAGGTCAAGGAAAACGAACTTCACCTGAGTGTGGAAGACGCGGGGCGCGGGATTACGCCTGTCGAACAGGAGCGTATCTGGGACATGTTCTACCAGGTCAACCGCGCCTACTACGAAGATCAGGGCGTCGGAGCGGGACTGCCGATTGTACGCGGGATCGCCCAGCTGCACGGCGGGCGCGTGCTGCTGGCAAGCGAACTGGGCAAAGGCAGCACGTTCACGGTCGTGCTGCCGCTGTAAGTTATCCAGAAACCTCACTCCGCAAAAACCCGATTTAAGTGCGTATGCGCACCCCTCTCCGCGCGCGGAGAGGGGACGGGGGTGAGGTGGGTTTAGGGTTACTTTCTATTCGTCCGCCGTTGTCGGCAGTACCAGCTTTTCGTAATCGTAAAAGCCTTCGTCATCGACTTGCAGCACCCCCGGCGCATGATCGAAGAGCCAGTCCCACAGTTGTTCGAGGATGTCCGGGTTCACATGCCCGGCTTCCAGCACCAGCAGCGCCACCATGCCGTGCGCGTTATCCAGGGCGGTTGCGACCATGGGCTTGAGCGGGTCGTCAATTGGAGCGATCAGTTCGCGCAGTTCGTCCAGGTCTTCGTTGTATACCGTTTCACCGGGCATGTTCAGCGCGATTTCGCCAAACACGTCATCCTCATAATACAGATCGCCACTGTTGACGTCGCCCGCCTCGAACTGAATGCGGAAGTTGGCGTCAATGGTGCGCAGTGCCGCGTCAATTTCTGCCAGCGTCACTGTATCGCCCGTGAACAAATAGCGCATGAAATAGCTCATATCCAGCTTCCCCCGTACCTACCCGTTTGTGTAGTAGGATTATATGCCCCATCTTGCGAAACTCTAATCTGCGATAGCGCCTTCTAACGAATGTTATATACGATTCGCACACGTTTGGGGGTAGACTTGTTTAATCCCAAAATATCCCAATCCTGCGTGATGTCATTGTAAGGTGGTTGGGTTAGCGTTGTGATACAATTTTGGTGTATCTTCACCGCTCAAACATCGTCCTTTTTTATGTGTTAGGTGGCACGGCAAACGTCATGCCGGGCAAACGGATGGAGGAAGAGAACCGTGGCAAACAAGATGGAACGGTTCACACAACGGGCTCGCCGCGTGCTGAGTCTGGCACAGGAAGAGGCTGAACGATTTCAGCACAACTATATCGGCACGGAGCATTTGCTCCTGGGCTTGATTCGTGAAGAGGGCGGTGTTGCTGGGCGCGTGCTGCGCGAACTGGGACTGGATCAACGCCGTGTCGAAGAACTGGTCGAACGCATGACGCGCGCGACTGCTCGCCAGACAACCGTGACGCCGGAACTTTCGCCCGGCACCAAGCGCGTGCTGGAACTGGCGGTGGATGAAGCGCGTCGGATGGGACATCACTACATCGGCACCGAGCATCTGCTGCTGGGGCTGGTGCGGCTGCCGGAAGGCGTGGCGATTGACATCCTCAAGCGGCTGGGCGTCAGCCCGGAAGAGGTGCGCCGCCAGACGCGCCGCGTGCTGCAAGAAAACCCCGTCCAGTCCAAAGAGAATCAGCCGGAGGAACCTGTGACCCCTGGTGGACAGCGGCAGCAGCCTCGTAACCCTAAGGGTGATAAGTCCAAGACCCCGCTGGTAGACCAACTGGCGACGGATTTGACGGCGCTGGCGATGGAAGGCAAGCTGGACCCAGTGGTCGGACGCGAGACCGAAATCGAGCGCGTGATCCAGGTCTTGAGCCGCCGCCGCAAGAACAACCCGGCGTTGATCGGTGAGCCGGGTGTCGGCAAGACGGCGATTGTCGAAGGGCTGGCGCAGCGTATCGTCAACGGCGACACGCCCAAGCCGCTGCTGAACAAGCGCGTGCTGCAACTGGATGTCGGTTCGCTGGTGGCAGGGACAATGTATCGCGGTCAGTTTGAAGAACGACTGAAGCGCGTCATCGAAGAACTCAAGTCGTCTGACAGCATCCTCTTCATCGACGAAGTGCATATGCTGGTCGGTGCGGGTTCGGCGGGCAGTAGTGTGGACGCCGCGAACATTCTGAAGCCGGCGCTGGCGCGTGGCGAACTGCAATGTATCGGCGCGACGACACTGGATGAGTACCGCAAGCACATCGAAAGCGATGCAGCGCTGGAACGCCGCTTCCAGCAGGTGCTCGTGCCGGAACCGACCATTGAAGAGACCATCGAAATCCTTCAGGGCATCAAGACGCCCTATCAGGAACACCACAACGTCGAAATCACCGACGAAGCAATCGAAGCCGCCGCGCATCTGTCAGCGCGCTACGTGCCGGATCGCTTCCTGCCGGATAAGGCAATCGACCTGATCGATGAGTCGTCCGCCCGCCTGCGTATGTACAAGAGTCCCGATGCCGTGCAGGTGCGCCGTGCCGAAGAGGAACTGCGCCGCCTGAACGAAGAGATCGAGCTGATCGAAGAAGGTCAGCAGGACGCCGAGAGCAGCGAAGAACTGTCGCGCCTGCAAATGCAGCAGGACGGCATCAGTGAGACGCTCGGCAACCTGAAGGCGAACTGGAACACCGAAACCAACCAGCCACGTTTGAGTGGTGAAGACATCGCTGAAGTGGTCTCGATGTGGACAGGTATTCCGGTGCTGCGCATGACGGGCGAGGAAAGCGCACGGCTGATGCAGATGGAAGGCAACCTGCACCGCCGCGTCATCGGTCAGCACGAAGCGATTGAGGCGATCAGCAAGGCAGTGCGCCGCGCCCGTGCCGGATTGAAGGACCCGAAGCGCCCGATTGGTTCGTTCATGTTCCTGGGTCCGACGGGTGTCGGCAAGACGGAACTGACGAAGGCGCTGGCGGAATTCCTGTTCGGCAGCGAAGACGCGCTGATCCAGCTCGACATGAGCGAGTTCATGGAGCGGCACTCGGTCGCGCGCCTCGTCGGTGCGCCGCCCGGTTACGTCGGTTATGAAGATGCCGGGCAGTTGACGGAAGCGGTGCGCCGCCGTCCGTACAGCATCGTCGTCTTTGACGAAATCGAGAAGGCACACCCCGAAGCGTTCAACATGCTGCTGCAAGTGATGGAAGAAGGTACGCTGACGGATGCGCGCGGTCGCCGCGTCGATTTCCGCAACGCAATCATCGTCATGACCAGCAACATCGGGGCGGATGCAATCAAGCGCGGGGCAACGCTCGGCTTTGGTGCGCCGCGTAACGAGGAAGTGGACGAGAAGCGTAACTACGAGGACATGAAGAAGCACGTCACGGATCAACTGCGGCGCGCCTTCCGTCCTGAGTTCCTGAACCGTGTCGATGCGACGATCTTCTTCCGCGCGCTCACCCGCGAGGAAATCAAGGCGATTGTCGATCTCGAACTGAACAAGGTGCGCGAACGACTGATCGAACACGCGATTACGCTGGATGTGACCGACGAGGCACGCGGCTGGGTCGCCGATAAGGGCTACGATCCTGAATATGGTGCGCGCCCGCTGCGCCGCCTGATCCAGAACGAAATCGAAGATGCGCTCTCCGATGGCATTCTGTCCGGCAAGTTCAAGCTGGCGAGCATCGTCCGTGTGGATGTGGTCGATGGCAACCTGGCGCTGCTGGCGACGGAAGAGGACGAGGAAAACGAAGGCGAATTCGAAGTCGGCGCTGTGTAGGAAATCTGAACAGTAACCGCAAAGACGCCAAGGACGCCAGGAACATCAATTTGATCCTGGCGTTTTTGCTTCTTGAGGGTTCAAGCAGCGTATACTGACTTCATCAGGTCAATCCAGATATGAATCGATTGCAGATGAACTACACCCATCTTTTGATCCCCAGCGAGAATTTAGAACAAGCATTTGCAATCAATCACGAAGGCAGGCTGACAGAGAGACAAATTTCGCGCCTGCGTCAGATGGTGGTGCCACCTGGCAAGAACATTGAGGTTTGGGCGCAATCAGCAAAGCAGCACAAACAGCGCTTTGGGCTGGCGTGCGTCACAACTCTTGCTACGCTGGGGTTAGTGGGGCTTAATCAAAGCGTGCAACCGCAAAGCTCGCATTGGTCTATCATCACTTTTCTAATAGCGCTATTTCCTCTGACAATGATGGTAAGTACTTACACCCTGTGGCAACAGGCACAGGAAGACCTCCACTTTGCACTCGACATCCAGCAAGAAAAACAGATGCATTGGGCAAATTCGATCCACTCAATGCTGCCCGTTGGTTATGTTGAGGGGTTAGGCGGCTTTTTGGTACGCAACGATCAAGGGCAAGTTGGCGAGATGGTGCATGTAGGCGGGCGTAACTTCGCAATATCGCATGCATTGTGGCAAGAACTCAAAATGATGGGCGGGCGTTTTGGTGCGCATTACATCAGCGATACGCCGCATGGCGACATTTTGCTCTCCATTCAACCGATTGTCGATCTAGAGGCGCAACATGCCGAACTTGCGCAGGTCGTCGGGGTTGGCGATGATGGCGAATTGATTTACGCCGCCGAGCTAGTGGATGATGTGCTTGAAACGGATAGCAGTAATCTACCAGGATGAAAGCAGCCTTAAAGACAATGTGGAGTTTCACCCTACACCTTAAACCCCTCAGGCAGCGGTTCGCGCATCCCCAGAATGAAATAGCTGACGAACGTCAACGAAAAACGTGACAGTTGCAGATACGCCTTGCCCAGTACCAGCTCATGGCTGTCAGGATTAGGCAGCGCGACGACATCGCGAATCACGCGCAGTGGCAGCGCCAGCCCCGTGTTGCGCGCGACGTTGTAGTTGAGCAATTGCTGCTGCTGGTAGCGCTCGTAATCGGCAATCTGGATGCCCGGCATATCGATCATCTGGTAGTAGCCGCCGCGCGGGACGCTGCCGAACAAATTGAGTTCGCGCCACTCGCCGCGAAACTCCTTGAAGTCATAGATAATCACCAGGTTGCAACCGAACAGGTCGTCGCCTTCCAGCCAGAAGCACTTCTTGAACTTCTTGCCCGTCAGGTGGGTGATGAAGGCGTCGTTCCAGCCGCGATAGACATGCCCGGCAAGCTGCTGGGGGTCGGGCGCGGGGTGGTTGAGCAGGATGTCTTCGTAGTCTTCCCGGCGCGCCTGCGCGAGCGTCTCAAATGTCCATTCCATCGCTGCTAACCTCGTTTTGGTGAAAGCTTCGCGATATTGTAGCGAGTGCGCGGGTTTCCGAGTAGGCTATCGTCCTGATGCACCGCTATGCGTTTCTGGTGCGTTCGCAAAGGGAACAGCCATGAAAATCGTCATCAAGCCCGCGCTCTATGCTGCCTTTGTCCTGCTTGCCGTCGTCTTTGCGGCGATTGGCGTGTTTGCGCTCAAATTCGATGTCGGCACGGCGGTCGTCGGCGGGGTGGCGGCGGCGCTGCTGCATTACGTCGGACTGACGATTCATCATATCGGTCACTATCTCGCCGCGCGCATGACAGGCTACCCAATGTCCGGCGTGCGCGTCGGCACACTCGGCGGGCTGTTGATGCAAGACCTGTATCCGCGCGACGAGCCGCCGCTGCCCGCGCGCACGCACATCCAGCGGGCGCTCGGCGGTCCGCTCGCCAGCCTGCTGACGACGGTTGTGGGTGCGCTGCTGCTGGCATCACTCGGCGAAAATCGCGGCTGGGTGTGGTACGTGCTATTGTTCTTCGTGCTGGAGAATCTGCTCGCCTACACGCTGCAAATCGTGATACTGCTCAGCTTTAATGACGGCGGGACGCTGTGGCGCCATTTGCGGGCGCGCTAATGTAAGCTTTTCAGTCGGGTCATCATGGGAACTGCTCATAGCATAATTCCTCTCGTTTGCCATCCATCGTGTTTGCCTTTATAACGGTAGTATGATCCAATTGCCATGAGTCAGGGAAATCCTATGCGTATGCTCCTGCTGCTCGTCATGACTCTGTTCGCCGTAAGTGTCGCCGCCCAATCTCCAGCGCCCATGATTGGGGATTGTCCGGTTTTTCCGCCAGACAATGCGTGGAACACAGACATTTCGGATTATCCGGTTGATCCTGACTCGGACGACTATATCGCTAGTATCAGTGCAGACGGCGACGCCTATCTACATGCCGATTTTGGCGAAGACCCGACCTATGGCATCCCCTATATTGTCGTTGATGGTGATGAGGCGCCCGTCGAGATCACATTCACCGAATACGGCGACGAGAGCGATCCGGGACCTTATCCGATCCCGCAAGATGCACCCATCGAAGCAGGTGGCGACCGGCATGTGATCGCCGTTGATGGCGAAAACTGTATGCTCTATGAACTGTATAATGCGGAATGGAACGGTGAAGGCTGGGATGCCTCATCCGGCGCGGTGTTCAATTTGCTCTCCAACGAGTTACGCCCCGAAGGGTGGACATCTGCGGATGCCGCAGGGCTACCGATCTTCCCCGGACTGGTGCGCTATGACGAAATTGAAGCGGGTGCGATCAACCATGCTTTGCGATTCACCGTCAGCGAAACGCAGCGTGCCTACATTCACCCGGCGACACACTTTGCTTCCGATGAAACCGACCCCACTCTGCCACCCATGGGGCTGCGTTTGCGGTTACGCGCCGATTTCGACGTGAGCGAATTTGACGGGATGTCGCGCATCATCCTGGAGGCGCTGCAAACCTACGGCATGATCGTGGCGGACAACGGCACAAGCTGGTTTATCAGCGGCGCTACGGATTCGCGTTGGGACGACGATGACTTGAACCAGCTGAAGACGGTTCCCGGTGACGCCTTTGAAGTTGTCATCACGGGGGAGATTATTTACGGAGAGTGATGTGCGGAGGAGGCGGGATTCGAACCCGCGAAGGCTGTTACACCTTACTCGCTTTCCAAGCGAGCGCACTCGGCCACTATGCGACCCCTCCCATTGACGGAGATTATACGCGCACTTGGGCGATTTGTGGAGTGTCTACAGGCCCACTGCGCAAACTAATCCTGTATTCGCTCGTCCAGCAAGCCGCTGGCGACTAACATGCGAATTTTGTCTTCCGGCACGCAGTTGTAGATTTCATCGTGCGTGTCCTCCAGTGCTTCATAGTCGTTGGCAAAGACGATAAAATCGTCGGTCACGTCAAGTATGCCCTGCCAATCGACCTCGTTCAGATCACGGGCGACCTGGTTGAAGAGCGTGCGGATCGTTTGGTAGCGTTCTTCTTCACGCATCTGCAACATGAAGCGTACAAAATCTGGCGGCAAATCCGACATTGTAAAGTGACTGTCGGAAGGTACGGGCGCATCAAACCGTAAGGCGCGATAACTATACTCGTAGTGATCCTTCTCCCAGTGCTGGCGATCTTTCTGGTAGCCCAACGTCACCAGGATACCGTCATCGACAACTGCATCGTAACTCATCACAAGGCAATAGACTTTTTCTGAGGTCCGCTGCGCGATGTATTGTCGGACGTGCTCAGTAATGGCTGTCTTGAGGCTTTGGCGCACTGCTGCAAAGAGCGTGGCGTCGTTTTCGTTACGAGTGTGCGCTTGGTAAGTGATCGAGTTATAAGTCGAATCCAGGGTACTGCTCCGAAAGCGCGTAGTGATATGCTTAAGTCGATCGCCTTCATAGCGATACAGCAGGTCAGCAACGTAGGTATATCGTAGAGACATAAACGGCGAATGATGTCGTGCTTCATGTATGTGCGACAAGCGCCCGCTGTCGTCATAACCGTATCGTTCATACGTTGTGGACGCTTCGCCCATGACAGTGTAAGCGATTTCGGCATAGTGGCGCGGCTTACCATCATCCGCTGTGATCAGCCGACCGACTCTGCCGAGCAGGTGCGCGTTTGACCCCATCGGACTGTACTCAAGCAGATCGACGTGATTGGGCGCATAAAGAATGAAGGCGGCACTTACCGGCAGTTCTTGTAAGGCAAAACTTGCGATATAGATGATTCGATCCTGCGCGTCATAGCCATAGGCGAAGTAGTGTGGGGAACTGACAGGTTCTGTACTAAACGGCACTGCCTGGCGCGTATTGATGCGCCGGAAGTAGTCAGCGCGCAAATCAAATGCAGAACTCAGCGCATAACGCCAGCGCACAATTTGCCGATCTGATTCTTCGTCCAGCGAGCGAAAACGTTGGGCAAATGCCGTGTGACGGTCACGCAGTTCCCTCAACAGCTGTTTGCGTAGATTCTCGCCCATATTCTTCGTCACTCGAATAGAACACACCGCAATGCGAGGCGTCAGTCCCGCGCTGGCTCCGCGACGAAGCCGTGTTTCGCCAGCCAGCGCGTCAGCTCGTCAATGTTCGGCTCTGTGATCAAATGTCCCCGGTCAATGCCGCGCGGGCTGCGACCGCGCTCGAGGAAGTCCGGCGCGCTGATCGGCGTCTGGTCGCCTGTCCAGGCGACGACAATCGTCGGTACGGCGAGGAAGCCCGTCCATTCCAGCACACGCTTCTTCGCTTCTTCGTCTTTGTCGATATAGATCTCGCGGTATGGCAAGCCGTTGTCATCCAGCACGCGCTTCGCCAGTGTGACAAACGGGCAGGATGTCGTCCGGGAATACATTACAATCTCAAACACAATGCGGCTACCTCGATGCGGTCTTGAGTGAAGAACGAAAGGATGTTTTGATACCCCGATTCAACCACAGATTGGCGTTGATGACAATTCATGAAGCAACCGTAATGCCGATCTTCTCATCTCTACTGGCTGCGCACCCGCGTCGGTGTCACGCGAATCGCCGTCGAATAACTTGCCGCCATACTCTCAGGCGTCATGTCCAGATCGGCGATGCCCTGCCGATACTTATCGACATAGGCAGAAACTTGCGTCACCGACAGCCCGGTGTCGAGGATTTCCGCCTCACCCATAATCACGATGTACGTTTCACCTTGCGGATCTACGCTGTAGTTCAATGCGACTTTCGGGTTGCTGCGGATATTCTTGACCTTCTGCGCGTCCGGCTGCGAGAAGATCAGGAAAGTGTCGTTTTCGTAGATGAACCAGACGGGGGTGGGCTGCGGCTGCCCATCGGCGCGCAGCGTGGTGAACCAGAGATACTCGGCACGGGCAATCATCGCGGACTGCTGCTCATCAAATGTGATACTCATGGCGCTTCCTCGCTTGTCGGCTTATGGGACGAAGAGCGAAGTGTAGATCGGCAATGGTGGAGGCGCAATGCCGCTGCGCCTCCGCCGGGTGCTCAGACAAGCTTACAACGCTGCCAGGAACTCCTGGTAATCCTGAACGCGATAACCGCTCTTGAGCGCGACGAGCGTGTAACCCTCCGCCTCCAGCTTTGCCTTCTGCGCTTCAACCCCGCCCGGATATTTCTCGTTCAGCTTGCCATCTGGCTTCAGCACGCGCCAATACGGAGCAATGTGGCTCTCGCCCTGCTCACGCATCTCTTCCGCCGCCGCTGCGACAATATTCAGGTAGATCGCCGTCGAAACCGGGCAGGCGATATCTGTGCCATACTGCTGCGCCAGATACGCGCGAATTTCGGTTAATGTCACAAGCCGACCTTCCGGTACTTTGCGTACGATGCTGTCTACTTCCAACGGCGTGGACACCACCATCGAGCTTGCGTCCTTCCAGCCGGGAAAGCCTTCGGGAATCGGCGAGACAGTGTGTGTTTGCTTGTCGACGTTCAACTTCTGGATCGCGGTCTTCTTTGCCATTATGAGACTCCTCTTAGCCTTACAATACAATCGGAAACTGAATCTCGGTCACATAGCTATCATCATCCTGGCGCGCGGGCAGCGTGTAATGCAGATACAGTTCGCGGTTGGGTCCTGCGATCTGGTAGCCGCTGCCATCGAGCCAGTGCAGCAGCGCATCATAAGCGCTGTTCAACGTCAGATACGCCCCGTGATGGACGATGGTTGCCATTCGCGCGGCAGGCAATTCATAGACCTTCACATCGGCGCTTGCCTCTACCGGGCGGTTGAGGTATATCAGCCCTTCAGCATCAATCGCTTCCTCTACGTGGCTGTCATCATGCCAGATAACTGCCGCCAATCCCTGAACGTGTAGCGGAATGAGGTGAGCAAACAGGCGGTCGAACAGATAGCTCACCGATTGATGGCTGCTGATCCTGTCGCGCACCGATGCCACCCACTGCGTTGACACCTCCTTGACCACGACATCTGCCGCGCCGCCCTGACTTTCCAGCAGCTGCAAACGCGCCGCCACGCGTGCCAGTCGCTCCTGCTCCTCGCGCACCTGATCTTCCAGCTCTGCCTGCTTTTGCAGCAGCATCCCGCGCAGTTGTTCTGAGGAAACGTCTTTCTCCAACAGACTGGTAATCTGTTTGAGCGAAAAGCCCAGGTCTTGCAGCGCCAAGATACGGTTCAGCCGTGGCAGTTGTTCGGCAGTGTAGTAGCGATAGCCGCTATCAGAGTCGATACGAGCAGGTCTCAGTAATCCCAATTCGTCATAGTAGCGCAGCATCCGGATCGACACTTGTGTCAGCTTTGAGAAATCGCCGATTTTGAGCATACCCTCTCCTCTATGCCTGCCGGGGCTGCGGCACGACGTGGCTCTGACTGCGTCCGCTTAACATGCCCCATGTCACGCCAAAGATGATGACATAGACCAGCGCAATCTGCTCAATATAGGCGGCCAAGCTCATGCGCGTCAGCGGCAGCAACACGAACAAATCGAGGATAAGGCTGATGGCGGTGTAGGCAGCAGCGACCATCAGCGCGGGAAAGCGTGTGACCGGGCGAACCAGATTTACACCGAGCGTCGTCAATGTCAGCACGACGACCATGATCGACTTGAACCAGGCATACGAAACGAGTAGTTCGCTTTGTGGCGAATACAAGAAGAAACTCACGACTAAAGGGATGATCCAGATGACGAACCCGCGCACTACGACTCCAACTACGCTCATGACACTCTCCTGTGACTCCGGTAACGAGTGTCTGTAGCCTAATCCCTGACACTATGTGAGAGTCAAGGGGTTGTTGGACACATGACAGGAGTCGCGAATACAGGGCGTATCGCCGCAAACGATGCTCAAGGAGCGCACACCAACTCCTCTGTAAGGTTACAAACCTCATCGCTGTCTGAATCACATAGCGCTTTACTGTAAGGACACACAATGCGACCCGACATCAACACCATCATCGAAACCGTCACGCAATGGGACGGTATTACCGCGCAGCCGCACCGCTTTGGTGGCGTCGAGTTCAATCTGGGCAAGGTCGAAATCGGGCATGTCCACTCAAACGGGCTGGTCGATATTCCGTTCACGCGCAAGCTGCGCGAGGCACTCGTCGCGCACGGCGACGCGCAGCCGCACCACCTGCTGCATGACAGCGGCTGGATCAGCTTCTATCTTCGCCAGCCCGCCGATGTGGCGCAGGCGCTGAGGCTCTACCGTCTCTCATACCTGCAAAAGGGCAGCCGACGCGGGCGCTCGCTGGACGTAGGCGCGGAACTGACCGCGCTCAAGTTTGCCGACAACGTAAACGGGCTGCTGACACACTCTCATGACGAACCCGCAGATGATGTACACGCATAAGCTGTGCTGCCGGATGGAGTCGCGATGACAACCCTGGTGCTTGACATTGGCAGTTCGTCCGTGCGGGCGCTGCTCTATGACGATGCGGCGCAATTGCTGCCAGACGCCATTGCGCGGCGGGCGCACGCCTTCACCACCGACGCCGACGGCACATCCACTGCTGACGCCCGCCAGTTGCGCACACTCATCGAAGCATGTATCGATGACATTCTCACCCATCCGGCGGCACAGATGATACAGGCGGTTGGCATGGCGACGTTCGTCGGCAACCTCCTTGGCTTGGATGCCGCCGGTCAGCCCGTCACGCCCGTCTATACCTATGCCGATACACGCTGTTCCGACGCCTGCGAACACCTGCGCGCACAGATTGATACAGCGGCGACACATCAGCGCACAGGCTGCCCGCATTGCACCGCCTACCATCCAGCGAAACTGCGTTGGCTGCATCAACAGGGTATTCATGCTAACCAGTGGACGGACATCGGCACATATTTCTACGGCGTCTGGTTCGGGCGCACCGTACCGTGTAGCTACTCGGTCGCGTCCTGGAGCGGGCTGCTCAACCGCGCGGCGCTGGAGTGGGATGACGAGTGGCTGCGGCTGCTAGACCTGTCGATGGATGTGCTGCCGCCGCTGGCGGACTATACCTGCGCGCAGACGCAATTGACGACAGACTATGCCACACGCTGGCAGTCGTTGGCACATGTCCCATTCTATCTGGCGGTCGGCGACGGGGCAGCCGCCAACGTCGGCGCAGGTGCGGTCGAACGCGGGCAGGCAGCGCTGACGATTGGTACGACGGCGGCGCTGCGCATGATCACCACCGAAGCGCTGCCAGCCGTGCCAGACGGGTTGTGGAGCTACCGCGTCGATTCGCGACGGCATTTGATCGGCGGCGCGACCAATGAAGGCGGCAGTACGATTGCCTGGGTGCGGGCCACCTGCAATGTCCCCGACAATGCCGAGGTGCAGTTGCAGCAGCGCCCGCCGGACGCACACGGTCTGACGTTTCTGCCGCTGCTGACAGGCGAGCGCAGCCCCGGCTACAACGCGCAGGCAACGGGCATCATTCAAGGGGTGCGTGCTTCAACCACACCGCTCGACATCTTGCAGGCGGCGATGGAAGGCGTGTCGCTGCGGCTGGCGCTAATCGCCGAACGGCTCGGCATAGACGACAATTGTACGGTGTACGCGGGCGGCGGCGCGCTGCGCGCATCGCCCGCCTGGGCGCAGGTGTGCGCTGATGCGTTCAACGCGACGCTGCATGTGCTGGATGAGCAGGAGACGACCGGGCGCGGTGTAGCGCTGCTGGTGCTGGAAGCGGTACACTCACCTGTGACTCGCGCCGAGGTGCCGATGACGATCATTGAGCCGCAAGCCGCCCATGTCGCCATCCTGCGCCAGGCACGCGCGCGTCATCTGCGCCTGTACGAAACGGTGATAAGCCCTCATGCGCCCGACGACACTGAGCAACCTCCAGCCAACGACACCTGATAGTCATCCGAACGTGCTGCGCTTTCTGGGCGGGCGCGGCGAAGTCTTCCAACTCACGGTGCTGGATCACGACATGGTGCGCGTCCAGCACTATCCGTCTGGCACGCCGCAGTTAGATCGCACTTGGCTGGTCGTCGGCAAGGACGGCGATGTACCGCTCGAAGGGCGTTCGCGCGCCGACCTGTCGCCGTTCGCGCTGCCACCGTACACGCTTAAGCAGGGCGAGCAGACATGGCAAATCGGAACAGGCAGCCTGCGCGTTGACCTGCATCTGCACGACGCACATCTCGAATGGTACACGCGCGACGGGGTGCGTTTCGCCGCCGACCTGCCCAACCGCGCCTACACCTATGACCGCGCCGGACGCAGTCTGTGGCATTATCAGGAACGGCGCACGGACGAGCACTACTTCGGCTTTGGCGAACGGGCAGGCAGACTCGACAAACACGGAATGCGGCTGGAGATGCGCAATCTGGACGCGCTTGGCTATAACGCTGAAACCAGCGATCCGTTGTACAAGCATGTGCCGTTCTATATTACGCACATCCCCAGTCTGAACATCGCTTACGGGCTGTTCTACGACAACCTCGCCACCACGGTCTTCGACATGGGCAAAGAGATCGACGCTTTCTGGGGCTTTTATCGCTACATGCAGGCGCACGACGGCGACCTCGATTACACGCTGATCTACGGTCCCACCATTGAGGCGGTGATCGAGAGGTACACGACGCTGACGGGCAAACCCGCGCTCATGCCGCGCTGGGCGTTCGGATTCCTCGGCTCGACCATGAGCTACACCGAAGCGCCGAATGCACAGGAACGGCTGAAGCAGTTTGTCGAGCTGTGCCAGCAGCATGACCTGCCCTGCGATCTGTTCCATCTGTCGTCGGGCTACACGACGGACGACGAAGGGCGGCGCAACGTCTTTACCTGGAATCGCCAGCGCGTGCCGCAGCCGGAGCAGATGGTGCAGACTTTCCACGACGCGGGCATCCGGCTGGCGGCAAACATCAAGCCCTACCTGCTGACGACGCATCCGCATTACAGCGACGTGGCAGCGGCGGGCGGCTTCATCAGTGAGGCGGAAAGCGGCGCGCCCGCGCACAGCCGTTTCTGGAGTGGCGGCGCGTTCGCCAGCGGCGAGGGCGGCTATATCGATTTCACCTGCGCGGCAGGCTATAACTGGTGGCAGGCGCATCTGAAGAGCGCGCTGCTCGATTATGGCATTGACGCCGCCTGGAACGACAATAACGAATACGAGTTATGGGATGACGAAGCGCTGTGTGCGGGGCGAGGCACGCCGCTGCGGATGGCGCTGGCACGCCCGCTGCAAACGCTGCTGATGGCGCGGGCATCCTACGAAGCGTTGCAGGCACACGCGCCGCACCTGCGCCCGTTCGTCCTGTCACGGTCGGGCTGCTCCGGCATTCAGCGCTATGTGCAAACATGGTCGGGCGATAACGAAACCTCGTGGCACACGCTGCGTTACAACCTGCCGATGGGGCTGGGCATGTCGCTGTCCGGCATCCCCAACACCGGGCATGATGTCGGCGGGTTCTTCGGTCCCGCGCCGGACCCGGAATTGTTCGTGCGCTGGATCCAATGCGGCATCTTCCACCCGCGCTTCACGATTCATTCGTGGAATACCGATGGCAGCGTCAACGAACCCTGGATGTACCCGGAAGTGCTGCCGCTGGTACGCGATCTGTTCCGGCTGCGTTACCGCCTGCTGCCGTACCTGTACACGCTGGCGTTCGAGGCGCACAAGACCGGACACCCGATCATCCGCCCGCTGGTCTATCACTTCCCACACGATCAGCGCTGCCAGACGGAGTCATTCGATTTCCTGCTCGGTGCGCATCTGCTGGTCGCGCCTGTGCTGGAGCCGGGCGCACGCAGCCGCCGCGTCTACCTGCCAGCGGGGACGTGGTGGTGCGACTTCTATACAGGCGAATGGCACGAAGGCGGGCGCGAGATCGAAGTTGCCGCGCCGCTGGAACGCATCCCGCTGTTCGTCGCAGATGGCGGTATCGTGCCGTTGGGCGGTGATATGCACTATGTCGGTGAAAAGCCCGACAATCAGCGCGATGTGCATATTTTCGCGCGCAATAACGCTGCACGCTTCACACTGATTGAAGACGACGGCATCAGCACCGACTATCAGCGCGGCGGCTACACAGAGGTACGCATCACGGCGCAGCGCGCGGCGGATGGCTGGCAGGTGCGCGCCGAACGCCAGCATGACGGGTATGCGCTGCCGTACACGCACATCAACGTCACGCTGCACACGCCGGATGATGCACCGCTGGGGGGCGGCGCACAGGTGCAAGTGTCATGACGCCGGAACTGCTGCTGATCGCGGTCATCGTCTTTTTCGCCATCCTGACGCAGGCGGTGTCCGGTTTCGGGCTGGCGCTGGTGGCGATGCCGCTGTTCGTGCAGTTTCTCGATCCAGTCGAGGCGGCGTCGCTGGTGGCACTGATGGCTACGACCACGCAGATCATCATGCTCCTGCGCTACGGACGTGCGCTCAAGCTTGGCGGGCTGTGGCGGTTGATGCTCGGCTCGCTCGTCGGCATTCCGATTGGCGTCATCCTGCTGGCGCAACTGGACAGCGAGATCATCCTGTTCGCGCTCGGCGTGATCCTTGTGTCGTATTCGCTCTACAGCCTGTTCGCGCCGCCGATCCCTATCATCAAGAATGCCAACTGGGGCTATCTGTTTGGCTTTGCATCCGGGCTGCTCGGCGGCGCGTACAACACGGGCGGTCCCCCGTTCGTGATCTACGGCGCGAGTCAGCGCTGGGAAACGTCGGTCTTCAAGGCGAACTTGCAGGTGCTGCTGATGGTCAACAGCGTCAGCGTCGTCATCGCGCATGTGCTGGCGGGGCATTATACGGAGATTGTGGTGCGCGATTACGCCATCGCCCTGCCGATGATTGTGTTGGGGGCGCTGGCGGGCTTCTGGCTGGATCGCTACATCAACGAAACCCTGTATCGCAGGATCATCCTGGTGCTGCTGCTGATCATCGGCGTGCGGCTGCTGGTAGGATAGGCTCAATATATCCCTCGTTCATCGCCGCCACAGCCATTTCCCACTCCTCATCCGTAAATCCCTCACGAATTGATCTTGCCGCCTCGTCCATTCTTCGAATACGTTCTTCCGCTGAAAGCGGATGCTCTGGCAGCAAAATGCTTATACCTTCTTCCAGATAATCGCGCAGTTCCGCGCGTTCGGCGGACGACAGTTGATTGACCGCCGCTTTGACGCCTGTATGTTCATCATTGCCGCACCTTCATGTTTGGACACATTTTACATCAAGGTGCGGCGGTGGGCAGACAGATGAGTCTGTCTTACACCACAAACTCCTTCTCGCGCGCGAACTGCGGCAGATACTCCGCGAACGAGGTCAGCAGGTCATCAAGCATCGCGCGCGCCGTATCGATGTCCGTCACCATCGGGTCGAGCAGGAGCGCCTGCAACGCCAAATCGCGGTCGCCCGTCGCCGCTGCCTCGACGACAATCTTACTGCGCGTCAGTTCGCGGCGGCAGAGTTCCGCGATGCCTTCGGGCAGCGCCGGGAAGCTCAAGCCCTGAATGCCCGCACCAGAGATGATGCCCGGCACTTCGACAATCGCGTCGGCAGGCAGGTTGGGAATCAAGCCGCCGTTGTTCGGGATGTTCAACTGGTGGCTGTAGTAGTTGTCGTTGTAGACCATCGCCTCAATCATTTCCGGCACGGGTTCTTCCAGAATTGAGAAGCGGCGCAGGTTCTTGAGTTCATCTACCGACATATCCCCATCGACAATGGCGTGCGCGATCTTCCAGCGTTCGGCGCGGCGGCGGCGGTTGCCTTCCCAGCTTTGCAGCCGCAATTGGTACTTCTCCCAGGGCTTGGTGATCGGGTCGCTGACATACGCCAGATATTCGCACATGTGACTGTCGCCTGCTGTCGGCATCATGCCGAAAATCTCGAACATCTCGCGGCTTAGCGGCTCGAAGTCCTTGCGATACTCATGCAGCCAGCGCTGGCGCAGCAGCGGGTACAGGTCTTCGCCCGTCTGCTTGTCGCGAATGTCATACACCCACGAGAAGTGGTTAATGCCCGCTGCTTTGATGTCCAGATGTTCGACCGCTGCCATCGCCACTGGAATGAAGTTTGGCATGTTATCGGCGTCGGTGTGGACGTGGAAGTGTTCAGGAATCGGGATGCCCCAGCGATCCGCCAGCACCGCGCCTGCCATCGCATAGCCCCACAGCAGTTGATGGCACAAGCCCAGCACCTTGATGCTGGTGTAGCGCGAGATAGCATACGTCAGGCGGATGAGCGGATTGGTCAGGTTGAGATACCACGCGTTCGGGCACAGCCGTTCCATATCGCGGGCGATCTCGATCATCACCGGCAGGTTGCGCGCCGTGTGCGAAAACGCACCCGGTCCGCCATTTTCGGCATACGGCTGGCGCACGCCATGTCGCAGCGGAATCTGCCAGTCCATCTCCCACACCGTCTCGCGCGGACCGACCTGTATTGACACGATCACGAAGTCCGCGCCCGGCAGCACATCGGTGCGCTCGGTCGAACTGGTGATCGTCATCTGCGCGTCCCACGCCTGGTTCATCTTCTCCGCCAGACGGTGCATGGTGCGCAGCCCGTCGGCGTCAATATCGACCAGTGCCAGCTCCGAGCCATGCAGCCGGGGCGACTGCATCACCCGCGCCAGCGCGCCCAAGCCAAAGATCGCGCTGCCCGCGCCAATCATCACAATTTTCGGTTTCTTCGTCATGGTGAGTCCTCTAAAGATTAATCATTGCCCTCACCCTAAATCCCTCTCCCGAACGTTCGCTTCGCTCACTGGGAGAACGACTTCCAGAAGAGTCTTCTGGACTCCCCTCTCCCAGGTGTACTCACCGTTCGGGAGAGGGGTAGGGGGTGAGGGCTTATAAATGCGCCTTGAAAAATCCGATCATCTGCTCGAACATCTGCGGCGTGTACTTGTGCGCCAGGCCCGGCTGCACGCCCAGCAGCAGGCGCTCATCCGCGCCGTAGCGCAGGTAGACATGGCGCGCGAACTCCGCGACTTTCTCAATGCCCGTCAGCGGCGACAGCGGGTCCTCGTCACCGATCAGGATCGCCTGCGGACGCGGGGCGGCGAGCGCCACCAGATGCTCCATATCAATGCCGCTTTTCAATATACCCGGCAGATAGTAATAAATGCCGTGCAGATTGTAACGCCCGGTCGCCGCGAAATCGCGGTAGCGCGTCATCTGCGCGACTGGCACCACCACATGCACGCGCTCATCCAGCGCCGCCAGCCAGGTCGTGCGCGATCCGCCCAGGCTCATGCCTGTCACGCCGATGCTCGCCGCGTCTACTTCCGGGCGTGTGAGCAAATAGTTGAGTGCCAGCAGATCATCGCGCACCATCATGCCCCACAGCGTCCCGCCGCGCCAGACATAATGCTTGAACAACGCCTGCTCGGTCGCCTCGCCGCTTTCCGCGTCGCCTGCCGGACCCTGCGACTGCCGTTCGCCAAAGCAGTAAGCGTCAATCGCCAGCACGCAGTAGCCCGCCCGCACCAACGTTGGACCGGGCATGATGCCGTCGATCAGCCAGTTCTGGAATAACTCGTCTTTGCCGACTTCGTACTTATTGCCATGCATGTGGTGGTAAAGGATGGCGGGCGCGGGCGCAGCGAGGTCAGCCGGCAGCAGAAAGTAGCCGTAAACCTGTGCCCCCGCGCCGTTCTCGAACACGAAGCGCTCAACAACGCAGCCGTCGCGCAGCGAACGGTCGAGTATAGTCACACTCGGCGTGAACAGCGGCGGCACATCGCCCAACAGCTCGCGCAGGCGTTCGCGCAGCACCGGGCGCTGTGCCTCCCAGTCTGCGCGCGTGACAGGGGTCGGGATGGTGGAAAATGTCGATAGCGGCATGTTATTCGTAAGGCGTCTTGTCCCAGAATTCCTGGAACTTGCCCAAGCCCATGTCGGTGTACGGATGCAGGAACGCTTCCTGATAGACCGCGAAGCCTGCCGTCACGATGTCCGCGCCGACCGCTGCCGAAAACGCGATCTGCCGCCCGTTGCGCACCGCCGCCACCAGCACTTCGGTGTCGAAGGCGTAGTTTTCGCGAATCGCGACCAGGTCCTCGATGAACTGGTCGGTGTCTTCGCCGTTACCCTCTTTCCAGCCGATGAACGGCGAAATGTAGAACGCGCCCATGCGCATCGCCTGCAAGCCCTGCACAGCGGAAAAGCACAACGTCAGGTTACAGCGAATGCCTTCGCTGCTCAGGACCTTGCATGCCTTGAAGCCGTGTTCGGTCGATGGCATCTTGATGACGAAGTTCGGCGACAGCACCGCCAGCTTACGCCCTTCGTTCACAATCGCGTTCCAATCGTTATGGCTGGCGGGGTTGGTCTGCACCGAGACAGTCTTGTCTGTCCCCGCAAACATTTCGCCGATCTCCTGCACCACCCGCAGAAACGGTTTGCCCGAAGCCTGCACATGACGCGGGTTGGTCGTCACGCCGTCAATATCCCACATCTCCAGCGCATGACGGATTTCATCCACCAGCGCGCTATCCAAAAAGAATTTCATGAACCGACTCCTGCTTGAAACCCTCACCCCCATCCCTCTCCCTCATGGAGAGGGGCTTCCAGAAAATTCTGGTTCCCCTTCGCCCTGAGGGAGAAGGGGCCAGAGGATGAGAGCAATAAACGTCTTTGTTACTTCATACCCGTTGTTGCGATGCCTGTCGTGATATAACGCTGTAAGAACGCGAACACCAGCGTGATCGGCAGCAGCGTCAGCACTGTCATCGCCAGTATCAGATTCCACTGCACCTGCAATTCGCCCTGGAACGAGTTCAGCCCGACTTGCAGCGTGAACAACTCACTGCGGCTGAGGACGATCAGGGGCCACAGGAAGTCGTTCCAGCGCCACATGACCGAGAAGATCGCCAGCACCGCCAGCGCCGGACGTGCCAGCGGCAGGATGATTTGCAGGTAGATACGCCATTCGCTCGCGCCGTCAATACGCGCCGAGTCGAGCAGTTCGTCCGGGATGGTCAGCATGTACTGGCGCAGGAGGAAGACGCCCGTCGGCGTGGCGGCGGCGGGAACAATGATGCCGAGCAGATTGTTATTCCAGCCGACTTCGGTAATCACCAGGAAGACCGGGATCAGGATGACAGATACCGGCACCATCAGCGTGCTGATCGTGACCAGCAGCACAGTATCGCGCCCGCGAAACTCGTACTTGCTCAGTGCGAACGCCGCCATGCTGTTGATCAACAGGGTGAGCAGCGTCGCCGCCACCGTGACGACCAGACTGTTGCCGAAGTAGCGCCAGAAGTTAAAGCGGCTCATGCCTTCAATATAGTTCTCCCAACCGAAATAGACCGACTCAACCGGCGTGCGCTGGTTGATGTTGACCGGAATGATCTCCGCTGGATTCGCCGGGTCGATCATCTGCGCCTCGATACCGATGCGCCGCACCTGCGCCAACTGGCGCACGCTGCCGTCTTCCAGCGTCACGTTAAAGAGCTGAAGCGGTTCGTCGTAGCCTTCCACGACGACCGTTTCCTGGCGATACGGGAAGAAGCGCGGCGGGAAGCGCACCAGTTCCGCCTGCGGCTTGAACGATGACATCACCAGCCACAGCACCGGACCGAACATGATGATCGTGCCGAGCAGCAGGTAGCCATACGTCAGCAGGTCGGTGACATGCAGCCGCTTTCTGCCGCGTGTGTTGCTGAGGAAATGTAAGACTGTTGACATTCAATCCTCGCTTAGGTCTTTTATCGCGCGCCCTGTCGGGTCACTCCTGCGCATTATGGACGGTATTCTTGCCGTCCGTACACATGACGGTGTACGGACGCCATCAATGGCGTCATATCATATTTCCCTCTACGCCGCCTCGTTGCGCCGCCCCAACCGCAGTTGCAGCGCCGTCAGGATAAGCAGGAATACTGCCATCACCAGCGACGCCGCCGCCGCCAGCCCGTATTCTTTCGTCTGGTTAGCGAAGCCCGTCTGATAGATGTACTGCACCATGTACTGTGTCGCTGTGCCAGGTCCGCCGCCCGTGAACGGGAACACCTGGTCAAAGACCTGCACGGCGCGGATGAGCGCCAGCACCAGCACCACGATCATCGTCGGCATGAGCAGCGGTAGCGTCACCTGCCAGAACGACTGCCACTTGCTCGCGCCATCAATTGACGCCGCCTCGTAAAATTCCGACGGAATTGCCTGTAAGCCCGCCAGCAAAATCAGCGTGAAAAAGCCCATCTGCGCCCAAACACTGATGACGATGACCCACGTCTGCGCCCAGCCCGCGTTGGTCAGAAAAGCGACGCGCTCGCCGCCTAAGCCAACGATGATGCCGTTGAGCAGCCCGTCCTGCTGCAAAATCCAGCGCCAGATGACCGCCACGACGACGGGCGAGAGCAGCACCGGATAGAAGAAAACGCTGCGGAAGAAGCCGCGCGCTACAATCTGCGCGTTCAGCGCCAGCGCGGTAATCAGCGCCAGCACGACCATCGTCCCGACTTGCAGCGTGACATAACCGAGCGTGTTATAGACCGCACGCCAGAACAGGTCTTCGCGGCAGGTGTTGGGGTCGATGAAATTCTGACAGGTGAAGAGCGTGTTCAGGTTTTCCAGCCCGACGAATGGGCGATTTTGCGGGAATAATTCCGTGCTGCCTGTGAAGGCATAGTAAAAGTTGAGCAGCATCGGCAGCAAAATAAAGATGCCAAAAATCAATAGGTTCGGCAGCACGAACACATACGCCATGCCGCGCACCCCCAGTCGGTCTTGCAGCGGGTGCATGATGAAATCGACTGCATTGATGATCGCCTGAAAGATCGCCGAAAAGACGGCGTTGATCGCTTTCGGGATCGTCATCAGTGTAAAGCCCTGCGGTTTTGTACCGGGCACATAGGTAGTTTTTGTTGCCATATGAATTTCCTGTTTGAACCGCCAGGTGCCTGTGACTATTTGATCGCGTCTGAGTATGAACGACAGCGTCGGCGGACGACGTATTGACTCGCTGTAGGGACGAGGCATGCCTCGTCCGTTTTTCTTCCAAGCAGAGCGAATTGGGCTGTGCAGGGGCGACCCGGCAGGTCGCCCTACGATTCCTCCGCGCCTCTGCGTTCTCTGTGTCTCTGCAGTAAAGACAGATTAGCCCGCCGCAGCCGCAGCCAGTGCGTCGTCCACGTCCTGCTGGATGCGTTCAATCGCTTCATCCAGCGTCAGTTCGCCCGTCAGCACCTGCGTCAGACGGTCACGGATCGGGTTGTTGATAGCGAAGGCACGCCCACCGAATTGCAGTTCGTATGCCTGTTCGCTCAGCTTCGGCACTTCAGCGGCGAAGGTCAGCAGTGCGTTCTGTGCCGCTTCCACATCCGTCTGGAAGCTCAGTTCGCCCAGACCGAGATGCGCCGGGATGAAGAGCGTGCGTTCGCTGAATTCCTTGAGCGCATCCACCGACGCCAGGTAATCCATCACGCGCGATACTTCTTCGGGATGCTCGGTGTCGCCGAACGCGACCATCATCGTGCCGCCGGGCATACCCGTGCTGCCGCCGTCACCGGTCGGGTTCGGCACGGCTTCCCAGTCAAACGTGTCGCCAATGTCGTTGGCGAAGCGACCAATCTGCCAGCTACCGCTCATGTACATCACCAGCTGCCCGTTGATGAAGAAGTCCGCAGCGGCGGCATAGCTGCCACCCGAACCGATCCACACTTCGGCGGGGGTGATGCCATCGGTGTGCCACTGAACGAGCAGTTCCGCCATCGAGCGGAAGCCGGGGGTGTCAATCGTGATGCTGCCATCTTCATTGAAGTAGGTCGCGCCTTCCGAGAATGCCGGACCCGAGAAACGATGACCGCTGCGATCCATCGCAATCGCGTACTGCGTTTCGGTCGCTGCTGCCACTTCTGCCGTTGCTGCTGTCCACTCCGCCCAGCTCACAGCATCGCTGCCGTCGCTCGGCACTTCGATGCCCGCCTGCTCAAACAGCGTGCGGTTGATGAACGGACCGGTCACGGTGAACTGGTTGGGGAAGCCGTAGATGGCATCCGCATCGTCTTCGCCGGAACGCAGCGCCGCCAACACCGCCGGGGCAAAGCTGGCTTCCCAGTAGGCGGCATCCGCCAGGTATGGGCGCATATCGAGATAGAAGCCCTTAAAGGCGTCGAAGTTGGTCACGCGCGCCATGTCTGGACCTTCACCCGCTTCTACTTGCAGCGGCAGTTGTTCCAGCACGGTGTTGTAGGCGACCGTATCGACGATGACGCGGATGTCCGGATTTTCTGCTTCAAAACGATCCAGCAAATCGCGCAGGACGACACCTTCAGTGCCATCGTCATACCAGGTAATGCGCAGTTCGACCACGTCCTGCGCCTGAACCGTCAGCGCGCCCAGCAGCGCCAACGCGAGTACAAATAAGAGTGCGAAACGCTTCATGCTATGGTTCTCCTCAACTGTTCGACTAAAGATTTGCTCTGCTATTCGGAAACGATACGTCTGTTGCTCGCGCTCCTCCTTCTCACAACATCAACACAGGTAGATCGAGCATGTGCGCCAGCGCCTGCAATGCCGGGCGATGGTCGCCATACGTGAGGGAAATATGATGCTCCAATCCCTCGGAAAGAATGCTATCCAGAATGTGCGCGGCGGGGCGCTCGAAATGCAGCAGCCCACACGTCCCAGAGAACGGCTTTACACCGCGTACGATTTCGCCGCTGCCGACGACGAGACGGTAGCTGCCTGTCGCCTCGCTCAGGCGGGCAATCGTCACCCGTCCGGGCTTGAGCGGGAATTCCAGCAGCAGCGGCAGCTTGCGGTTGGAATGTATGGTCACGCCCGCGTCCGCCAGCGGGTCTGCCATCGACAGCGGCGCAAGCCCACAGTGCCAGACGACGAGTGCATCGGCAGCTTGATCGACCGAGACAATATCCGTGCCAAAGGCAGGTGCGCCGCTCAGGGTTTGCAGAATAAACTGCGTGATCGTGCCGTTCACATCCGCTTCGCAACTGCACGGGATCATCGCGTTGCTCAACAGAGACATCGCGCCGCACGCCGCGCAGCCCATCTCGGTGAAGAATTCGGGCCAGCAGCGCACCGCGAAGCCATCAATGCGCTGCGTCGCCGCCATATCCTGTAATGCGACATAGGCGCTCAACGTCCCGCGCGTTGCCGCCACGTCCATCGTTTCTAATCCGACGACGTTCTTGGCAAGGTCGCGTACTGCCGCATCTGTCGCCGCCTGTGGCGCAGCACGCATGGAGTCGAAAAGTCCTGTGCGCAGGTCGATCTGGGCGATTTCAATGCCGAAGCGTTCGCGCACGCCGACGGTATCGACGGCACAGGTCTCAAATCCGGCGGGATGCTCACCGACGCGCCCGATGCGCGTTTGACGCAGCTTGCGGCGCACATGCCCGGCGGCTGCCTGGGTGTGCACGGCATCAATGGCGGCTGGGTCAGACGGCGCAGCGTAGACATGGGCATAACGATAGCCCGCGCGCCGCAGCGCGTGCCCCGCGAGGTTGATCCCGCACAGCGAATTCAGGCGCAGTCGCTCACCTGTATGCGCTTCCGGCACTGCCCAGAGCAGCAGCGGCAGATCGACCGCCCGCGCGCACGCCAGCACCATGCTGCTATCGGCAAACGTGGACTGGAAGATGATGAGCAGATCGGCGTGGGTGTTGGTCAGTGCCTCTGCTGCCGCCTGCGCCTCTGCGAGCGTGGTCACAGGTTCGGCAGCGCCAACGAGTGCGAAGCCCGCGTCCATCAGGCGGGTGCGTGCCGCTGCAACCAGCGTTTGCGCAAGTGTGATATCAAATGTAGTACGAAGGATGGCAACAAAAGCTACTTTCAGATTTTCCATTGCTAAATCTTTGTAATCTACGTCGCAATGGGATTATGGCGCAAGTCGCGCCGTTCGGCAAGCAAATGAGGGGACACGGGTTGCCACAGCAGGGACGATCCGCAGAGTCGCCCCAGCAATTTCATGTCGATTCTGCCATCAATTAATTCAACGTCTTGCCGTCCGACAGCATCGCCACGTACTTTTCAATTCGTTTGGCGCGCGTCTCCGGCTTTTTGGCGTCGTGTATGTAGAAGAGGATCGAATAACGCTGGGCGCTCTTCAACCCCGACCAGACCGCAAAAGCCGCTGGCTGTGCTTCGAGCGCCGCCAGAAAGTCCGCCGGCGCTTCAATGGTGCTTTGCGGCGCGTAAGCCGCTTCCCAACGCCCGTCGGCTTTAGCGGCGTCCACCTCGCGCTGCCCCGCCGGGCGCATTCGCCCTTCGGCGGTCAGGCGGGCGATATGTTCGCGGTTGACCTGTGACCATTTGCTTTTCGGGCGGCGACGGGTGAACTTCTGTAAGAAGTAGCGGTCATCCAGGCTGCCCTTTTGACCATCGATCCAGCCAAAACACAACGCGACCTGCAAGGCTTGGGCATAGGTGACGGAGGGGATGCCGCTGTCTTTTTTAGCGATTTGCAGCCACAGCCCCGGCGAAGTTTCGTGGTTCGCCTCCAGCCATAGCTCCCACGCCTGTTCTGACTCGAATGTGACACGCGGCAAATCATCAGCCATCATGTTGCCCTTCCTGGCGGTTTTGATACACATCGGCTGTATGTCGATACGTTGGCTATCTGTGCCAATTATGATGCTGATAGAAGGAGGTGTTTCACTGACCCAACTGCTGCACATAGCGCGCGGCGTCCGTCGCGTAGCTGCCGTTCGGCGCAAGCTGGAGGTAGCGCTCGAAATCGGCACGTGCCTGCGGACGCGCCGACGCATCCGGCACGCTGGCGTAGAGGATGCCGCGCCAGTAATACGCATCAGCGTAATCCGGCGCAATTTCAATGGCGCGGTCAAAATCCGCCAACGCGCGATCCCATTCGTAGATCAGCAGAATGCGCTGCCCGCGTTCGACATACAGCAGCGGGTTATCGGGCGCCAGCGCGAGCGCGTCGTCCATCGCGACAATGGCGTCGTCAAAGCGTTCGGCGGCGGCGTGTTCGCGTGATTGCTGCACGAGCTGGGCGACCGGGTCGCTGCGCTGAATCAGTGCCAGCACGCCGACGAGCGCGGGCAGCACGAGCAGGAGCAGCAGCGTCCAGACGAAGCGTGGAAGTTTCACAGGGCGGTGTCCAAGTAACCAACGACACAGCTGATTTTAGCACGCCCGCGCAATCTCCCCCTCTCACCCGCGCACCCAGCATGTATACTTGCATTCATGATACTCATCACTGGTGCTACAGGCTTTATCGGGCGGCATGTCGTTGAACGGCTGGTCGCTGACGGGCGGCGCGTGCGTGTGCTGCTGCCCATAGGCGTCAAACCGCTGCCCGCATGGGGCGAAACCGTCGAAGTCATCAGCGGCAGCATGACCGACGAAGAAGCGCTTTTCCGCGCGGTCAGCGGCGCGCATGTCATCATCCATCTCGCCAACGCACAGTGGTGGGGTCGCAGGCGTGACCTGGAGCGCATCGAGCTTGAAGGCACACGCGCCCTGATTGCCGCCGCCCGCGCCGCCCGCGTCGGACGCATCATCACGCTCAGTCATCTCGGTGCTGCGCCCTCGTCCGCCTATCCGCTGCTGCGCGTCAAAGGCATGGTCGAAGAAACGATCCGTTCCAGCGGTCTGGCATACACTATTCTACGTTCCGGCATCGTCTTCGGCGCGGAAGATGCGTTCATCAACCACATCGCCATGCAGTTAACCAGCACACCGTTCTTCTTCCTCATGCCCGGTCGTGGCGAAATCGCGCTCCACCCCCTGCATATCGATGATCTCGTCACGGCGCTGGTCTGCGCGCTCGAACGCCCTGGCACGGTCGATCAGACCATCGAGATCGGCGGACCCGAATACATCACGCTTGAAGACCTGCTGTTCACCGTCATGCGCGTGGCGGGCATCGCGCGGACAATTGTGCCTGTGCCGCCGTATGTGCTGCGCTGGATCATCGGCGTATACACGCGCATCATGCCGCGCGCGCTCATCACAGAACAGTGGCTCGATATTCTGGCGACCAATCGCACGGCGCGCATTGGCAACCTGTACCAGTACTTTGGCTTTCAGCCGCGCCGCCTGGAAGACACACTCTTGACGTACATGCGCGGGCAACCGTACTGGCGGCGGGCAGTGCGCTACACCTTCCGGCGACGACCGAGGGTGTAAACTCAAACCGACTTCTCACCCTTCACATCCCCCACTTATCCCACGCTTTTGCCCTCAACTCTCTTTAAGATGATGTTTAGGTTCTGCTTACGCCCTCATCGCTTACTGCTCATGTGGCGTCCGTAAGGTAGGTCGTAAGCACAAGGCAGCAATGCCGAGGTGCAGGTGTCTGTTGTGTATTGTTATGGAGGATTGAGTCTATGCGTAAGTGGTTACTCGTAATTGTCGCCGTCGCACTGCTGGCGATGGCAGTGGCTCCGGCGTTCGCGCAGGGGCGCACCATTGTCGATATTGCCGTTGCTGATGGTCGTTTTGACACACTCGTCGCCGCCGTCACCGCCGCTGGACTGGCAGACACGCTCTCCAGCCCCGGTCCGTTCACCGTATTCGCACCAACGGATACTGCCTTCGCTGCACTGGGCGAAGACCTGATCGCTGACCTGCTGGCAGACCCCGATGGCTTGCTGACCGATATCCTGCTCTACCATGTCGTCGCGGGTGAAGTGCCTGCGTCAACGGTCGTCGGTCTTTCGACTGCGCCCACCGTCAATGGCGCGCCGGTCTTCATCGAAGTGATTGATGGCGGCGTCGTCCTGGATCGCCAGGTGAACGTGGTCATCACCGACATTCAGGCATCCAACGGTATTATCCACGTCATTGATGCCGTACTGCTGCCGCCGTTTGACTTTACGTCGTCGGAACTGGTCTTCATCACTGGCACACTGCCCGTGCTTGGCACGTCGGTCGGTCCGTCCACAACCGCCAATGTTAATGCCTGCCAGACATTCTTTGTCACCCGCTACGCCAACGGCGCGCTCAAGCTGCGCGACATCCCCGGCTGGATTGATATCCGCATCACCGAAGATGTGCCGGAAAACTACGGCATTCCGAACGGTACGCCCCGCCTGTCGCAGTGCGAAGGTCGGTAACGTGTAGGGCAGGATGTATTCTGCCCTGATATTCACCAGACAATGTAAGGGCAGGCGCTATCCTGTCCTGAACCGTATGAACATCGTGGGGCAGAATACATTCTGCCCCAACACCATTCCCCACCGCAATCACATTTTCCCAATTCCTTGACAACCTGCCCTGCCACTCGTTACACTGGCGTGAAACGTTGTGTGAAACGTTAAATATTTTCGTGTAAAAGATTATGCCAAGACAAGTTACGCTTCGAGATGTAGCTGAATATGCAGGTGTGTCCGTCACCACCGTCTCCAACGTGGTACGCGACTGGCCCTACGTCTCGCCAGAAACCCGCCTCAAAGTCAAGTCCGCCATCGACAGCCTCGGCTATTCGCCGCATCTGATCGCCCAAAGTCTGCGCACCGGGCAGATGAATGCGCTGGCGTTCATCGTCCCTGATCTCTCCAATCCTTACTTTGCCGAGATCGTCGGCGCGGCAGAAGATGCTGCACAAGAACAGGGCTACACGGTTCTGGTCTTCAACAGCCACGAAGACCACGAACGTGAAGCGGCGTGCATCCGCCGTGCCAGACGCCACTTTGTCGATGGATTGCTAATCGCGCACACGGCAGCGACGCCGCAGGACAGCACGCTCTGGCACGATAGTACGCTGCCCATCGTGGCGATAGACCGCACACCTCCGTATTACAGCGGCGCATCGTGCGTCATGGACAATGTGCGGGCGGGCATCCTCGCCACCGAGCATCTGTGGTCGCTTGGACACCAGCGTATTGCCCACATTGCCGGACCGCGCACGGTGCGCCCGGCGCGTGAACGTATGGAAGGCTACAAGGCGGCTCTGGCACAGCACGGGATGGTGTATCGCACCGTGCGCAATGTCGAACACGATTGGAACGCCGACGAGGGCTACCGCGCCATGAGCGCCCTGCTCGACGCTCCGGAACACCCGACCGCCGTCTTTGCCAGCAACGACGCGCTGGCAATCGGCGCGCTGCACGCGATTGATGAACGCGGGCTGCGGGTGCCAAATGACATCTCAGTTGTCGGCGTGGACGACATTGAGATCAGCCGCCACCTGCGCCCGCCACTGACGACGGTACGCCAGCCGCGCGAAGACATGGCGCGCATGGCGGTTGATTTGCTGCTGCGGCACATCCGTGAGGAGTCGGTTGACGAGCCAGTCGTCATGTTGCAACCGGAATTGATCGTGCGCCAGTCCACCGCGCCCTATTATGAAGGAGCCGCCTCATGAGCGAAGCCCTGCTGCGTATGACCGGGATCACCAAGCGCTTCCCCGGTGTGCTGGCGCTCGATAGTGTCAACTTTGAAGTCGCGCCCGGCGAAATTCACGGGCTGCTCGGCGAAAACGGCGCGGGCAAATCGACGCTGCTCAAGATTTTATCCGGCGCACACCAGCCGGACGGCGGCACGATTGAACTCGGCGGCAAAACCATCACCCTCAGCAATCCGCATCAGGCACAGCAGGCGGGCATCGTCACGATCTATCAGGAGTTTAATCTCGTCCCGCAGTTGACGATTGCCGAGAATGTCTACATCGGGCGCGAGCCGGGCAATGCTGTGCTGCTCAGTTGGCGCGAGATGGCGGAGCAAACGCGCCAGGTCACCGCGCAGATCGGCATCACGCTCGACCCGATGACGCGCGTCCGCGATTTGAGCGTCGCCGAGCAGCAGATGGTCGAAATCGCCCGCGCGCTGTCGATGCAGTCGCGGCTGATCATCATGGATGAGCCGACCTCGGCACTGAGCGAGAAAGAGGTCGTGCGTCTGAAGCAGATCATTCAAGACCTGAAAGCGCGCGGCTTGAGCATCATCTTTGTGACGCATCGGCTGGAAGAGGTCATGGACATCTGCGACCGCATCACCGTGCTGCGCGATGGGCGCAACGCAGGCGAGGCGAACGTGCGCGACATCAAAATCCCGGACATCATCCGCATGATGGTCGGGCGCGTGGTCGATGATCTGTACGGCGGAGCGCACCAGCAGATACCGGGCGACGTAGCGCTGCAAGTCAAGCATCTCAAGCGGCGCATCAACGCGCAGGACGCCCACGCGATTGTGCTGCACGACATCAGCTTTGAGGTGCGCAAGGGCGAAATCCTGGGGCTGGCGGGGCTGGTCGGCGCGGGGCGCACAGAGATCGCGCGGGCGATCTTCGGCGCGGACCCGCTTGAAAGCGGCGAGATTTATGTTGATGGCAAGCTGGTCAGGATCAAGTCGCCGGAAGACGCCATTCATCACGGCATCGGGCTGGTGCCAGAAGACCGCAAGCAGCAGGCGCTGTTCCTGTCGCTTGCCGTGCGCGAAAACACCAGCATCGCCGCGCTGGAACGCCTGAGTGCGCTGTTCGGCTTTATCAGGCGACGCGAAGAAGCCGCAATGATGGAGGAGTACCGCGCGAAGCTCAACATTCGTATGTCCACCAGCGAGGTGCGTGTGCGCAATCTGAGCGGCGGCAACCAGCAGAAAGTGGTGATCGCCCGCTGGCTGGCGCTGCAACCGAAAGTGCTCATCGTGGACGAGCCGACGCGCGGCATTGACGTGGCGGCGAAGGCAGAGGTGCATGGGCTGCTGCACGAACTGGCTGCGAGCGGCATCGCCGTTATCATGATTTCGTCGGAACTACCGGAAATTCTGGGCATGAGCGACCGCATTCTGACCATACGCGAAGGGCGTTTGACGGGCGAAGTGCTGCGCGAGGACGCGACGCAGGAAAAATTGATGGAATTGATGACGCTGCGAGAGGCAGTATAGGGGGCTTTATGGCAACGCGGCAGGCAGCGCTGGCAGGCGCGGCGACGGACAAGCAGGGGTTTGATGCGGCAAAGCTGATCAGCCAGATCGCACCGCTGTTGTTTCTGTTCGTGCTGATTATTATCTTTTCGGTGGCGACGGAAGGGCGCTTTCTCAATCCGCTGAATGTCTTCAACGTCCTGCGCCAGGTGTCGATCACAGGCATGATCGCCATCGGTATGACGTTCGTCATCCTGACAGGCGGCATTGACCTGTCCGTCGGTTCGATTGTGGCGCTGGCGGGCATGGCGGCGGCGATTGCCTTCAAAGGCACGAACCAGAACACCCTCTCGCTGGAAACGACCGATGCCGTTGGTCTGGGCATTGGCGGGGCAGCAATCGCGGCAATGCTGGTCGGCGTCCTGTGCGGCTTCATTCAAGGCACGGCGATCACGCGGCTCGGCATTCCAGCGTTCATCGTCACGCTCGGTGGCTTGACGATCTGGCGCGGTCTGACGCTGATCCTCTCGAATGGTGGTCCCATCAGCGGCTTTACCAATGAATATCGCTACTGGGGCAACGGTTTGGTCGAACTGCCCTGGCTAACGGAGCTTGTCCAGTCGCGTGTGCCGATTGGCATCCCGATTCCGGTCATCATCTTTCTGGCGTTCGCGGTGCTGGCACACGTCGTGCTGCGCTACACACGCTACGGGCGGCATGTCTATGCCGTCGGCGGCAACCCGGAAGCCGCGCGCCTGTCGGGATTGAACGTTAAAACGCTGACGTTGAGCGTCTATATCATCGTCGGTTTCTTCGCCGGGCTGGGCGGCTTCGTGCTGTCGGCACGCTTGAACTCGGCGGAAGCAGTCGCGGGCTTGGGATACGAGCTGGACGTGATCGCAGCCGTCGTCATCGGCGGTACGAGTCTCTTTGGCGGCGAAGGCAATGTGACCGGCACGGTCATCGGCGCGCTGCTGATCGGCGTGCTCGTCAATGGACTGGTCATGTTGAATGTGTCATCGTATGTCCAGCAGATCATCATCGGCTTGATCATCATCCTCGCGGTCGCATTTGATCGGTATGTCAAATCGCGGCGGCGGTCCTGAATTTTGGTTCTTCACGCGGCGCGCCAGGCGTGCATCGCGTTGTGAACGTGCATCCTGCGGGATGCAAGTGAGATGTTTTAACTGAAGGAGCTTGAAAAGATGTCCGCAAGTATCAAACGTTTCTTATGGATCATCGCATTACTCGTCCTGCTGATGCCGACGGCGATCCCGGCATTCGCACAGGATGACCCGACCAATCTGTATGCCGATGCGGTCGCTGCCTGCCCCGCAGACCAGACGATCACAATTATGTCGTCACTGCCAGACCTGGCGTTCCCGTTCTTCGTCCATATGCAGAACCAGATTGCCGCTGAAGCCGAGGCAATCGGCAACATCGAGCTGATCCAACTGGACGGCGAGAATGATGCCACGAAGCAGACCGCCGACGTTGAAGCGGCGATTGTGCAAGGCGTAGACGCGATTGTCATCAGCCCGATTCAGGTCGATGCGATTTCGCCCGCGCTGCAACTGGCAATCGAAGCGGGTATCCCCGTCATCACGATTGACCGTCGTGTTGAAGGTGTCGAAGGCATTCTGGCGCACGTTGGCGCGGATAACGTGCGCGGCGGTGAAATCCAGGCGGAAACCGTCGTGGCACAGTTCCCCGATGGCACAGGCATTTTCCATCTGCAAGGGCAGCCGGGTGCGGGTCCTGCGATTGACCGCAATCGTGGCGTCCACAACATCCTCGACCCGCTGGCCGAGACCTATCCGTTCGTCTTTGAACAGACTGCCAACTTCCGCCGCGACGAAGGTCTGTCGGTGACGGAAGCCGGTCTCGCCGGGCTGGAAACGCCGCCGGGTGCGATCATCGCCGCCAACGACGACATGGCGCTGGGCGCGCTGGAAGCCGTCATTGCTGCCGGTCTGCAAGACACAATTTCGATCTACGGGTTTGACGCGCTGCCGGAAGCGCTCGCCAGCGTCCGCGACGGCGGTCTCACGGGCACGATTGAGCAGTTCCCCGGTGGTCAGAGCCGCATTGCCATGCGTATCGCCGCCCTCCAGGCTCGCGCCTGCGAGTACGAAGCCAACCCGCTGGTACTGCTGTCGCCGATTATGATCACCCAGGAAAACCTGGACATGGCGGAACGCATCGGTGAGCTGGGCGACATGGACATGGGCGCAGCGCCGGGAACCGACCTGTACGCAGCAGAAATCGGCATGTGCGCGGCTGACCAGTCGATCACGATCATGTCGTCGCTGCCCGACCTGGCGTTCCCTTTCTTCGTCCATATGCAGAACCAGATTGCTGCCGAAGCAGAAGCAATCGGCAACATCGAACTGCTGCAACTGGACGGCGAGAATGACGCCACCAAGCAGACCGCCGATGTTGAAGCGGCGATTGTGCAAGGCGTAGACGCGATTGTCATCAGCCCGATTCAGGTTGATGCGATTTCGCCCGCGCTGCAATTGGCAATCGAAGCGGGTATCCCCGTCATCACAATTGACCGCCGTGTTGAAGGCGTCGAAGGCATTCTGGCACACGTCGGCGCGGATAATGTGCGCGGCGGCGAAATTCAGGCAGAAACGGTGATGGCGCTGTTCCCGGATGGCGCGGACATTTTCCACCTGCAAGGGCAGCCGGGTGCGGGTCCCGCGATTGATCGTAATCGTGGCGTCCACAACATCTTCGACCCGATGGCGGAACTTTATCCGTTCGTCTTTGAACAGACTGCCAACTTCCGCCGCGACGAAGGTCTGTCGGTGACGGAAGCCGGTCTGGCCGGTCTGGCGACGCCGCCGGATGCCATCATTGCCGCCAACGACGATATGGCACTGGGCGCGCTGGAAGCCGTCATCGCTGCGGGTCTGCAAGATGCCATTCGCATCTACGGGTTTGACGCGCTGCCGGAAGCGCTCGCCAGCGTCCGCGATGGTGGGCTGGCAGGCACGATTGAGCAGTTCCCCGGTGGTCAGAGCCGCATCGCCATGCGTATCGCTGCCCTCCAGGCACGCGGCTGCGCATACGAAGCCAACCCGCTGGTACTGCTGTCTCCGATCATGATCACCCAGGAAAACCTGGACATGGCGGAACGCATCGGCGAAATCGGCTAGTTCCGATTTAATGCACCTCACCCCCGTCCCCTCTCCGCGTGCGGAGAGGGGTGCGACTCGCCGTAAGGTGGAGTCTTGGCGGGGTGAGGTCACTCTGTATCCTGCCCCTACACATGCTTCATCTTGCCTGCTACAATTTGCGCCTATGGATGACGCCGCCTGGATGCGAATCGCGCTGCAAGAAGCGGAAAAAGCGCTGGCGCACGGGGATGTGCCGATTGGCGCGATTGCCGTTTACAAACGCGAGATTATCGGGCGGGGCTGGAACTGTCGCGAGCGCGACCACGATCCGACCGCCCATGCCGAGATGATCGCTATTCGCGAAGCGGCGCAACATCTGGGGACATGGCGACTGGACGGGGTGACGCTGTATTGCACGCTCGAACCATGCGCGATGTGCGCGGGAGCAATGGTGCTGGCACGGCTGCCGAGGCTGGTCTATGCAGCATTCGACCCGAAAGCGGGCGCGGCGGGCAGCGTGATCGACATCCTGCGGCATGACCGCCTGAACCATCAGGTGGATGTGCAGACAGGAATGCTGGCGGACGATGCCAGCGCACAGTTGCAGGCGTTTTTCGCATCGCTGCGCTAACAACATACGGAGAGGTGCCAGAGCGGTTGAATGGGCTCGTCTCGAAAATGAGTATGGGGTAACAGCCATCGAGGGTTCGAATCCCTCCCTCTCCGCCAAAACGAAACAGACCCCGACAGCATAATGTCGGGGTCTGTTTCATTCTATTTCAACGAGCAGCGCGTCACGTTCGACGACCGCGCCGACCTGGACATGTACCTGCCTGACGACGCCATCGGCGGGCGCGGCGACACGCAGTTCCATCTTCATCGCTTCCAGAATGACCAGCGTTTGCCCGCGTGTCACACTATCGCCCGCCGCAACCAGCACCATCCGTACCTGCCCCGGCATCTGTGCCGTCAGCCTGCCGCTGCGCGCGGCTGTACTGCGCCCGCGCGAACGCCCGCCGGCGCGTACCGTCTCCAGCGTGTAGTGCGCGCCATCGTGCCAGACGGAGCGCTGGTCGCCATGCGCAGCGGCATAAACAGTCGTCGCCACGCCATCTACCAGCAGCCGCCAGCCGCCGTCGGGCTGCGGCTGCGTCTGGACAGACACGCTTTGCCCGTCCAGGCGAGCCAGCCAGCCGCCGTCCGGCTGCGGATCGAGGTCGAGCGTGTAGGTCGTGTCGCCGCTGCGATAGGTAAATCGGGGCATGAGAGCCTGCCTAGCGCGTGATGATGTACTCGAATGAGAACGGACCGATGATGCCCGCGCTGTTTTCGACCGCAATCGTGATCGCCTCGAAATTCTCCGGCGTGAAGCGATCCCACGTGATGCTGCGCGTCGCCACGTCCGTCCAGCGCACGGAGTCACTGTAGCGTGTCGCGCCCGGCGGACGGAAGGCGATGATGTACGCCGCCGCTTCTGGCACCGGGTCCCACAGCAGCGTGCGCAGCCCGTTGCCTTCATCGCGGACAACGATGCTGGCGGGCGGGCGGGGTCCGTCTGCCAGCGATGTCACCAACAGCACGAACATCTGCGTATTCTGCGTCAGGTATGCGGGCTGGATGTCATCGAGCGTGTCGCGGTTGGTGTGCTGGCGTTCCGGCTCTTCCAATGCTTCGATGAATCGTACAGCGGGATAACCCGCCTCGCTGAAGCTCATGTGGTCGCTGTACCGCCCCGGCCGATCCACGCTGCTCTCGACAAGCACCTCAACAGGCATGTACAGCTCTGCCAGCAGTCCCAGCCCGCGCCCCAGCAACCGTGACGGCGAATTATTCGGCTCTGCCGAGAACAGGCGTATGCGAGCGGGGTCGATTGCTCCGTTCGCGCCCGTGTTGCTGCCAATGATATCCATATTGAGCATGGCGCGCACGTCGAGATTGTTGATGCGCACATACTCGTTGACGAACGCCTGGCTGCCGTTGCGACCAATCTCTTCGGCGGAGAACGCAACAAAGATAATGGTCGAGCGGTGCGGGCGCTGGCTGAGGATGCGGGCGATTTCGAGCATGGCGGCGACGCCCGTCGCATTGTCGTTCGCGCCCGGCGCAAAGGCATTGCCGTCTTCAGTCGCAATCGTAATGCTGTCATAGTGCGCGCCGACGATAATTACACCCGCACCGATCTCGTTGCCCTGCATGATGCCGATGATGTTGGTCGCCGTCGAATTGACGCCCGCAAACGAGACCGGGAAATCCTGACGCAGCACGCGGAAGTTACCGCGCGAGGCTTCGGCAATCCCATTGAATTCGTTGATGATGTAATCGCGTGCTGCGCCGATGCCGCGCCCCGGCGTGTTGTAGGGCGAATTGACATGGCGTGTGCCCATTTCCACCAGCGTGGCGACATGCAGCATCAGACGGTCGGTCTGCACCTGGTTGATCAGGCTGATGGCGGCGGCTTCCGAGCGCGGCACGGAAGTCGCTGCGCCTTCCTGCTGCGGCAGCGCTTCCGGCGGCAGCGTTGCATAGCCAATCGTCGGCGGCGGCGTGTCGGTCGCGCGCAGGACGAGCGTGGCAGGCGCTGCGTTATCGCTCAGGTTACAGGCAAGCGCGGCCAGCGCCAGCATGAAGAGTGCGAAAGTGATCGGAAGAAGAGTATGATATCTCTGTTTCATAGACTCGATTGTAACATGTGCGCCGCAAGTTTCATCGTTAAGCAGGGAAGCCGTTGGCTATGCGACGGCTAACGAAAAAAGGACAACCTCATGCCCTTCATCTCACGACAAGACGCGCTCTCTCGCCTGCGCGCCCAGGTCAGCGCCGGACGCCCGATCATCGGCGCGGGTGCAGGCACGGGCATCTCCGCCAAGTTTGCTGAACGCGGCGGCGTAGACCTGATCATCATCTACAACAGCGGGCGCTACCGCATGGCGGGGCGCGGCAGCCTTGCCGGACTGCTGCCCTATGGTGATGCCAACCAGATCGTCGTCGAGATGGGCGGCGAAGTGCTGCCGATTGTCGAACGCGCCATCGTCCAGGCGGGCGTCTGCGGCACCGACCCGTTCCGACTGATGCGCCCGTTCCTGCGCCAGCTCAAGGACATGGGCTTTGACGGCGTGCAGAACTTCCCGACCGTCGGCTTGTTCGATGGCAGTTTCCGCGCGGGCATCGAAGAGACAGGCATGGGTTACGACCTCGAAGTCGAAATGATCGCCACTGCCCACGACCTCGATATGCTGACGACGCCGTATGTCTTTACGCCGGAAGATGCGGTCAAGATGGCGCAGGCGGGCGCGGACATCCTCGTGCCGCACATGGGCTTGACGACCAAAGGCAGCATCGGCGCACAAAGCGCACTCACGCTGGAAGAATCGGCGGCGCGCGTACAGGCGATGGCGGACGCAGCGAAGCAGGTTAATCCCGATATTCTGGTGCTGTGTCACGGCGGACCCATCGCAGAGCCGGAAGATGCGCAGTATATCTTTGAGCATACACACGGCATCGCGGGCTTCTTCGGTGCCTCGAGCATGGAACGCCTGCCCGTCGAAACGGCGATCCAGTCAAACGCCGAACGGTTCAAGGGGCTGGCGCTCAATCTGTAGCGCTGCTTCTGTCACGTTCAGAAATTTTGTAAAAATTGCGAACAAAAGAAAAGGATCGACGCAAATCAATGTAAACTAAATTATGCCGATCGTATATATGGGCGATGGTTCATATTTTCAGATTGATGTTGAAACACCTATGCACACTGCAACACAAGAGATGGAAGCAGCCGTTTATGCTGCATTATGCCCTGCCGAAAAAGCGCAGGCACTGCAAGCACTTGCCGAACATCTGACAGAATCTAACCCAAAGCGCGCTGTTACCGTTGCGCAAGAACTGAGGCAGCTGGCGCTGGTAATTGCTGACCAGCCGCTTTACATCAAGAGTTTGCTCAACGCCGCCTGGGCAATGCACAACCTTGCAGATTACGGCGCGTCGTTGACGCAGGCGCTGGAAGCGCTCAAGCTTGCCGGGCAGCACAAACTGTCCAACCTCGCTTATGATGCGCTCAATATCATTGGCACCAATCATCAGGTTGTTGGCAATCGCCCGGATGCGCTCGATGCCTTTATGCAGGCGCTGCGGCTGGCGCGCGAGACGAACAACCCGTTGGAGATCGCCACTGTTCAGAACAACATCGGGCTGGTCTACGAAGGGTTGGAAGACTATGGTTCATCCTTGAGCTACTACGAGCAGGCGCTCGATGCCTATCAACAGGCGAATGCCCATCCGGTGCTGCGCACCATCGCAGCGGCGAATGTTGCCGAAAGTCACAACCATCTGGGGCAGTATGAGCAGGCGCTGATGATCGCCCGCAGCGCTGCCAGCACTGCCGCTAATGCTGGGTTCGTGATGGGCGAGGGGCTGGCACTGATGCATCAGGGCAGCGCCTACAGCGGGCTGAGCCAGTATGAAGCTGCCGAAAGCTGCTTTTCTGAAGCGATGGAACGCCTGCAAAGTACAGACGCCACCTACCAGCGCGCGACGCTCCTGCACTCAATGGCGACGCTTAAGTTGAAACGTGGCGATAAGGCGGCGGGCATTGCCACCTTGCAGCAGGCACTGGCAATTGCGCAATCGCTGGAAGCGCTGCCTGCGCTGTTTCCCTTGCACAGAGCACTGGCACAAGCCTACGCCAGCGTAGGCGATTACGAGCAGGCGTTTCGTCACATGGAGCAGTTCCACGAGATCAAGGAGCGCGTCTTTAACGTCCAGGCGGACAGCCGCGAAAAAACGCTTCAGGCGGTCTACGAAGTCGACAAAGCGCGGCTGGAGACGGAGAATCAGCGGCATCGCAATCTCGCGCTGCAAAAAGTGATTGAACAGAACGAGTCCATGATTGCCGAATTGGACTCTTATGCCGATAACGTGGCACACGATCTGAGAAACCCGATTGCGCTCATCATTGGCTTCGCCGATCTGATACAGACGGACAGCGAGAACCAATTCAGCGATGCCAGCCAGGTGAGTTTGCTGCACTTGCAGGCGGCTGCGGAAAAACTCAATGAAATCGTCAATGCCTTGTTGAGTCTGGCGAAGGCGCGCAAACAGGAAATCTTGCCACAACCGGTGAACATGTCCATTGTGCTGGGCGAAGCGCTGCAACGCCTGCAACCAGTGATCCAGCGGACAGGCGCAACCATCGCTGCACCTGATGACCTGCCTCCCTGCATGGGCAATGCGTCGTGGCTGGAAGAAGCGCTGGTCAACTATATTGGCAACGCCATCAAGTATGGGGGTAACCCGCCGCAGGTGCACATTGACTATGTCATTGAAAGCGATGGAATGATCAGCTATCGGGTTGCAGACAATGGGCGTGGGCTGACCCCTGACGAGCAGGCACGGCTGTTTCGGAAATTTGAACGGCTGGGGCAGCAAAAGATCGAGGGCACAGGCATTGGCTTGATGATCGTCAAGACGGTGGTGGAAAAACTGGACGGGCGTGTCAGTGTCCACAGCACCAACATCCCCGGCGAAGGCTCAATCTTTAGCATGACACTGCCGCCAGCAGAATAACGCATCGATGTTAAGCAACGGTTTACGTCATTTGGTTTGAGGCAAGCAAAGTTGTAGACGTTTCATCGGGTTTAAAGGCTCATGAAGGGGTTTATGAGCGCATAATGTGAATTATCATCATTCCTATGGCTGGCACTTTCGAAAGGGACTTATGATGAGCAAACGTGTTCGCAAAGTTGTACTCGCTCTCCTGCTCACCCTGTCTCTGACATCCATCGGTGTGCAGATGGCAAGTGCAGGCTCACCCATTCGCTGCGGCGACCGCTGTGCATCTCCCGCACGTTCAGGACCACCACCGCAGCCCGGCAACTAATCATCGTTGCAAGAGCGCGTCGTCTGAATCCAACAGTGGAGCATGAGGGCGCGTTTTTGTTTCTCTAACTCGCTGGACGTTATGTCTAGCCACAAGCGGTGTTATTTATCGTCATCTCACATAACCCTCACTGATTGCTCACGCCAATTTTTCGCAGAGTGACATATCATTAGCCCTGTCAATCATTAGCAAAGCTAACCGTTAGCAGGGCAATGGATAACGAGCGCGAACTCCCTCACGACCATAGTGAAAGCATCCCGCATCTGATCTTGGAAGCACTGCCGCTGACGATGCGCGTGCTTTCGGCACAGATGCGCGATACGCAGCATGGGCTGACGACGACGCACATGCCCGTGCTGGCGGCACTGGCCATGCGCCCGCGCACGCAAAGCGAACTGGCAGACATGATGTCTGTGAGCGGCGCAACCATGTCCAACACGCTGACGGCGCTGGAAGAGCGCGGCTGGATCGAGCGAGTGCGTTCACGGGAGGATCGGCGTCAGGTGCATGTGCATCTGTCCGCAACGGGCAAGGTGGCGCTGCACGAGAGCATTGCCGAGATGGAGCAGTATCTCGTGCGGTTGTTCGCCGGCTTGGACGAGGCGCAGCGGGTGCGACTGATTGACGGGCTAACCGTACTGCGCGATGTCTTCTATTACGCGCTCGGCGGGCACAGCGCGATCTAGAGACATTTAACGCAGAACCGGAAAGACACAGAGAGCGCAGCATAGGGACGTCCCAGCGGGTCGCCCGTGCATACACAACATTCTCTGTATATTTGCACCCTGCGTTAAAGCAATTTTCTGGCGCACTTTGGCGTCGCGGCATTTGGATATTGAATGAAATGAAGGAAGGGCTGTATGTCGGATCGGGATATTGTCGTAGATGGTCTGGTCAAACGGTATAACGGGGATGTCATCGCCGTGAACGATGTCTCGTTCAAGGTGAACTCCGGCGAAATCTTCGGCTTTCTGGGACCGAACGGCGCGGGCAAAAGCACAACCATTGCCATGCTGACGACGCGCATCGTCCCGACGAGCGGGACCGCGATGGTTGGCGGCTTCGATGTCGTCCATCAGGCGAGCGATGTGCGGCGGCTGGCGGGCGTGGCGCTGCAAGAGATCGGGCTGGACCCGCTGATGAAGTCGATGGAGATGCTGACGATTCAGGCGCAGCTCTTCGGCATGACACGGCGACAGGCACAGGCACGGGCGAAAGAACTGCTGGAAGTCGTCAAGCTGTCAGACGTAACACAGCGCCCGGTCGGTAAGTACAGCGGCGGGATGCGGCGGCGACTCGACCTGGCGATGGCGCTGGCGCACGAGCCTGCCGTACTGTTTCTCGATGAGCCGACGACGGGACTCGACCCGGCCAGTCGCCGCGACATCTGGACGGAAGTCCGGCGTTTGAACCGCGAACTGGGCATGACGATCATGCTGACGACTCAGTATCTCGAAGAGGCGGACGAACTGGCAGACCGCGTGGCGATCATCAACGCGGGCAAGATCGCGGTCGAAGGCAAGCCGAACGACCTGAAGGCAGCACTGGGCGGTGACGCAATCAACCTGACGTTTGCGAATGTGGAGACGGTCGACAAGGCACTGAGCGAAGTTGGCGAGATGGCGACGCGCACGCAGACCGACCGTGACATCCTGCGCCTGTACCTGCCCAACGCCGCCGCCGCAGTTCCGGCAGTCGTGAACCGCCTGCAATCAGCGAACATCGCATTGACGGCGCTGACGCTGACGCAGCCGACGCTTGATGATGTATTCCTGCAAGTGACGGGGCAACGGTTCAGCAATGAACAGGCGGCGGATGCGGAAAGCAGCGAAAAGCCGAAGCAGAAGACTAAAGCCGCTTAAGCCATCGACTGAAGCCGACGGCTAACCGATGTGCGTCCACTGAAGGGACGCGCCAGATAAACCGTCCCTTCAGTGGGCGGCATGTTTAGCCGGGCGCTTCAGCGCTCGGCACACAGGCAAACAAATCCATGAGGAGCATAATCGTAATGAGCGCAATCACAGCAAGTAACCTGCGCATTGACCGCGCAGACGACCGTTCGGGGCGGATGCCGTTCCTGTTACAAGTCTCGATGATGACCTGGCGCAGCCTGACCGTCATCTTCCGCGAACCCGCCTCCGTCATTCCGGGCTTGATCATCAGCGTGTTCTTCGTGCTGGTCTACGAAGCGTCACTGAGTGGGGCGTCGCGCTTCTTCCTGCCGGGGCAAAGCTATCTCGGCTTCATCCTGCCCGTGTCGATCATCAGTTCGGCACTGTCCGGCGCGAGCATTGCCGGGCAGACGATTGTCCGCGACATCGAAAACGGTTATTTCGACAAGCTGCTGCTGACGCCGATCAGCCGTTCGGCGCTGCTGCTCGGTCCGATGATCGCAGGCGCGATGGTGCTGGTGCTGCAAACCGCGCTGGTCGTCGGTGTTGGTCTGGTGATGGGCTTGGAAGTCGAGACGGGCATCCCCGGCGTGCTGGCGGTATTAGGGCTGGCTCTGGTGCTGGGCATCGCCTTTGCGGGCTTCGTTGTGGCGATTGCGCTGCGCACGGGCAGCGCCGCGGCGGTGGGCGGTGCGTCGTTCCTGTTCTTCCCGCTGTCGTTCCTCGCGCCGACGTTCACGCCTGTGAACCTGCTGAGCGGCTGGATCCGCACGGCGTCGGAGTTCAACCCGATCACCTACATCCTGGAAGCGATGCGTGCCCTGTTCAACACCGGCTGGGACACAGAGGTGATGGTACGCGGGCTGACGGCATCGCTGGTCATCGCCGTCATCACATTCATCTTCGCCTTCTTCAGCCTGCGCGCCCGCACCCGGCGGAAGTAAACCCGTTAGAACCGCCAAGATGCCAAGGACGCTAAGGGGAATTCGTATTTCCTGGCGTCCTTTGCGCCTTGGCGGTTTAATCCAGTGTTCTTGCTACTCTTTCTTCATCCCCTGAAACAACGTGATTTGCAAGCCGTCGGGCGACTGGACGCGGGCGTTGAGATCGTTCCAGGGAGTCAGCACCGGCTCATGCACGAGCGTTGCGCCGTACTGGAGCGCCCGCGCCAGCGCCGCGTGGACATCTGGCACTTCAAACGCGAAGCGGATTTGCCCGCTGACGCGCTGCCCGACCTCCAGTTGATCGACAGCGGCGGCGTGAGCGGGATCGAAGATTTCGAGCGTGGCGCGCCCGGCAGCGAAGATTTGCCCCTTGCCCATGTCCGTCCAGATATCGCCGGGGTTCAACCCCAGACCATCACGATAAAAGGCGACAACGCTTTCCCATGTGTCAACCGTCAGTGCAACACGCATTTCAAGTACGGACATGTCGGTGAACTCCCAGGGTGAAGTATACAAACTGCCTGCTTTCAGATGCGTGCACTCACTCAGATCGTACTTGCACGCGGCGCATTCTACCCACCCGTCCCACATCCGTTCACTCCGCCTGCGTTATACTGTGCCTTAAGAGGGCCAGACGATGAGGCGAAAGGGAACACACCCATGTCGGAAATGAAACTCGATCTCGACCGCGACCTGAACGAGGCACGCGATATGGCAGACGGGCTGGCGGACTATGTGCGCGGCGATCAACTGTATGGCAGCATCGGCGGTGGGCTGTTCGGCAGCGGCAACAAGCCCGCGCTGACGATTGGCGCGCTGCTGCTGCGGCTGCGGCGGCTGCGGGCGATGCACGACCGCCTGAGCGTCAGCCAGCAAGCCACACTCGCCAGCACGGAAGCCGCGCACGACAAGGCGCGCACGGAATGGAAGCGGCATTACGACGAGAAGCTGCTGCGCGAGGCGAATTCGCGGCTGGATGCCATGCGTGCTTACTTCGAGGAATGTTCGAACAACCCGCGCGCCTGCGCCGCCAACTACCTGCCGGAAGCGATGCGGCGCACGCTGGTGCAGGAGATCCTCGTCGCCATGGAGCAGTACGGTATCGCCAGCCAGTCCCTGATGGAGAAGCTGCGTGGGGCGGACAGCCGACTGCGACGCTACGCCCAGACGACGGACTTCATCTGGGCGGCGGAACTGGCGAGCGTGTATCCGAAAGACCCGTTCTGGTGGCTCTACGCTCGCCCGCCGCAGCCAGCGGGGAAGTGAGGGCTAACTTATCGCCAAGCAAGCTGCAAGCTTCCTACCCAAACAGGTCGCTTAACTTCATCGCGTAGCCAGTCAGCACCGGATCGGCAGTCAGAATATCATCGCCCATCAGAATGGTCGGCTGGTCAACGCCGTGTCGGAAGACCATCACCTCGCGTATTTGCGGATCAACCACCCACACCAGCGTTACACCATCAGCAAGATAGCGGCGCACCTTCTTCATGACATCGCTGTACTGGTCGGTGGGCGATACGACCTCCACCGCGATGTCAGGCACGAGGATGTACGGTTTGAGTTCGTGATCGGGAATGCTCTGAAATGCTTCCAGTTTTGCTTTCAGCACAAACATGACATCAGGAATGCGCGAGCCTTTGACCCAACGCGGATCATCGGTCAGCACGAAAGTCGTCTCCTGAAAGACCTCGCCAATGCCCTGTGCCTCGAACGCAAGGAAGGCGATGAACAGGCGTTTGATCGGTTTGGCATGACCCGATACGTTCGGCATTTTGGCGACGATCTCCCCGTCAATGAGTTCAAACGGACCTTCGACTTCGTAGCGTTGAACGAATTCTTCTAGGGGCAGCGCATCAATGCGCTCAACTGCTGGTGCAATCATACGAGAATCACCTTTCCCGTCGTGGTACGGCTGGCGAGCGCGCGGTGTGCCTCCGCCGCCTGTGCCAGCGGCAGCGCGCGGTCAATGCGCACCTTCAGCCGCCCATCCGCCGCCCACGCGAACAGATCGGTGGCGCGTTCCAGCATTTCTGCGCGCGTCTGCATGTAGTGACCAAGCGACGGGCGCGTCAGGTAAAGCGAGCCTTTGGCGTTCAGTACTTGTGGATCTAACGGCGGCACTGCGCCGCTCGATTGCCCGAACAGCACCATGTATCCGCGCGGGCGCAAGCAGTTCAGGCTGCGCTCGAACGTGTCTTTGCCGACCGAGTCATAGACGACATCCACGCCGCGCCCGTCGGTCAGCGCCTTCACATCCCCCTCAAAGGTGTCGTAGAGCGAGACATGATCCGCACCCAGTTCACGCGCCAGCGCTGCCTTCTCTTCAGTCGATACCGTCGCCAGCACGCGCGCACCGAGCAGCTTGGCAATCTGCACAACCAGTTGCCCCGTGCCGCCCGCCGCCGCGTGGATCAGGATCGTCTGCCCTGCCTGCACAGGGAACGTGCTTTTGACCAGATAGTGCGCCGTCATCCCTTGCAGCAGCAGCGCCGCCGCCGTCCGCGCATCGACAGCATCCGGCAGCGGCACCAGCTTTTCCGCCGGGACAACCGCATATTCGGCATACGCACCGAGGACAAAGGCATATGCCACGCGGTCGCCAACCCTGAACGCTGCCACGCCTTCGCCAACGGCATCGACCACGCCCGCCGCTTCCTGACCGGGCGTGAACGGGAGCGCCATCTTGTACTGCCCACTGCGCTGATAAATGTCGATGAAGTTGATCCCGCTCGCCTCGATGCGCACGCGCACGCTGCCGGCAGGCACGTCGGGCAGGTCGCTCTCTTCCAGCTTCATCACATCGGGGTCGCCCAGTTCATGGATAACGATGCGTTTCATGTAGCGGCTCCGTTAATCAGTAAAATGTATGTTCAAAGTCCCGCTCCCCCGATGCGTTAGCATCGTGTGGGAGAGAGATTTAGGGTGAGGGCTTATCGCAATTGGCGCTTCGGTTTGTCCTGCGCTTCGATCTCTGCCACCATGCTGTCCGTCAGTTCGCCGTCTTCCGTCAGGCGAATCTCGCTGTTCTTGCGCTTCGCCTTCTCTTCGAGCAGCGACTCGCTCTCCAGTTCGCGGGCATAGGCGCGCTCAATCGCGACTTCGTTGCGTTTGCTGCCCCACACGCCTATCGCGTTCGCCACCAGCCCGATACCCCAGAACAACGTCACAAACATGGGCCACGGAAAGTCGCCGCCATCCTCAAAGCCGCCGGATGACAGAAAGATCGACCACAAGCCGCCGTTCACCATCAGGTAGACCGCCAGATGCGAGAAGAACTCCTGCACCTCGTTGCGCGTCTTCAACACGCGGCGGCGTACTTCCTTAAACTGCTTCTTGTTGGCGATCTTGTACCAGTTTGTGCCGTATTCTTCGCGCATAGCGGTGCGCACGATGCGGTCACGCGACTTGGCGCGCTCGCCTGTCGCGAACCACGTTTCGACAGCGTGCGCTGCAAACCCTGCTCCCCAGAACAGCGAGACGAGCATGGGCCAAGGGAAATCGCCGCCGGCGCTCATGAAGCCTTCAAGCCCGCCATTGAAGATGAAGACCATCCACAGCACCGCGTTCACGCCGATGTATGCGCCCAGATGCCCCAGAAAGCTGTTGCGCGCCTCAATGCGCTTCTCGACGCGGCGGCGGATGTATGCCTCTTCGCTGGCGGGCATATCAGCATTGTCGTCGTCGTCTTTGTGTTCCTCGCTGCTGCTCCAGTCCCATGACTCACTGCGCGACTTCTTCTTGCTGCCCGTTTCATCAGCGAACGCGTCGCGGATTTCTTTCTCCGCTTCCTTGAATGCTTTCTGGATTTCCTGTCCCGCTTTGCGCAGCTCCCCCTGAAATTCGTTACTGCCCAGGTCGAGGCTGAATTCAACCTTGCGCCCTGGCGGTTGGGGTGATGTCGTCGGTGATGTGGTGGCGGGTACGGACGAGGCGTGCCTCGTCCCCACATTCACATTAGGAATCGGGGCGGGGATGGCGACAGGCGGCGGAATCTCCTGCCCGCGCAGCCGCGCCAGCGACTCGGCGGCGCGTTCGCGGCGGTTGGGGTCGAGTTCGTGCAAGCCGGAAGCGTCAATTGCCGCTTGCAGCGCGCCCATCATCTCGCCCGCGCTGGCGTAGCGTTTTGCCGGGTCTTTCTCCAGCGCCTTGACCAGCACCGCTTCGACGGCGGGCGTGACCTGCGCGTTGACGGCGCTCGGCTGCGGCAGCGGGCGGTAGATGTGATCGTGAATAACGGAATACGGTGTGTCGCCACTGTACGGCACTTGCCCGACGATCAGTTCGTACAGCACCACACCAAGCGAGTACAGGTCGGTGCGTGCGTCCAGCGTCGTGCGCCCTAGTGCCTGCTCCGGCGAGATGTACTGCGGTGTGCCGAGCATCATGTCCGCGCTGATGGTGCTTTCGCCCGCCTGAGCGATGCGCGCCATGCCGAAGTCCGTCAGATAGGGCGTGCCGCTGGGCGCGATGATGATGTTCGATGGTTTGATGTCGCGGTGCAGCACGCCCATGCGGTGCGCGTAATCGAGCGCGTCGGCAATCGGCGTCATAATGCGCAGGATGTCCGCCAGCGACAGCGCTTGCTTGATCAGCGTCTGCTTGAGCGTACGCCCTTCGATGTACTTCATAATCAGGTAGGGCTGTCCAGCGACCTCTGCAAAGTCATGGACGGGGACGATGTTTGGGTGTTCCAGCGCGGCGATGATTTTCGCCTCGCGCTCGAAACGCGCGTGGAACGTCGGGTCTTCGACGAACGCCTGGTGCATCACCTTGACGGCGACAAAACGATCCAACCGTTCATGGCGCGCCTTATAGACGGTCGCCATGCCGCCCTGCCCAATCTGCTGGATGATGCGATACGGTCCGACCTGCTGTTCCGGCTGCAACATCGCCTTCTGCTCCCGTTCCCTGTGTGAGGTTGTATTATAAGCACAGGTACGGCTTTCAGGAAACAGATTTCATCTTATCTATAATCTTGTGGATGAACAACTGGTCTTCAGCGCTGTACGTCTCAAAGCGCTCTGGCGGTTGCATGTAATCGACCGAGTCCGTCCATGCTCCCGCTTCAAGCGTTTGCCGATACACGCCATTTAGATTTACAGCAATGCTTTCGTCTTTGTCGAGCGGCAGCGGGAAGAGCGCGATCGGCTCCGATACCCTGAAACTGAACGCCTGAATTTCGCCTGTTCCCCAATCAGGACGCGGGTCGCTGACCAGAATTGTGTACGGGTAAGACCCTTTCATAGTCGGATAGCGTTCCGACTTTGGGGAAAGCGATGGTGTCTCGTGCAGATAATCAATTTCCACGAGCGGTATCCCGGTCTCCAGTGCAGTCATGCGTTTGACCGCGTAACTCTGTCCGTGTCGCCCGCCCGGTTTATTGGTAGGTGAAAGTAATTCGATGCGTGCGACTACACGCCCCGTCTTGCTTTGATCCAGCGTTTGGTAGATCAGCACAGCACGCGGTTGAGGGACAAGTGCCATCGCTTCGCGTAGGCTCACCCGCCATGTTGGTGTCAGCGTAGCTGTGTGCGATGAAGGGCTGCCAGAGGTGGGCTTGAAGACTGTGACATCGGGGATAGGGCTGAAGATTTCGACATCACCGCCCATATCATAGCCCCGCGTCTGTAAGGACTGCTCGCTGCGCGCAAGATAATTGGGACGAATCAGGCTATTGAGATGCGCCGTCAAAAAGGCGATGTGATCGTGATAAAACGAATGCCACAACGCTGGCTGATCGGAAGCGCCGGGTGTTTGCAACAGACTGTTGACATGCGCGTCAATACCGGGGTAGGGATAAGTAGTCATGCGCTCAACCTCTGGAGCGTGTGCGATACAATTATCGTAACGGACAAGAGGACGCCGTGCAATCAGGCGCTACTCACCACTCTCCACTCCGGCGGCTGCGTCCTGCGCCGCCACGCCAGCCCGACCGGATAGCCGAGCATCTTGGCGATGTCCCCCACGACGCGGATGACCGGCACCCACACCATCGCCATCCCCCACGCGTAGGGACGCCCAACGGGGCGTCCATTGCCAATGGGGCGTCCGTGCCTTGATAAGTTTGACAGTGCCAGCCGTCGCATCATCTCCGGCAAACGACGGTACGGCGTGCGGAGATAGACCGCCGCGCCCGCCAACGCCAGCAGCCAGAACGCCGGATGCACCAGCAGCGCGAGCACGATGATGGCAGGCGCGGCGACGAGATAAGTCACATAGCGAACAGCGTGGCGTTTGCGCCACAGATCCGCCTTACCGTCGCCACGCGCGTAACGATAGTACTGACGGTAGAACGCTCCTAGCGACGGACGCGGACGGAAGTGCGCGACTGCTTGCGGCGCAAACGCGAACGCACCTGCAACCTGCTTCAGGCGCATATCGAAGATCAGGTCTTCGCAGTAGTCGAGCCATTCGGGATAACCGCCGACCTGTTTGCAGGCTGCCTTGCGCACCGCCACGCTGCGGCTGCTCGGCAGAAATGTATGCGGGTCAATATCCCGCAGGTGCGGCAGCGTCGTCGCGCCGAGCGCCGCCTCAAACACCGTGCGCACATCCGCCTCGAACCAGCCGCAGACGACATTGACCGCAGCGTCCGAAAATGGCAGTGTGATCTGCCGCAGCCAGTCTGCATCCAGCACCACGCCTGCATCGGTGATAGCGATGATGTCGCCGCGCGCATCGGTAAGCGCCCGGTTGCGCCCGGCACTGATGTTCGCCCCCGGTTGGCTGATGACGCGCAGCGGCAGCCGCGCCGCATACTCGTGCAGAATAGCGACGGTATTGTCGCGACTGCCACCATCGACCACCACGATCTCGTCCGGCGACTGCGTCTGCGCCGCCAACGACTCCAGCAGCGCGCGGATGCTCTCACCCTCGTTCAACACGGTGCAGATGACCGAAATCATATTGTTACTCGTCCTCGCACTGCTGCCACCAACGCCGCGTAATCCGTGTGCGTGCGGTTCGTCAGCGCGATGACAGGCGTAAAGCCTTCGCCTGCAAACACGCCCGTCATCCGGTACATCCAGGGCAGCGAGGACACGAGCAGCATCACGCCTTCGGCAGGTGCGTAATTGCCGCGTCCGACAAAGCGTTTACGCACCAGTTCGGCATCGCGTTCCGGCATCAGCGGGTATGGCTTGATGGCGCGGATGTCTGCCCATGTCACACGCTGCTGTCGCCAGAAGCGTGGGCTAAGCGTCAGTCCATCGTCGTCTATGCTCACGGCGGGTGTGGCGGTCGTCAGCCACAGGGCAGGCGCGCACAGCAGCACCAGCGTGAGCATCGTCGCGCACAGCAGCAGCGGCGAGATGCCCGCGAATACAAGCGCGATCTGCACGACGAGCAGCACAACGGACAGCGCCATAAAGACGAGCGCGCCCGCCTGCACAAGCCAATCGATGAACGGGCGTGGATGTGTGTGGGAATGTGTCATACTGACCGATTTGACCGCCTTCTCATTCCGCATTATACTCAGTCGGAAATCATCTGACACCATCGCGCGGACAGTATCACCCGCCGCACGCCAGGAGGACTTCTATGCAGGGCAGCGACAGCTTCCGGTTGATCGTCCGCCGGGGACCGCAGCCGAATCAGGTCTATGAGCTGACGAAGGACATCGTTACCCTCGGACGTGACATTACCAATGACATCGTAATCAATGATCCGGAAGTGAGCCGTCACCATCTGCGGTTTACGCGAGGTGCGGGTGGCTATACGATTGAAGACCTGGGTTCGACAAACGGCACATTTATCAACTCGCAGCGCTTGACCGGTGCGCGCCCACTGCGCCCCAGCGATATGATTGGCTTGGGCGAAACGGTGACGCTGGCGTTCGAGGTGGTGGCAGCCGGCGCTGCACCTGGCATACCGGACTTTCCCGCGGCGACGGCACCGAACCCGTCGCAGCAGCGCCCGGTCGCGCCGATGTCGCCGCCGCCTTACGCACCACCGCCCGCTGCTTACGGCGGCGGTTACAGCCCATCGCCACAACCCGCATACAACCCGCCGCAGCCTGCCATGCAGCCGCCGGGCGCTTTTGGGGGTGATTACGACCCGTATGCCGTGCGCGAGGAAGAGCCGCGCAACACCACGCGCATCGTGCTGATCACCTGCGGCGTGCTGGCACTGCTGTGCTGCTGCGCCACTATCGGCGGGGCGTTCATCATTGACGCGACCTGCGCCTGGGACAGCATCCCGATTTTGAACTCGGTGCTGCGCGCGCTCGGTCTGTTCGTCACCTGTTAAACTTCTATCGAGCAAGGGGCTTCAGCCCCTTGTTCTGTCTCATTAGCATAAGGAAATAGAGCGATGCCCAAGAGCTACAAAACTGCGCCAGCGATGACCATCGATCCGGCGAAGACCTATACCGCCCAATTCGATACCAGTCGGGGCAAGTTCGATCTGACGTTGTTTGCCAAAGAAGCGCCCGTGACCGTAAATAATTTCGTCTTCCTGGCGCGCGAGGGCTTTTACAACGGGCTGGTCTTCCACCGCGTCATTGCCGACTTCATGATTCAGGGTGGCTGCCCGTTCGGGCGCGGCAACGGCGACGCCGGTTACAAGTGGGCGGATGAGAAGTCCGCGCTGCAACTGCGCCACAGCGGTCCCGGCATCCTGAGCATGGCGAACGCCGGACCGAATACCAACGGCTCGCAGTTCTTCATCACCCATGTGCCGACCCCCTGGCTGGATGGCAAACATGCCGTCTTCGGGCGCATCATCGGCGATGGTCAAAAGGTCGTGGACGCTGTGCAGCAGGGCGACAAGATCAACAGTGTGACGATCACCGAGTCGTAAAATTCATATCTGACGGGATGGCAGCATGAACGTACTGGTCGGTTATGCCAGCGCTCACGGTTCGACAGCAGAAATCGCGCGCTTCATGGGACGCTTGTTGGAAGCCTACGACGTGAACGTCACCGTGTCCCCATTGAGCGAAATCGAAGATGCCAGCGGCTATGATGCCTTCATCATCGGTTCGCCCATTCACGCGGGCATGTGGTTACAGGCGGTGTCACTGTTCTTTGAACGCTGCGGCGCGCAGATGGTGGGTAAGCCAGCGTTCCTGTTTATCACCTGCATCCGTGTGATGGAAGACGACGGGCTGGAACACGCCCTGCAATACTATGTCCACTACCCGACGCTCGAAGCCGTCGGCATTACCAGGGACCGCATCGGCGTCGTGGCGGGCAAGATCGACATCAACGCGATCAACTGGGATGAGCGCTGGCTGCTGTCATCGAATTACGATGGCACCGAGGGCAGCAAACTCATGAACCACGACTACCGCGACTGGCAGGCAATCGCTGTGTGGACGCACGGTGTCGTCAAAGCGATGGGCGTGAAACCGACGTTAGCGTAGGGGCGCAATACATTGCGCCCCTCCCTACCCGTGTTTATTGATCCAATGGATTGACCAGCAGTTCGACCTGCATCGTCATCATGCCGAGCATGAGTTCGTCGCCGTTACGCAGCGTGTATGGCTGCCCCGGCTGCAAGAACTTGCCGTTGAGGTGCGTCCCGTTCAGGCTGTTGTTATCGACGACCATGACCGTGTTGCCTTCGAGACTCATGGTCAGATGTCCGCGCGACAACCCTAGTTCTTCGGCGCGGAAAGGCGACAGGTCAATGTTCGGGATCAGGTTGCGCTCGTTATCGCGCCGCCCCAGCAAGACCTGTCCGGTCAGGTCGAGGATCAACTGCACGTCGAGCTGCTTGATCCACAGAGAAATCCGCCAGGGGCGCATCGTCCCCAGATCGAGCGTATCGGTATCGCGTCCCTTCTTCGGGATGTTAATCGGGACGTTCTTGAGTTTGCCCGTCTTGCCAAGCATGTCCATGGTATCTATCCTAAGCGCTATGTCTGCGTGTCGCGCATTCACAGTATACGGCAACTTTGTGTAATTTGTGCTTTGCGGATACATATAAAGCCTCGTTTGCGCGCGGTGCTGCCAGACTGTACAATCCGCACAATCAATTCTGAGTCTATCATCCGTTTTCTGCGAGCCAGCATTATGAAGGAAACCCGTTCGGTCATCCTCACCCAGGCGGCGCCCGTCCCCAGCAGCGGCTACAGCCAGGCACTGCGCGTCGGCGACCTGGTGATTACGTCCGGCTATCTCGGCACACACCCGGATGGATCCGGCGTCGTCCCCGGCGGCTTCGAGGCAGAAGTGCGCCAGGCATTGCACAATATCCGCGCCGTGCTGACGGCGGCGGGCTGCACCATGAGCGATGTCGTGCGCGTCAACGTGTCACTGACGGATATCAACCGCTTTGCCGATATGGACGCCATCTTCCGCGAGTACTTCCACGCGCCCTACCCGACGCGCAACACGATTGGCGTCAAAGAACTGTGGGGCGGTGCGCAGGTCGGCTTTGATGTCTGGGCAATCCACCCGGAGGGTAAATGACCGAATCGGCACAGGTGTTGGCGGCATTTGACCCAAATGCGCCTGTCGAACTGGCGCAACACTTGATTCGTATCCCGTCGTTCCTGTGGCATGAAAGCGAGGTCGGTCACTGGATTGCCGACTGGATGCTGGCGCGCGGCTTTGAAGTCGATTTGCAAACTGTGCCGCTGCGCGACGGGCGCGTTACGCATCAGGCAATCGGCACGCTCAAAGGCGACGGCACGGGACCAAGCCTGATGTTGTGCGGGCATACCGATACCAGCGATTGGGGCGGGCGACCGTTCCGCGAACAGGAGTGGACGCACGACCCGTTCGCGGGCGATATTGCCGATGGCTATCTGTACGGGCTGGGCGCGATCAATATGAAGGCGGGCGTGGCGGCCATCATGACGGCTGCCGATGTGGTGCGCCGCAGCGGGCGACCGCTGAAGGGCGATTTGATCGTTGCGTGCGTGGTGGCGGAGACGGGCGGCGGTGTGGGCGCGCTGCATCTGATCGACAGCGGCTTGCGACCGGACTATTGCATCGTCACGGAGGCGGGCAATCTCGATGTCGGCGTGATCTCGGTCGGCTATGTGCAGGGCAAGGTGCGCGTAAAGGGCGAGTTCAAGCACCGCGTGCCGTACATCAACCCGATTGAGAAGATTACGAAAGTCATTCATGCCTTCAGTCCGTCGTATACGCGCATCCCGAACGTTGAAAACGGCGGCTGGCTGCGCTACACGCCGCACCCACTGATCGAACGCTATCCGGCGATGGCGGTGCGCAATATCGAGCATTATCAGGACACGACGACGCTCAGTTTTGACCTGCGCATCGTGCCGGGCATGACGGAGGACAGCGTGCGCGCCGACCTGACGCGGCTGCTCGACGGCATCGCCGCGCAAGACCCGGAGTTTCGCTATGAGCTGGTCATCCCGTTGAGCGAGATGCAGCCGAATATGCCCGCGCGTGAGGCGACGCCTGTCGATGCGCCCGTCGTGGCGGAACTGATCGCCGCGCATACGCAGGTGACGGGGCAGCATCCCATCGTCGGCGCGGGGCATCGCGCGGGCGCGACAGCGGATACCTGTCATTTCAAGGGCGTAGGGATTACCTGCGTCGAGTACGGACCGGGCTACATCCCGATCTGGCCGATGGTGGATGAGCGCATTGAAGTCGCACAGATCGTGACGGCGACTCAGGTGCTGGCGCAAACGGCGGCGGCACTGTGTACATGAGACCCCATGCCGTGCCCTGAAGGGAAGTCCCTGCTGGACACGCGCAATCGCCTCATCCAGCCGTCCGTTGAGATCAGAAAGTTGCAGCTTGCTTCACATAAAGTCTGCGGTCACGGTCGCCACGCGAACGCACAGAAGCGGCTGAAGTTGTTGATGTACGTCCCGAAGCCGCGCCGCGCCAACGCTACATCCCCACCCGCGCTGCTTACGACGTACACATCATACGGCGTCAGCAGGTCATACCGCTCGTCCGCCGCCAGCCGGCGCCCGCTGAAGGCAATGCGCCGCCCATCCGCCGACCAGGTGACCAGCCCGATGTCGGCATACTCCGGCTGCGTCAGCACCCGCGCCGTCCCGCTCCCAAACTCGTACAGCATCAGCATCTTGGCATAGGCATCGCCGCCCACATAGGCGAAGCGCGTCCCGTCCGGCGCCCACACAGGCTGCCGCGCCAGCGCGCTCGTATCCGTCAACTGCTGCTCCGCGCCCGTCGTCATGTCGCGCACATAGACATGCTCCGCCCCCGCCCGCACATCGTTGTAGAGCGTGTAGCGCCCGTCGCCCGACCAGTTCGCCCAGTGCGCGTTCGGCAGCCGATACATGCCGCCCGCCATGTTCAACACGTAATACGCCGCGGTGCGGTTGTTCTGTGTGCCGCGCACCAGGATGCGCGTCCCATCCGGCGACCAGCGCATCTGTGTCACCCACATGCGCACACTCCCCAACACCTGCTGTTCGCCCGTGCGCGTGTTCAGCAGATAGATGGGGTTGCGATTCACACGGTTGGCAGCGTAGGCAATCCACTGTCCATCGGGTGAGATGGCGGGGGCTTCGTTGTACCTGCCGTTCTGCGTCAGCGGCGTGGGGCGGCGCGCAAACGCATCATACGCCATTACATGATGCTCGCCTCCTGGCGGCGTAACCGTGAACACCACGCGGTCGCGGTCTGGCAGCCAACCGACCTGACAATCGACATACTCATGAATACGTCTGTCCAGCCGCCGATCTACGTCTACCATCCGCACCTGCGCCGTCTCGCCGTACTGTTCGACATAGGCAAGCACGCTGTTGGCGCGCTGCCCACCCAGCCATAACGTCGCAGCGACGACGAGCAGGCAAGCGGCGAGGAGGGTGGCGAGGATGCGCAGGAGCAGTTTACGCTGGTACAAACTGCACCTTCATGCGGGCGGGGTCGCGCTGCGCCATCTCCAGCCCGCGCGCGAACTCGTCCAGCGGCAGCCGATGCGAGATCAGCGGCATCACCTGCACCGCGCCCTGCTCAATCAGCGCGATTGCCTGTGGAAAGGTGCGGTTGACGGCGAAGCTGCCGATGATCTTCAGGTCTTTGCGGAAAACATCGTAGGGAATGATCTCGATCTTCTCGCCGACGGGCGCGACGCCGAACACCCACAGCTTGGCGCGCGGCTTGGCATAGGCGAACATGCCCTGGATGACCGATGGTGCGCCCGTCGCATCAACGACGACATCATAGCCGTAAGGTTCGAGCGCCATCAACTTATGGTCATGATCGCCGTCGGCAAGGACGGTCTCGGTCGCACCGAGTTCGCCCGCCAGCCGCAGCCGCCACTCGCCCCTGTCCACGACGACGATGCGTGCCGCGCCCGCCCGCTTGACCGCTTGCAGCAGCAGGCAGCCCATCGGACCCGCGCCGATGATGACGACGCTGTCGCCCGGCTGGACCTCGACCTGTTTCAGCCCCCACACCACACACGCCAGCGGTTCGATCAAGGCGGCGGCGTCATAGGGGATGTCACCAATCGGGAAGACATTGCCCTCCGGCGCAACCACGTATTCTGCGAATGCCCCGTCGCGGGTTACGCCGATAGCGCCCAGGTTGCGGCACTGGTTTGGCTCGTTGCGCTGGCAAAAGTAGCAGCGGTTGCACGGCACGTTCGGGTCAGCGGTCACGCGGTCACCAACTTTGTAGCGCGTCACATTCGCACCGACCGCCGCGACTTCGCCGCTGAACTCATGACCGGGGATGAGCGGGTAGCGTGCTTCGTATTCGCCTTTGAGGATATGGATGTCGGTGCCGCATATCCCTGCGGCGCGGACTTTGATCAGCACATCATCCGCGCCGACGCTTGGCTCCGGCGCGCTGATGACACTTGTCTGGTTGGGGTGCGTAATGGTGGCGGCTTTCATGGGGCAAATCCTTTTTTGCACTATTCGTTTATTTGGTAACCGGCAAAGGTGTAGTGCTGCTTAGCGCGCCTCAAATTGTAGCACTGTGTCCGGGTTCGCATAAGGCGTTGCAAACATGGTGATCTGTTCGTCTTCATAGATGACTTCCAGATTGCGTCGCATCAGGTCAATCTCCGCCATCACTTCGGGCGTGGGGGGCAATCCTGCCTGCTGCATCTCTTCGTAACTGAAACTGATGACTATGTACTGCAATTGTTTGTCATCTATCAGTGCTTGAACATTTGCCCATCGATATGCCTGGTCTCCATAGTAGCCGCTGTGCCCCTCCGTTACATAATAGACCGTATTACTAAAGTCACGTCCGTAGAGCAAGAGTGGGGGCGCATTGATGCTGTAAATGCTTGCGTTGGCAATATTGTCTTGAAACCAGCCGTAAAATGAAGTTGGCGGTGAGTAACGTCCATAAAAACTGGAATATCGTTCGCGCACAATTCGCAGGTCAAACTGTGTGTAGTAGCCCACCATCAACAGCAGCATTGCGGGGATTACGGCGGCTGCCCAGCGCGAACGCTGGCTGCGCCCTACTAAGAGCGGCATGTCAGAGTTATGCGTTTTGGGACTGAGAAGATGTGCAAGCCACCCCACGGTGACGATCATGAAAAGATAGATGCTGCCGGTTGTAAAACGGTAACTGACCGACCAGATTGCGCGCTCGTTTGGAAACGTGATCTCGTGCAGCCACACAGAAAAGGGGACAAACGCAAATAACACAATACTTGCCAAAACAATTCCCGCCGTCGCTGCCACCTGCGGCGGGAGGAAATCACGATTGCGAAGCCACATTAGCAGCAGAGCGCCAGTTACAATCATGAGGACGAGGTAAAGCCCCAGACTGAAAGGCACGACTGGATTTGCACCTAGCAAGAACAGTCCGATAAACAGAATTACACTGCCAAGCCTTAACAGAATTGGTTGACGGCGTGCAAACCAGCCAACCATGATCAGGAGGAAACCACCAGCTATGACCAGAATCTCTGTCATTTGCAGCGACATGACCAGCGTCAGGCGAGGGTCCTGCCACAGGCGGACGATGGTATTGCGAAAGCCATCGCTGCTCATGCTGGCATTGGCTGCGGAAAACGGGTTATAGAAAAGCAGACGCGCTCCCCATGGCAGCACTAACAACAGGAACGGGATCAGGACAGTGAACAAATCCTGCCGAATTGTGGGCAGGTTCATCGTTTTGCGTTGCTGAAGGGACACCAGATGAGCCGCAGCAAAAATCGCAAGCCATGTCACTGCCACGAGTTTCGTACTCATGAGCAGTCCGCAGGCAGTGCCAACGCCAATGAGCAGGCGCTGATCCATCGAAGATTGCCAGTAGCACAGCAGATAATACACACCTGCTAAAGAGGCAAGCACCAGCAGGATATCATTTTTGCCAGTTCCAGTAAGTAAAATGTGCGATATTGACATCGGCATCAGCAGGTAGAGGAGGGCGAAGCTTGCAATATCGCGTACAAATGCGGGGCGGTCGCGGAGAAGCAACCGCATCAACAGCGCGCTATAAAGAAGGCTCGCGGCGAAGATAAGAATATGAAAAACACCCGGCAATAAATAGGTGTGTGTGAAAGAAAGCTCCCAAACATGCAGCATCTCAAAGGCAAGTGGAAAATAAGGCATAAAGCTCTGGAAAGTATGAAGCGTTCCCGCCTGTACCATGTTGATGACAGCGGGGAAATAATGCCAGGCAGCATCCACATCCGAGACAGTACCGTCGGTCGATGCGACTGCAAATGTCCGAAGCAAGACGACTACAAACAAGGCTGCGCAGGTCAGGTAGCCAAATCGACGAATCATCCAGACGTGTTTCGCTCGCAGTCTTAGCCCTGAATCTGACATATTGACTGACAATTCTGGCAGCGGTTTCAGCTTTCCTGCCAACCACCACTGTGCCGCCCAAAAGATCCCCCCGCCCACGAGTAGCCATTCAGCACGCAGCAAATGAACCATTCCCAGATACGTGGGTGGCAGAATCAGATTGATGATGCCGATGAACAGTGTCAGTGCTGTTGTATGCAACAAAGAATTAGGTGCGAGGCGACTGGCAATTCGATATCCAGTGATGAATGCCACGCCATAAACGATAAACAGCACAAATTCCATCCATGTTCCTTACATATTGCATATACAATCTTGACTATCTTAAGGGCGTTCATATGCTGGCGAACTAAAGGTTTCCGCCCCCAGCAACTGTTCTGCGTGGTTGTTCAACTAGCGCGTTGCAAACAGTATAATTTGTTCGTCTTCATAGACGACTTCCAGGTTGCGGCGCATCAGGGCGATTTCCGCCAGCACTTCGGGCGTAGGCATTAGCCCCGCCTGCTGCATCTCTGGATAGCTGAAGCTGACGACAATATGCGTCCACTGGTACGTCTCGATGAGCTGTTGAATTTCGCTCCAGCGATACGCCATATCGCCAAAGTAGCCGCTGTACTGCCCAAGCGGATGATAGACGCGGTTACTGAAGTCACGCCCGTAGAGCAGCAGCGATGGCACGTTGATGGCATAAATTGTGCTGGCGCGTATGCTGTCATCGAACCAGTCATAAAAAGCAGTCGGGGCAGCAAAGCGCTGCCGGAAGTTCAGATAACGATCTGCCAGACGATCCATATCGATGACGTGTCCATACACCAGCATGAGCGCCAGAGCCACAGGAATGATGGCGTAGCGCCAATGCGTGCGCTGTGCAGTCGTGAATACGCGTGGCGCTTCAGCAGGTTGTTTTCTCGCGACCAGAGCGGTGATACTCGCCGCGATTGCCACGACAAATACATAGTAACTGCCGGGCGAGAAACGATACATAATCGTCTGAAAGGTATAGTTGATCGGTTCGGGGAAACGATAAATGGTCGCGGAGTAAGGCACGAAGGCTAACAGCACCATGCTGGTAAGCAGCATCAGAAACAGTAACACCAGCGTGTTGTGTGTTTGTCTGGATAATCCGAAAATAAAGATAGCACTGACGAACACCAGTGTAATGAACAGGGACAGGGAAATCGATGATACGCTGTCTGTCGTCTGCATGATCAGCCCGACAGCAAGCACTGCAAGCCCAGTTCGGAAGAAGATCCTCCGCGGCTGATTTCTAAAAGCCGTCACCAGCAGGCTTCCCATCAACACCAGAATTACCTCAGGCAGACGTGCGAGTGTTGCGCTCACAAATTCTGGCGACGAAAACTGTCTCAGGATAGTCAGGTTTGAACCGATGGCATCAGGATCGAAAGCGGATGCGGGGCTAATCAGCAGCCGCACTCCCCAGGGCAGAAACACCAGTACGAATGGGATACCGACCGCCAGCAGATCGCGCAGCAGTGTGTGAGGTTTGATCAAGTGCTGGCGCATAAGCATGTAAACATGATACAGCGTCAGTAATCCCAGCCAGATCGCCCCCGTCAGCTTTGCGCCCAACTGTACCCCGCCGATCAATCCCACCAGCACCAGCGGCGCCAACGACGTTGGGTTCTCCCAGTAGCGCAGCAGGTAGTAAACTGCCGCCAGCGTACACAGCAGCAGCAAAATATCGTTCTTGCCTGTGCTGACGACCAATGTCAGCGACAGGCGCGAAACGACCAGCAGCAGCAGCACCGCATAAGTGGCGATGAGCCGTGTGAAGCGGGTGTGATTGCGCAGCAGCAGCTGCACCAGCAGTGCCGAGTACATCAGGCTGGCGATCCAAATGGCGAGGTGGAAGAATGGAATGAAGCGAAGCCCCTGTACAAACGCCAGCTCCCACACAAACAGCGTCTCGAACGCCAGCGGCAGGTACGGAAGTATGTGATCATAGCTGAACAGCGTTTGCGTCTGCATCATGTTCACAGCGGCGGGAACATACTGCCAGGCGGCGTCTGTGTCTTCGATTGGACCGCTGCGGATGGCATTCGTGACGATGACCAGCACAATCGTCACGAAGCAGGCTGCGAAGAAGATTTTTGCATAGCGCAGGTAGCGTACCTGCAGGACTGACAGAGGATTATCCACAAACGCAAGGGCTGGCAGCGGACGCAACCGCGCCGCCAGCCCCCCCTGCGCGCCCCAGAACACGACACCGCCTATCACCATCCATTCGAGGCGCAGGGCATTGACCAGTCCCAGATACGTCAGCGGGACAATGAGATTGACAATCCACAGCGTCAGCGTTAGCGCCGCAGTATGCAGCAGCGACGTTGGCGCGAGACGACTGGCAAGACGATATGACACCGCCAGCGCCAGCCCATAACAGACGAACAGCAAAACCAACACCCGGTGATCCTTCGATGCATTGTCTGAGCATAAAAATCCTACAGTGGTTTTGCATCAGGATTGCTAAAGCTTCGCTCATGGCGTCGGAGTCAAGAACGGATGTGGGCAGGTTGCTCCCCTATCGTCGTCATGTCGTAAGGTCGTTGTAGGGCGATTGCACGTATGATGTAGGCAGTGAACAACTCTACATTTGAGGACGCCGAAAGATGAAATATGGTATTCGTTTCGTCTGTTTATTGTGTCTGCTGCTCAGCCTGGCGTTGACTGCCAGCATTGCCGCGCAGGACGAGCTAACCGTTGTGGTCGAACTGACCGATGGCTACAGCATCAGCGTGCCAGATGGATGGTCTGGCAGTCCGGGGTTGAACGACGGCTTCATTATCAGCGATGGTACGCGCTTCCTCTACGTGATGGACCCGACCGTCGTCAGCGAAGCGCTTGATCTGGAAGATGACGCACCGCCGCTGACTGAACTGCTCATCAACCTGTTCGAGTTGCAGTATCGCGTTGCGCCCGATCTGGAAGATATCACCCAAAGCGAACTGGGCGAGCCAGCGCTGGCGGCTGCCGTTCATACCTACAGTGTCGGGGATGCCTTCGCAGGGACGTATGTCGTCGTTCAGGTCGGCGAACTGTCATGGGCATTGTTCGACATGACCGCGCCTGTAGATGACACGCTCGATGCGCTGGAACTGATCGGGCAGATCGCCGCGACGCTGGTGGAAGGCGAAATCGCGCCCATCACTGCCGCCGCCACTGCCGTGCCGTGTATGGTCGTGCCAGCGCCCAACAACACCGTCGCCGTGCGCATCGGTCCCGGTGACAATCGTGCCATCATTCTCTACATGCCGAATGATACTGAGGTGCGCGCCAACGGTGTCTTTATTGATGAGAACGGCGCGGAATGGCTGCGCGTCAACAAAACGCAGCTTGCGCCGGATGTCGCCGCCGATGAGTTGTGGGTGCTGGCGGAAGAGGTCATCACCAGTGGCGACTGCACCAACCTGACCGCGATTGCCAGCCGCAACATTATCCCCGCCGCGCCGCCCGTCGTCGTCATCGCCAGCGAAGACACGGCGCAGGGCGCGAATACAAGCGCGGGCGTGCCGACTGACCCGAACGCCGCGCTCGGACTAGTGCCGCGCGGTGGCATGTGGACGTGGCGCTTTGACTCGACGGCGTATCAGTCCTGCGCTGCTGGCGGCGCGACGGGCGACACGACACAAAGCCCGACCAGCGAACTGCTCGGCACGTTTGCGTCGGGCTTCACCAGTGCAATGAATGTCGCGGCAGATGGACGCTCGTTCACGTTCTATGGCACGACCTATACCCTGCAATCCGGCGGTATCTACCTGGGTGTGTCGGACTTTGGCGGTGGCGTCGGGCAGGCAACGCGCCTGCGCGTCATCTCCGATTCGCGCATGACGGGCGAATACACCATCAACGTGCAGGGCGCGGACTTCGCGTGCAGCATCACAATCTATGTGACAGTGACGCGCGGCTAAGTACCTCACCCCGCATACATCTGACTTGAGCCGATGTGTGCGCCCCTCTCCGCTTGCGGAGAGGGGATGGGGGTGAGGTCACGGGATCACGCGCCCGTTGAGCATTTCGTTGACGGCTTTGATCAGGCGCCGCAGTTCCCCATCGACATCTTCCGTGATGCCGTCCTGGATGGCGGCATCGCGCAGCAGGTCGCGCGCGTCGCGGATGGCGTCTTCGCCCTGGCGCAGCCGCGACAGCGCCGTGCGGATCTGCGCGCGTGCGTCACGGCTGGCGGGGCTGGTGTAATGACCGGGAAAGTCCCATCCATGCAGCGTGGCGACCTGTTGCAGTTCTTCCGTGAACTGCTCGACGGTTTCGATTTGCATCGCCGCGCCGCGCTGGAGCAGGTCTTGCAATGCGCCGCTCAACGTCGGTTCGATGCCAAAGTCGAGCGTCGTCACATCCTGATAGCGCGTCTCCACGTCGGACAGCGTGCCGGGCTGCGGGCGCAGCATCGCCTTTTGTGGCGATAACCCCGTGAAGATCGAATACAGAATGCCGACGCACAGATTATGGATGTCCGTTTGCAGATGGCGGCTGTTTTCGCGTAGGCTGCCTTCGAGCTGGCGCGAGCTGTTGAAGTCAATGATGCGCAGGTGTGTGCCGTCCCAGTAGACATGCTCCAGTTTGTGATCGAGATAGACGATGCCCATCCTGTGTGCCATGCGCAGCGTCTCGGCAAATTGCAGCACCAGCGCCAGCCCTTCTTCCGTTGGCAGTCGCGAACGCACACCGCCGCGATCCGGGCGCATCAGGTAGAACAGGTTGTGCGTGCGCGCCAGATGCTCTAATGCCAGGTACGGACGCCAGCCCTGCTCGGCATACGACAGCAGCGCGCGCGTGAACCCGGCGACATCGCGCCCGAATGTGACGATCTCACCGTGCGTCGGCGCTTCGCCCACCGCGTTGACATAGCCACAGTCGATCAGCTTGACGACGTGCGGATCGGCATCCAGCTTGATCAGCAGATCCGCTTCGTTGGCAAACGCGCGAATCTCCCAACGCACGTCGCCGCCGTCACTGACGTGTTCAGGGCGCAGCAGTTTGAACGCGATCTCATGCCCGGTGCGATGGTTGTGCGCAAACATGACACGGGCATAGTGACCCAGAGCAAAAGTATCGATAAAATTGTCAATGCGGTAAAGTTCTGCCAGATCTGCCATCAGTGCATCCATGTGTGGTATATCCCAAAATTGTCGCGGAATTTTGGGATATAGCAAGTCCTGAGTAGGAAGATCGGTGGATAATACAGAACCAATACAATGCTTGCATCCCATCAAAGCTTGCATAGAATTGATTACATACACGGACTCGGTCTGGAGAACTCTATGTTATTTTCTGGGCGTAAACGCGGACTTCGCAGCGGCTCAAAAACCAGCGTCGGCAGGGTGCGCGAAAACAACGAAGACAGCCTGCACGTAATCGCAGGCGACGACTATGTGATCGCGGTCGTGGCGGACGGTATGGGTGGAGCAGTGGCGGGCGAGGAAGCGAGCCGTCTGGCGGTGGAGGCGGTCAAGACCGGGCTGGCACAACTGCCCGAAGATGACAACGCCAACAAGTACCGCACTGAGCAAATCGCCCAGAAGCTGCGCACTGCGGTACGCGCGGGCAATGATTCGATTGTACAGCGCGCCGCCAAAGCGCCGGAACTGCGTGGCATGGGCACGACGGTCACGCTCGCCTACATTCGCTACACCCAGGCGGTCATCGCGCATGTCGGCGACAGCCGCGCGTATCTCGTCAGCGATAACAGCCTGCCGCGCATCCAGCAAATCACCGCTGACCACAGCTTTGTCGATGCGCTGGTGCTGGCAGGGCATTTAACGCAGGAACAGGCAGACGAACACCCGATGCGCCATGTGTTGTACCGTGCTTTAGGGCAGACCGAAGAATTGGACATTGATGTTTATCAGACGCGGCTGCGCCCCGGCGACCGCATTGTGCTGTGTTCAGACGGGTTGACGCGGCATGTGAAGCCAAACGAAATTGCTGATCTGGTGCTGGAAAATGAAGAGCCTGACGACGCAAGCCAGGCATTGGTCGATCTGACCAATGCGCGCGGCGGCGAAGATAACGTCAGCGTGATCGTCGTCGTTGTCGATGGCGACAGCAAGGTGGATGAGACGCCGCTGGTGGTGATGGCGGTTTCGCCCAACAGCGTTCATGAGCCGGCAAATGATACGGGCGAAACGATCCCGATCGCACGGACGACGCTCGAAGACAACAAGACACTGCCCAGCCTCGATAGCAATCATGCGCCCACGCCGGAACGGGAAGAAGAAGACGACACCCTGCCCGACCGCGACCAGTTGGACAAGCGGGCACGACTGATGCAGCTGCAATGGCTGATGGATGAAGTCGAGATGGAACCCGATCCAGGTGACCGCGCGATCACGCACCGCACATCACTGTTTCTGGATCATCTGCCCGTCGCGCATCATAACAGCGCCTATGACGAAGATGGCTACGACTTGCGCACGCCGGAACAATAAGATGATTTAACGCAGAGAGACGTTCACACTTCGCGTCTTTGCATCAAACATCCTACCCCAGCTGTACCTGGGTTAAGTCGAACGCAGGTCCTTGTGCGCAGACAAGCGCACTGCCACTGCGCAGCCGCAGCATACACGCGCTGCATGCACTGATGCCGCACGGCAGCAGCGGGCGAAACACGCCAAACAGGTAACCCTGCGGGATGTCCGCGCGCATGATCGAGAACAGCTCAAAGACACGCTTGAAGTAGCCGAGCTCGTCCGCCTGCGGCACGGCAACAAACACCTGGTCTGCCCAGCCAATTGTCGTCACGCGGTTCGACCAGCTTAAGTCGCTGTCGCCCGTGATGACTTCAACCTCTGGCTGCAAATGTCCAGTCGTATAGCTGGCGGTCGCGCCAAGCAGCACCAGCGTCACACTGACGCGGTTCGCCAGCAGCGCACCGATCATCATCAGCAGCGGCGTCGGGTCGGTGTCGTAGGCGATCAGCAGCACGTTGCGCAGCGTGCGCCGGAAGCGGTACGGCTGCCCGATCAAACCCATGACGCTCAAGACCTGCCCCGGCTCATAGCCTTGCGACGCCGGAAGCTCGACCGTGATCTGCCCCTTGCCCGCCGCCACCGGGAACCACTGCTCACGCAGATACGGGTTCCAGCCATTTTCGCGGCGCACCAGCAGCGATTGACCGGGTTTGACGCTCGCCAGCCAGGGTTCGACCGCCAGGTCGATATGCTGATGCGTTTCGTTGACGCGGCGCGTGCGTTCGATGATGACCTGCGATTCTTTCATGGCGTCGTTTCCTCCGGTGCAAAAGCATACACCTGCGCGCCGTCCTGATCGAATTCCAGCCGCAGGTATGGCGCGTCGCACACGCATGACAGCATCGGGCGCGCATCGATAAACGACGGACGCCAGCGGAACATCGTCTCGACGCTGGCAGGGCTGCCGACCAACTGTGGTACGAGGACGTAATCGACGCCCGCTTCCGCCAGTAGTGCCGCGTTCGCCGGATCGACCGGATCACGCCAGAAGGCGAGCAGGCGTTCTTGCGTCGGCGAAAAGACATCAACCGTGCCGACTTCACCGCTGCCGTTATCACGGAAGAACGGCTGCGGGCGGAAGTAGATGGTCTCACGCTCGCTGATGACCGGTGCCCAGTCCGCCTCGTGCGGTCCCGGCTGATTGAGGATAAGTGCATCTGGTGCTGTGTTCGCCTTCAACCACTGCATCGCGGCGACATCTGCGGCGGACGAAAATGTGCCATAGACGCCGACGATGCCTGTTGATTTACTCAATGCCAGTAACTGCTGATTGAACAGGATCGCGCCGACGAGCAGCACAACAGCGATGCCGCCCGCAATCGGCGCCAGACGATTGAGCGCCGCGCCGTAGCGCCCTGCCACGAAGCGATCCCACAGCCACAGCAAGCCAATGCCGCCGAGGATGGCGAACGGGATGATCGGTGCGTGCCAGGCGATGCTGAAGGGATAATCGTAGCGCAGCAGCGGGGCGATCAAACCGCCGAGCAGTGTTTCGGTGATGCCGGTGATGGCGAAGTCGAACGCGAACACCAGCCAGCCGAGCGCCAGCAGCACCTCCTGCCGCCGTTCGCGCACGCCGATAACCGCGCCAATCGCCGCGATGATGACGACCACGCCGCCCTGATACAGCACCATCAGCCGCCAGTAATCCGGGTTGCGCGTGAACGGCGAGACGATGTCCGCACCGAGCAGGTCACGGATGCTGACCAACCAAGGCGCTATCGCCAGCAATGCAATTGCAGGCACGCCAATCAGCAGCATCAGCCAGGCGCGCAGTGTCGGGCGCGGCTTGCCCAGCCACATCGTCAACAGCCACGGCGCATAACCGAGCGCAAGAATGATCGTTGTGTCCGGGTGGCAGATGATGACCGCACCCAGCATCAACCCGGCGGCGATAGCGTCAAACAGCCGCTGTTCGCGCAGGTAGCGGAAGACATACGTCAGAAAGGCGAAGGCGAAGCAGAGCGCCAGCAGCGTCGTGTAGTGCGAGTCGAGATAGGCACTGTACAGCCCTGTGCCGATCAGCATACATGCTGCCATCGCGCGCCCCAGACGCTTGTCGCGCAGTTCGCCGCCAAAATCATACGCCAGCCAGACGAGCAGCACACCCAGCACTGCCGCGACCGCGAACTGGACGGTATGCAGCCCGACGTTCAACTGCTGGCTGAGGTAGGCGATGAGCGTGATGAAGCCGGGCGCGTACAGATAATCGACGCTTGGCTGGAACGGTGCGAGCGTGTCAATGTTGCCGCCAAGCCGCAGCATCAGCCCCAGATAGCCGAAGCCCTGGGCGTCTGTACCCAGTGGCACGGGCAGCACCAGCACAGGGGCGAGGAAGAGCAGCGCGACGAGCGCGAAAAAGAGCAGATCGCGGGCGCTTGTCCAGCCTTCGTGGAAGTCGGCAATATCGACGCCGCGCGCTTCCGCCCGCTTCTGACCGAGCGTGAGCGTGCCGAACAGGAAAATACTGGTGACGAGCGCGAACAGCAGGTAATCGATCACCAATGTGGACCAACCGAAGAGCGCGGCGATGAAGAGCGAACCGCCGATTACCAGCGCCAGTGCGAAGACAGCCGCCAGACCAATGCGCGGCTGCGCCGTTGACCAGGCGGGCGAAAGCATTGCCCCTGCACCGATGATAACCGCACCAAAAACGAACCAGACAAATAAGGGCATAGCACCTCAAAATGCGTCAAAAAAGCTGCCTGCAAAGCGTAGGGTCGAGGCAAGCCTCGTCCGCACAGTGGGAAGCGCGAAAGTCATGGTGCAAGTATAACGCAGCCTGTCCACGCCTCACGATCATTTACGACTTGAAGATCATCTTAAGGCTGCTCAGCTTTAAATAACGCTATGATGAAATAGTATGTTGAGTACGACAGGTTATCTCTGTTGAAAGTGGTTTCAGAATCTTCCTCATCATCACCCTTTGTCGCCATAGTGCGCGGGTTTCTGAACTGGCGCGCGAACGGCTTTAAGCTGCGGACCAGCGATAAAGCCAGTTATCTGGCGGCGATGCTGATGATTACCATCATCAGCTTTCTAGGCTATGCGCTGTTTGTTGTCATCCTGATACGTGGGACGGATAATCTGGATCAAGCTCGGCGATTGCAGCAGGACATTGTGCAGCTGGAACGCAGCGATCCATCACAGTATGAAGCGATTGCATCCGAAATGGGCGCTGCGCAATCTACCTTGCTGGACGCGACCCAGAGTGCCATTCAGTCTGTCTGGATAATCGCGACAACGCTGCTCATCATCATTTTCCCCACCCTCTATCTTGTGTACCGTGTCATTTTTCAACCGATGATGCAGCGCCAGTACAGCGCGGCAGCCACTCTGAGGCGCGAAATTCTGGAGCGAAGTGCAGCCGAACAGCGCCTGCGCCTGAGTGAGGAACGTTACCGGCTGCTCATCCAGCACTTGCCGGGCAGCGCGGTGCTGTTGTTTGATCACGATCTACGCCATGTCGTGACTGAAGGCGCGTTTCTGGAGCAGCTAGGCTACCGTCGTGAGCGGTTTGCCGGGCGGCTGCTGGAAGAGGCGGTGCCGCCCGATGTGGCGCGACGGCTGCGCCCGCACTATGAGTCAGCACTGGCAGGGCAAAACGCCACGATGGAAGGCATGGCGAATGGCTACCACTTCCGCGCCCAGTACCTGCCAATGCGCGATAGCAACGATACGATTATCGGCGGCATGATTCTGTCTCAGGACATCAGCAACGAGCGGCAGGCAGCAGATAGCGCGATCGTGCTGGCGATTGAGCGCGAAAAGACCCGCTTACTCAACGACTTCGTGCGCGACATGTCGCATGATTTCCGCACGCCGCTGGCAATCGTGACGACCAATCTGTATCTGCTCAAGCGCGACCGAACGCCTGAAAAGCAGGATCATCGGATCGATACGGTACAGAAGCAGATCAGTCGTCTGGCGCGATTGCTGGAGCAAATGGTGGAGATGTCTGCGCTCGAGTCAGGCGCTCACTTCAACCTGCACAGTGTTGACCTGCAATCGCTGCTGCGGATGCTGCAAGATCGCTTTTATGAACAGGCGGAACAGCACGGGATTCAGTTTGAGGTTACGGCTGGGCCCGATGTCGCGATTATTGCAGCCGATCATGCCTATGTCACCCGTGCGCTGGTCAGTTTGCTGGAGAATGCGTTTCGTTACACACCAGCCGGTGGCAGCGTCTGCCTGAGCGCGCAGTTGACGGCAGATGCCAAGTTTGTGTCGTTCATTGTGCGCGATGACGGCGTGGGTATTGCGGCGGACGACCTGCCCTATGTCTTTGAGCGCTTCTACCGTGCGGACAAAGCGCGCAGCACCGAGACAGGCGGCGCAGGCTTGGGCTTGACGATGGTCAAGATCATCGCCCAGCAGCACAAAGGCAGTGTTGACATCCAGAGCGCCCCAGGCAAAGGCACATCCGTCGAACTGCGGCTGCCTGTTGCCCAGAGCGAAACCTTCATGCTGGACGATTAAGCTTACTTCGCACGCATCCGGTTGCCTTTAGGGTTATGTTCGACTTCTGCCAGTCCCAGCCGTTCCAGCAGCGGCGGAATGTACATGCCAAAGCGACCGCGCAGCCCCTTCTTCAGTCCGTACCAACCGCCGCGAGGATTGTCCGGCGAACGCCCCCATGCCTCGACTGTGCCGTCTTTGGCAGGCTTCTGCTCATCGGCACTGCCCAGTTCCATCCAGTCGCCGTGCGCTTTCAGCATGGCGTGCAGTTCTTCAATGCAGCGCAGATCGTAATGCAGGACTGTTTTGCCGACCGTGCAGACGAGGATCGGCGGGTTCGCCGCCTCGTCTTTGTGCAGCGTGTATTCGGAGGTCAGCGGCGGGGTTTGCAGCACCCAGGGGTCGTCTTTCGTACCGCTGCCGCGTGCGACAAAATCTGTCATCGTCGTTTCGAGCCTCGCTTTCAGCTTACTGACAACCTGTAAGTTCAATCACGTTTCAAGATAGCATAGATTTATTGTGTCGCGCTTATGCGCCTTTTTCCGCCTCACGCTTCAGGTCAGCGGCATAGCGCTCGAAGGTCGGACGAAAGTCCGGCAGCGAGCCGCCGATCATTGGCAGCATCAGCCCGGCGAAGACTTCTGTCATCGTGAAATCCGTCGTGCCATCGCTGCGCGGTGTCAGCGTATATGTCCGCGTGCCCTTGAACATCGGTGCAGCGCCATCCTGCCAAACCATCCGACTGTTGGGTGTAAACTCGGTGACGCGCAACTTGAAGGTGCGTTCTGGCGTAGCCGTCGTCTTGAGCTGGATGGTCTGCCCCAGCGCGATGTTACCCTCGATGCTCTGGACGGTCGTATTCCAGCGCGGAAACTCATGCGTGTTGGTCAGCAGCGCCCATATTCGCTCCGGTCTGGCGCTGATACTGACGCTAACGCCGACACCCATCTTGAACGTGCTGCGGCTGCTGGTAGCTTTTCCATCGGTCGCTGTCGTCATGAATCGTCTCCTCTTCATCATCAAGCACACAAATATGACGTAACAACGACTGCAAAGGGTGCGGTCGGCGCGAATAGTCGCTACAGTTGCGCCTGTGCGTTGTCACAAGATACGGTGAAAAGATGGACGCCCTGACCGATCTGGATCAACAGTCCTTCGAGGCGCTGGTCGAGCAGCATCGCCACGAACTGCACATGCATTGCTACCGTATGGTCGGGTCCCTACACGATGCCGAAGACATGGTGCAGGAGACGTTCCTGAAGGCGTGGCGCGGGCGCATGACTTATGAAGGGCGCGCCTCGCTGCGCGCCTGGCTGTACAAGATCGCCACGAATACCTGCCTGGATGCGCTGCGCAAACAGCCGCGCCGCTTTGTGCCGATGACGCTGGAAGATGACGCCCGCGCGCTCGATCTACCCATTCCCGCGTCGGTGATGGAGCCGATCTGGTTGCAGCCGTATCCGGACTATGCGCTGGATACGATCAGTGAAGAGTCGGTCATTCGGCAGGAGCATACCCGGTTGGCGTTCATCGTCGCGCTGCAAGTGCTGCCGCCGCGCCAGCGCGCCGTGCTGATTTTGCGCGATGTGCTGGAATGGCAGGCGAGCGAGGTGGCGACGCTGCTGGACATGTCAGTCGCTGCTGTCAAGAGTGCGCTGCACCGCGCGCGGGCGACGCTTGCCGAACGCGCGGGCGATGACACCCACATGGATGCGAACGGGGATGCGGCGCTGCTGGAACGTTACGTGCGCGCGTGGGAAAGCGCCGATATTGACGGGCTGGTGCGGCTGCTGCACGATGACGCGACGTTCTCAATGCCACCGATCCCGTCGTGGTATCGCGGCGCGGCGACAATACGCGACTTGACAGCAAAGACGATCTTCGCGGGGCAGGCGCACGGGCGCTGGCGGCTGCTGCCCACCCGTGCTAATCGGCAGATCGCGTTCGGGCTGTATCGCCAGTCAGACACGCCGGGCGTCCACGCTGCTTACGGGATACAGGTGGTGACGTTTCGCGGTGAACGCATTGCCGACATTCTGACATTCCGCGACCCGGCGCTGATGCCATACTTCAGGCTGGCGGCTGTGCTGGAGGGGTAGCTGTTGGTGCTGCCTGCGGGATGCCCCACACGGCAATCGTGCCGCGCGCATCGAAGAACAGCAGCAGCCGCCCGTCGCTCGTCCATTCGACATTCAGAATTTCGTTGAAACCAATCGGCAGTTCGGCACGCGCAATCGTATCGCCTGTGACCTGCGTCAGGTTCCAGAGCAGGACCGGCACACCGACCGCCGCCGTCACCAGCAAATCACCCTCCGGCGAGAAGCGCGCCGAAGCGCTCGCCCCGTCCACATCCGGCAGCGTGGTCAGCAGCGAATAGTCGTCCATGCGCCACAGCCGCATCCCGATTGCCCGGCTGCCGCCGAGCAGATAACGTCCGTCGGGCGAAAACTGCAAGATGCTGGTCGCGCCACCGCGATCCGTGACAAAGCGCTGCAACGCCGCGCCATCGCCCGCCGCCCACAGCAGCGCGCCATTCTCCACGCCCGCCGCCACCCGATCCTGAGCGAAGGCGAGCCGCTGGGCAGCTTGTTCGCCAAGCGCCCACTCCTGAAGCAGCGCCCGCCCGCGCCAGTCCCACAGCCGCACGGTGTTATCGGGACTGGTCGTCACCAGCGCCGCGCCATCCGGCGACAGCGCCAGCGCAGTGACCGCCTGCTCGTGTGCCTCGAGGGTCGCCAGTGCCGTCCGTTCCAGTGGGTCCCAGACTTTAACCGAGCCATCCACGCCGCCGAGCGCCAGCCAGCCATCGTCAGGATGGTAGGCGGCAGACCCGAAATAGGCGGGATGCCCCTGGAAAGCGGTGATAATGCCGCCCGTCTCCGCGTCAAAGACGATAACTTCGCCAGCGGGATTGATGCCGTAGATTTCGGTCTTGTCCGGTGCATAGTACAACTGGCTGACATCGCCGCGCCCGCTGGCGAACACGGTCTCACCGCTGATGAGATCCCAGGCGATGATCTGCGTGTTGCTGATCGCTGCCAGCCGGGTGGCGTCCGGCGCAACCGCGAAGTCCATGAGCGTGCTGGGGGTATCGACCTGCGTCAGCCACCCAAGCGCCTGCATCTGCGCGACGTTATCGACCGTGATCGGCTCGCCGGGAGTCTGCCAGGTCAGCGGTGGCAGCGTTGGCGCGAGCCGCGTCGCCTCTTCGTTCGTTGAGGTCGGCGTACAAGCAGCAGCGAACAGCAGGCAGATGATCAGTATGGACAGGCGGCGCTGCGTCATCCGCCCTCCACGCCGCGCAGCGTCATATTGCCGAGCAGAATGACTGATTCACCGATCTGTTCCAGCCCACATTCGCCTTCAAACAACTCGACAACGCCGTTGCCGTTCAGGTCGAAGCCTTCCATCACCTGACTGGCGATCGTGGTCGATTGTTCGCGCTCAGCGGCGGTCGCCTCAAAGTCGGTCGCGCCAATCCAGCCGCGTTCCAGTGCAATCGTCTCATTCATCCAACCGCGCACGTTTGCCACACACACGCGCATGTACTCCAGTTGCAGTTCGACTTCCGCATTGCCCGCCGCTGCCACATTCGCCGCATTGAGTTGGGCTTCGATGCGCTCCAGGAAGAACGTCAACCCAATGCCGCGCCCGGGGTTTTCGCCGCGCCCGCTGTTGTCCAGGTCATCGCGCGTTCCCAGATAAATGTTGATGCTGTGTTCGGCATGCTGCTGCAAGCCTGCCAGATTGTTGGCGTTGGCAGCGTAACCCGTGTGCTGGCGAGCGATACGCGCCTCCGTCAGGGCGCCCCGCAGCAGACTGTCCCCGTTAATGCCGTCAGGCGATTCCCAGGCGATCTGGCTGAGTGCAGTCGTCACGGCGGCAGGGACGCTGCCCGCATAGACGATAGTGTCGCTCGGCGCTTCCACCTGTTCGGTTTCGCGCGTCACGATGACCTGGTTGTAGAGCGCGGGGAGCAGCGCGCCCTCCGGGTCGGTGTAGGTCAACTGCCCTTCGCCAAAGGTATCGATATTGACGATGCCGAGCAGCAGCAGACGCTCTTCCGCCTCATTCAGCAGCCAGACGGCATAATGTTCGCCTTCTGGCAGCGGCGCAAGGTTTTCGACGCGGATGTTCACCGTATCGCCGAGTGCATCATTGTTGGCGAAGTTGGCACTGCCGAACTGGTTGGCGTCGGCAGTCGGCAGCACGGCGACCACAGCCGTCGGTGGTGCAGCAGCGGTTGCGGTCGCGATGACAACACTGGTTGGCTGTGTCGTCTCGCGGTTGTTGTTATTGACCGTCACGAGTGCCAGGAACACAACTGCCAGCGCCACCAGCCCCAGGAACACAACCAGCAGCGTCATCAGCCAAGCAGGGGTGCGCGGCGCGACGACGGTGATCGTGCCGCCGCCGTCGGTCGGGAAGACTTTCGTTGACCCGGTAACGGGGGGCTGCACCACACCGGATACTGCCGCCGTTTGCGGCGCGGATGACGCAGCCGTCGAAGCGGGGGTGCTGCCCGTCGTGCGCTGCTGCGGCAGTTTGAGCGTGCCAGTGTCGGCATTGCTGATCGCCTGGGCAAACGCATCGGCAAAGCCTGCCGCCGTCTGGTAGCGATCATCGGCGCTTTTCGCCAGCGCCCGCTGCAAGACCAGATCGAGCGCGGGCGGCGTATCCGCTATCATCGCGCTCAGGTGTGGCGGCGGCTCTGTCAGATGCTTGATGAGCAGTTGCAGCGGCGTTTCGGCGGAGAACGGCTGTCTGCCCGTGAGCATTTCGTAGGTGACGACGCCAAGCGCATAAATATCCGTGCGCCCGTCCACAGGCAAGCCGTTCGCCTGTTCGGGAGCCATGTACGCGGGTGTGCCGACGACCGAGGAGGCATTCGTCAGATTGCCAGAGGTGGTGTTCGCGCCCGTCAGCAGCTTGACGATGCCAAAGTCCGCCAACAGCGCGTTGCCTTCGTTATCGAGCAGGATGTTGCCCGGCTTGATGTCGCGGTGGATGATGCCCTGACGGTGGGCGTAATCGAGCGCGGTCGTTACCTGGCGCAGGATGCGTTCGATCTGCGTCAGCGAGAGGCGCTCTTTCTTGATGATGTCGTCAAGAGAGCCCCCCGTCGCAAACGCGGTGACGAGGTACAGCACCCCGTTCTCATCGCCATAGTCGTACAGCGGCAGGATATGCGGGTGCTGCAACCGGGCAATCGTGCGCGCCTCCAGCTTGAAGCGTTCGATGAATGCCTTGTCCTGCTCTGGCTGAGGCGGCAGCACCTTGACCGCGACATGCCGATCAATATCTGCCTGATAGCCTTTGTAGACGGTCGCCATGCCGCCGCGACCAAGCAGTCCTACAATCTGCGTTTTGCCGAGCGTTTGCCCGATGAGCGAAGTTGCCACGCGCTTGCCTCAATCCAGAAGTACTCATGTGCTTACTCTATCATCTCTATATTACGATTTTGATGCAAGCACAGGATTTCAAACAAACGTTTGGATTTGGTAGGGGCAGGATTACGAAGCAATTGACCTCACCCCCGTCCCCTCTCCGTTTACGGAGAGGGGAGCAACTCGCTGCTGGTGGATTTGATGCGGGTGAGGTGAATTCTATTCTGGCAGTGTCCACACCAGACGGCTGTACTGCACGCCGTCTTCGTAGCCTGTGCTGATGGTGGCGCTGCTCAACAGCGACAGGAAACCTGCGAAATTTTCGGCATCGCGCTGCCCCATGATGCTGCCGCCCTGAACTTCAAAGACGTTGAGCAGCGGTTCGAGTCCGGCGCTCGCCATGTACAGCCACTGACGCGGCTCATCCACCTGATACAGCAGCGCATCGGCATAGCCGGGGTCATCCAGCAGCGATCCATCGGGGCTGAGTGACGCCTGCGCGGATGCGCGCGTACCGAGGAACAGCACTTCGTCATCGGCAGCAAGCACCAGTTCAACCGGGAAGCCGGTGTTCTCATCGTCAATATTGATGACCAGCGCTTCAACGCCCGCAATCTCTTCTGTCTCGACGGTGATCGTCGTGAAGTCGTTGCTGCCCTGCTCCGCCAGTTCTGGCAGGCGCTCGCTCAGGCTCTCGAACAGTTCTTGCAGTACCGCTTCATCCTCCACGCTGAAGACCGCACCAAACTCGACAGGCAGGATTTCCGAGATCGCGCGGAAGCCATCGGCATCTGCCAGCGCCGGGTTCAGCCCCATGTACAGCACGTAATCACCTGTGAGCGCGGGCAGCAGTTCATCTTCAAAATCGACACCCGTCAGCAGGTTGAAGCCGAGCGCGAACTGGTCAAGCTGGTCTTCCAGGTCTTCGGTTGGGGTCGCGCCGGGCGCGCCATTTTCCGCCTGTAAACGCAGCTGCGCGATGAGCTGTTCATAACTGCGCTGCAAGTCACTGCCGTGAATGACGAACGGTGTCCCGCTGGGAACGCGCTCCAGGAATGCCGGGTCAAGCGGTGCATTCGGTTCCAGGTTTAGCCCCAGGTCCGCCGCTTCGTCAATGATTTCCTGGACGGGAACGGCAATATCGATGACGAACGAACGCTCATCGAGAATCGTCGCACCGCCCGCAATTGACGGATAGCTTTGCAGCAGCGCCGTGAACGCGCCAAGCGAGGCCGCCGTCATCGGGTCGTTGATGGCATTCTCCAGCACGGGAGCAATATCGACATAGAACGTGATGTTGTAGTCGCTTTCCGGCAGCAGCGCCAGCGCGTCGCCGAATGCCTCGGTTGCGCCCAGCGAGCCTGCGCCATTGACGCTCAGCGGCAGCGTATCGCGCGTGTTGGCAAAGAACATCACGTCATCACCGACCGCGATGTAGAACGGCGTGTCCATCATCTCAGGTTCGCGCGGTTCGTACACCGTGTAATCACCGTCCGTTTCAGTCTTGAAGTCAGCAGCGGCAAGCGCCGTCTCCCAGAACGTTTCCGCCGCCTCGCGGTCGGTCACGCTGAGCGCAATCACCGACAACGGCTGTTCATCGCTGGGCAGGGTTGTACTTGTTGTTTCCGGGAACGAGATCACGCCGAGCGACCCGACATCGCCCAGCCAAGGACGCACGTCTTCCTCAAAGCTGGCGTCCGGGATAATGTTGCCAATTGCCATATCCAGCCCGACCGATAGCGCCGGAACGTCGGCGGTTGGGATGGCAGCGTTGATGCGAGCGATCAGGCTGTCAAACGTTTCGACATATGCCGGATCTGTGCGAAAGCTGATGAGCAGAGGAGCCTTGGAGGGGAAGTACGCCGCCAGCGCGTTCAGATCATCTGGCGACACCGCCAGCGCCGGAGCCGTCAGGCTCGCCAGCGCTATCATCAGGACGAGGAACAGGCGCAGTGCTTTGTTCACGATGCCGTCTCTTTCCATAAATCACGAATGTGTGCCACAATGCACATGATGAGTATACGCCGGAACTTAAGCACAAGTTGCATGAACCGATGACGCAGCCGGATATCATGACTTCTCCCTCACCGCTCACCCGACGCTGGCGCGTGTTGGCAGCCATTGTGTGCATGAGCGCGGCAGCGGTCTTGCTCCATCCACAGTACGGCAACACACACCTGCTGCTGGCGCTGATCGCGATCGTCGCGGGCGTGGTGCTGCTCTGGCTGAGTAAGCTTCCCCCCAAACCCCTCTCCATCAGAGCAAGTGGCTTCCAGCGTGTTCCCCCCTTCTCCCTCATGGAGAAGGGGTTGGAGGATGAGGGTTTAAAGTCTCATCAGGTGCGCTGGCGCTGGGTGGGCATTGGCGTACTGCTGCTGCTGGTGCTGGCGGAAAACAACGCCATGCGCTTTTTCCCGCCCGCGCTGGATTTCATCCATTATCACATCCAGTTCGCGCTGTTCGTCGGTGGCGTCGGCGCAATTCTCTATGGCATGAGCGGCGGCTGGCGTGGGCACTCGCAGGAAGGCGCCATCGGCGCGGGCGAATGGCTGGTGATTGCGGCGATCTTTGTCGTAGCGCTCATCCCGCGCGTGGTGGCGCTTGATGCGCTGGTGCGCACACTGGTGGATGAAACCCCCTGGGTGGATGGCATCCGTGCGTTCTGGGGACGACAGGATTACGAGCTGTTACGCCCGATGTCGAACGTCTTCCCATTCACGTCGCTGTTCCCGTATGTGGAGGCAGCGTCTGTCGAAATTTTCGGGCGCAACTTCTACGGGCTGCGGCTCGCCAGCAGCGTGACCGGCGCACTGACGGTCGTGGCGTTGTACGCGTTGGCGCGGCATCTCTTCGACCGTCAGACGGCGGTGATCGCGGCGCTGCTGCTGGCGTTCTTCCCGCCGCACATCCATTTCAGCCGACTGGCGCTGCTCAATCTGGTGGATGCGCTGCCCGGCACGCTGGCGCTGGCATGGATCGCGCGCGGGCTGCGCTACAACCGCCGCCTCGACTGGGCGCTGGCAGGCACGGCGCTCGGCATGACGCACTACTTCTTCGAGGCGGGACGGCTGCTCTTTCTCGTGCTGGCGATCGTCTGGGGGGGCTGGCTGTTCATAACACAGCGTGCGCTGTTCCGTGCGCGTGCGGGTGGCTTTGTCGTCCTGTTCAATACCACGCTGCTGATCGCGCTGCCTGTCTATTACGTCTTCAGCATGTCCGGCGCGACGCTGGCGGGACGGCTGGATCAATCGCGGCTGGACCCGGCGGTGATCCAGAATATCCTTTCTGGCGTGCAATCCTCTGAGTGGCTGGTCAACCATGTGCTAGCGACGCTGCTGATTTACGTTAACCGCCCGGAAACCGCTGCCTACTACGGCGGCGATGTGGGGCTGGTGCTGCCCGGTATGGTACCGCTGCTGCTGTTGGGCGCGGGATTTGTGCTGCTGCGCCCGCGACGTTCGGCGTTTGTACTGCTGATCTGGGTGCTGGGTGTGAGCGCGGGCAATGCATTGCTGACCGTTTCGACGGTCGCGGCGCGCTACGTCATCGCCATGCCCGCGCTGGCGCTGCTGATGGCGATTGGCTTGCGCGAGACGGTGCTGCTGCTGAACGCGCGGACTAGCAACCGGACAGTGGCTGGCGCGCTGCGCTGGGCGATGGTGCTGGCAATCCCGATTCTGGGCGCGGTGCAACTTGCCTACTACTTCGGCCCGCATATCGAGCGCTTCAACGTGCAGAATCGCCAGTTGAAGGCGTACGGTGACGGGGTGGATGTGGCGCTGCGAGCGGCAGAACTGCCGCCGGATACCATGGTCTTCATCATTGGTGAGCCGGAGAGCGATACCTTTGTGCCGGGGCATTTCCTGGAGTTCCTGCGCCCGGACATGCGGCTGGGGGCGCTGACGCCCGCTGAAGTCACGCATCGCCTGCTGGCAGATTTATCGCCAGTGCGTCCATATGCCTTCTTTATCGAAGCAGGCGACGCGCACACACTTAACCTGCTGCGCATCTATTTCATCCTGCTGCCGCCGCAGATTTCGCCCAATTACGCGGAAATTCCGATGGAGCGGCAGTACGTGCTCTATTTCGCGCCGCTGGGTGGTGCGCGCATCACGCAGGAAAGCAAGCCGCCGGAAGGCTGATTTACGCTGTCGCGACACATTCGCGTTTGTACAAATCGTGTTAGAATGTGCGCATATATTCACACGGGAAGAGGTAAAGCTATGCGTCGCTTGTTGCTCATCTTCAGTCTCGTCGTGTTCGTGGCTCTGGCGGCGCTGCCTGCGTTCGCCCAGCAGGGTGCTACTACCTACATCGTTCAGCCTGGCGATTCGCTCACCTCGATTGCCGCGCGTTATGGCGTGACGGTGGACGCGCTCGCTGCCGCCAATAACCTGACGGTGACGACACGGCTGTTCGTCGGTCAGCAATTGGTCATTCCGGTGGCTGCGCCGCCGCCCGGCTCGCTGACGACGTATGTCGTCCAGCCCGGTGACACGCTGGCGTCGATTGCGCGCCGCTTTAACACCACCGTGCAAAACCTGATCGCGCTGAACGGTCTGCCAAACGCCAACCGCATCACCATCGGGCAAACGCTGAACGTCCCCGCGCCGCGCCCACAGGTCATCAACTACACGGTGCAGCCAGGGGATACCCTGTTCCGTATTGCGCTGCGCTATGGCGTAACGGTCCAGTCGATCCAGGTGAATAACGGCATCGTCAACCCCAACCGCATTGTCGTGGGGCAGGTGCTGCGTATCGTGCGTCCTTAAGCAACACCGTGAATGTCTCGAACAAGGGGCTTCAGCCCTTTGCCTCAAGGAGTTGAGTCCCCTGTTCGAGTATGAATTTAAGCAACACCTTCGCCTGTGAAATAAAGGAGTCTGTTTTATGCGTCGGATTTTTGTCCTCGTCTTGCTGGCGTTGCTGGCATTGACGATCGTTCCTGTCGTGACCGCGCAGCAGCAGGGGCAGGTCATCCACGTCGTCCAGCCCGGTGAGAACCTGTTCCGCATTTCGCTGCGCTACGGCGTCTCGATGCAGGCGATCCAGCAGGCAAACGGCATCAGCAATCCCAACCTGATCTTCGTCGGTCAGCGGCTCGTCATCCCGGCGGGTGGCACAGTGCCGCCGCCTGCAACACCGCTCCCCGGCACACCGCCCCCCGCACCGCCGACACCTCCGCCCGGCGGCGGCGTGACGACCTACACGGTTGTGCGCGGCGATACACTGGCGGCGATTGCGCGGCGCTTCAACGTGAGCGTACAGTCGATTGCGTCGGCGAACGGCATCACCAACCCGAATCGTATCTTCGTCGGGCAGGTCTTGCGCATCCCTGCGCCCGGCACGACGCCACCGCCCGCCACGCCAGCACCCGGACAACCGACCGTGCCACCGCCCGCCAACCCCGCAGGCTTTGAACTCGGCGGTCATGTCTTCGGCTTCCAGTTCCCCGACCAGATGCGCGGCGCGGGCATGACCTGGGCGAAAATCCAGATCGTCTGGAATCAGGGCGATCCGGCGAGCATTGCGCAGGGCGCAATTGACCAGGCGCGCAGCCGGGGCTTCAAGATTCTGCTCGGTGTGGTTGGCAATCCGGCGCAGCTGGCAGCGAACCCGACGCAGTACTACCAGAACTTCGCCAACTTCCTGGCGGATGTCGCCCGGCTGAACCCCGACGGCATCGAAGTGTGGAATGAGCCGAACATCGACCGTCAGTGGCCCGCCGGGCAGATCAGCGGTCAGAACTACACGCAGATGTTGAGCGCGGCGTTCCAGGCGATCAAGCGCGCCAACCCGAACGTGCTGGTCGTCAGCGGCGCGCCCGCGCCGACGGGCTTCTTCGGCAACCGCTGCACGGCGCAGGGCTGCGACGACAACGTGTTCATCCAGCAGATGGCGCAGGCAGGCGCAGCGCAGTTCATGGACTGCGTGGGCATCCACTACAACGAAGGCATTTTGCCGCCGAGCGCGACCAGCGGCGACCCGCGTGGAAGCAGTGGGCACTACTCGCGTTACTACACGAGCATGGTCAACCTGTACGCGGGCGTGTTCCCGAACAAGCAGTTGTGCTTCACCGAACTCGGATACATCACGCCCGAAGGTTACGGTTCGCTGCCCGCTGGCTTTGACTGGGGCAACGGCAACACGCTGCAAGAGCAGGCGGAATGGCTGGCACAGGCAGCGACGCTGGCGCGTAACAGCCGCCGCGTGCGCCTGATGATCATCTGGAACGTCGATTCGACGACGACGGGTGCGGACCCGCAGGCAGCGTTCGCGATTGTGCGCAACAATGCCTGTCTGCCGTGCATCACGCTTGGTGCGGTGATGCAGCGCTAGGGTGAGTGCGTTCAGATAGTTGCAACATAAGAGAGGCGATCCAGTTGGGGTCGCCTCTCTTTACTTCAATGGTTGTCTGAAGAAGTTTATCGCCGTTCGTAGCACTTCACTGAAGACGCTCGATGACCAGCGCAAGCGCAAGAATGATCTGGAAGCGCGCAAGATCAAGCGCCAGGAAGATCAGGCGTTGTATGTGGAACTGCGCGACGCCTTTAGCAAGAAGGGCATCCCGGCGATGATCATCGAAGCGGCGAT
>JANRJX010000150.1:0-7538 GCA_033763755.1 Chloroflexota bacterium
CATTCAATAACGGCGACATCATCAGTGTCGATATTCCGCTGGCGCAAGACCAGCATGACGTGACAGGTTTTGGCGATGCTGCGCACCGCTTCATCAACGGGCAATTGAATGCCCCCGTCACTATTCGTGGCTATGTCACGATCACCGCAACGGTGGGGACGCATCCGGTCATCAACGGCGCGTTTGCCGCGGGCACGCAGGTGACGCTGCAAGTCGATGTGGGGGTGAACGCCCCGCCAACTACAGGCAACCCACGTTTCAGTGGTGAGTACCTCATCGAGAGCTACCAGCCGATGATTGAGACGGGCAAGGCGGTTATGTTTATGGCGCGTCTGAAACCCGCCATTGGCACAGCACCCGCCTGGGGCGTGATTTAGCCTTCACCCATACTTACATTATTGGGCAGCCGTGTTCATGCGGCTGCCCCGCCATAGAAAAAATAAGAAAGATATTGTGGCAAAAAAATCGAATAACAAATCAACAAATACAAAACCATCGGTGGGTAACTCCAACGCCAAATCAGGCACCGTTCCCGCAAGCCCGACAAAGCCTGTTTCACCTACACGGTCGCCACAAGAGACAACACCCGTAAAGCCTGCTGTGACAGGTGGCAAACCAGCGTCAGTACAAGCCGTAAAACCAATCAAACCGCCATCAGCAGCGAGTGCTTCTAGTGTCGCAGGTAACAGACCGCTGCAAAGCGATTTTCGCCCGACTGTTCAGACTGCCAAAGGTGTTCGGCGCGGCGAGTCGCTTGAGCCTGTAGGTAAAAACCTGCACTGGCTGGCAGATCCAGAGGCACGCAAGGTGCTGCGAGTCTTGAATCATAGTGGATGGATGGTTGAAAAGTCCGAGAAGCGGCACGGAGATTTCAAACGTGGGATGCAATTCATCAAAGGTCAAGACATCGAATTAGACAACGATGATCTCAAGAGCATTCGCAGCTTGCGCAAACCCCCAACAGCCTTGCACCGAGATGAAGTACCCGACCCAGACGAAACCGTTGCTATGAACGCTTTTTATAATGAGTGGGCAGAAATTCTTAATCCGGACTCGGAGGGAAGCTCTGAAGAAAGGTTTAGGCAATGGATTCTCGAATTTCGCCCTGACCTTGCACAACTTGGAAACATTGACACAGTGGACTTGCTAGACTTGGTAATCGCGGAAGGACTTCGTGATGGTCTTCCAGTTGGCCCAGCCATTGCACTTGGTGGGCTTCGTGATTCATTTGAGTATGCAAAAGCTTTCCCTGATCTCGTGGTAATTGACGTTACACCTTTGTCAAGTGAACAAGACATTCTTAATCAATTACCAGACGCAGCACTAGCAAATGGTCGTCCAATCATAATCCTAATGCATGGGACAAATGTGCCAAATCCAGATGATGTATATGCGACATTTTACCAGAATTACGAGGCACAATGGGCACATTTACCACCAGATCAACGCCCTATCATCGTTGGGGTAGACTGGGCATCGACACTTGGTGCGACACAAACGGCAGAACAAGGTGCAGATTTAGGTGTTGCTTTATCTCTCTATTCTCAGGAAACCCCTGATAGTTCATACTCCATAATTTCGCATAGTTTAGGAACTGTTTTGGCTGATAATGTTGTTGCAAATTCATCAACAAATTTCCAAAATGTTGTTCTCATTCAAGGCACTCTAACAAACGGCGAGCTTGAGGGAAGTGCGCTTCTAGACGAAAATAGGGTAAACAATCTGATCATTACCAATAACATGGGCGATGGTGTTCTGTGGATAGCTGGCGTTCGCCAAGAACAAGTGGGGCGTGACGGTTACTTAGGTAGTGACGTTCAAAATATCTCAGAATACACCATAGGTGGAGGTGGAGGTTTTCTTGATCATTTTGGTCTTGAATCAGATGATGCACGTGTTCAAGCAATTATTCAATGTACACTGGAACTACCATCGGGGAGTTCACCTGTTGATTTTCAGCGATGTGTATTAAACAGATTGGCAGGGTTTAGATGACAAGATACAAGCAGATGCAGCTAAGTTTACATTGGCGCTGGTACTACACCTTGGCATTAGCTCTCTTGTTGCTATGGCTACTGGTCTTCATGTGGCAAACGGTGATGCGGGGTGAAGCAGAAGGTCGCGCGGTTGCTCGTGCGGCGCTCGAAACGCAGGTCGCCATCGACAAAAACTGCTTGCTCGAAAACGGTATTACCGGACGCTACAACGGGCGACTAGCATTCGCAAACGACGGCGAGATGACTATCCTCGATTTGGACACGCTGGACTATGTCACGCGCTCCCCTATCAACGTCATGGACGACGCAGATTGGAGTCCAGTCAGCGGTAGCCAACTCGTTTTTGGTGAATTTGGTGTTCATTTGCTCAACACACTTTCCTGGGAAGTCACTCAGATTGCTGACGGTCGATTTCCGTCTTGGAGTCCTGATGGAACACAAATTGTGTATCAATATCGAGGGCAACCTTCTGGCTTGTACATACTCACGCTGTCGACTGGCACGCGCAGATTATTACCTATAGAACGTATTAATGAAACATCTGTGCCCACCCAACCTGCATGGAGTCCAAATGGGGACACAATTGCATTTGTGATGTCCGATGGTGATGGGCTTGAAGTGTTTCGTGTACCGATAACGTGCGATGAAACGAATTGTCCCATCACCCAACTCACGAATGCACCTGAACAAAGTTACGATCCTGCCTGGAGTCCAGGGGGTGAACGGATCGCATTTACCAGCTCTCGTAGTGGTTTATGGGGAATCTACACTATGAATGCTGATGGCAGTGATGTTGTGCAAGTCACCAACACAGACGATTTCAGTGACTTTAACCCAACCTATAGCCCAGATGGCAGCTTTCTGGCTTTTGACCGTGGACCTATACTACCTACAGGACCCCGAGGGCGTAATGTTTTTATCATGCGAGTTGATGGTAGTGAGATAACTTGTGTCTCATCTCAGGCGGGAAGCGATCCTGATTGGACTTATTTACCGGCTGTACAAACAATAACACGTAATAATTAAGGAGAAGAATATGGCTACAACTTGGAATATTTCGATAGATTGGAACCGTGACGGAGATTATGGCGATTCACATGAAGATGTGACAGCCCGTGTGATCTCAGTAATGTGGGGATTGGGGATACAAGAGGTCTATCAAGACATTGCTGATAACTCGGTCTTGAAACTCACGTTGAAGAATGAAGACAGGCTGTTTTCGCCAGACAACAGTACAAGTCCACTTGTTGGATTGACTGTTCCACAACGACCGATTCGCATTCAGAGCAATGATGGTACCACCACGCGCACCCACTGGTTAGGCTGGATTGAAAGCATTGAGCCAGAGATCAGCAAAGCAGGAAAGCGAACGGTAGAGATTATCGCCGCGGGCGCAATGCAGTTCCTAAAAGCCGCAGAAACCAAACTTGCACTGCAACAGGGAAGACGTACAGACCAGATCATTGCTGAGTTGATCAAGGAAGTCGTGTTACCGCCTGGCTTGAACAAAGCATGGATTTTGGGGCGGACAGGGAACAGCGAAGTGGGGACGACAATGTTCATTGCGGATACCACTGCGTACAGCGAACTGGACGAGGGCAAGATGGTCTTGTCAGTCGCTGCCGATAACTGGGGTATTGACGGCGGCATGAGCAACGCCAAGAAGAACACGTTTGATGTTTATCGCGCTATCGGTGACATCACCGCTGCCGAACACGGGCGTTTCTTCTTCTCCCGAGATGGCAAGGCAGTTTTCTGGAATCGTCATCGTCTTCTGCAAGGCGGTTCGCCTGTCGCGACCTTCGACGATACGATGACCGAAATGTCCTACATGCACGCGGGGCTCGATCACCTCAAGAACGAAGTCACTGTCGTCTGCCATCCACGTACCGTCAGCGCCCTTGCTGATCAGGTGTTGTGGGATTTAGGCGACGGCGCGATTACCGTTCCACCGGGCAAAACGCGCGAACTATACGTCAAGTTTGAGGACAGTGCCGGACGCCGTATCGGTGGACTGAACGTGTACTTCGATGGTGTGGTGTATGAACAGGGTAACGCCACGATGACACTGGAAGCCACTGCCAACGGCGCTGAGTTGAAGCTGGTCAACACAGGTACGGAAGACGCAATCATCACCGGGCTGAAGCTCAAGGGACGCAGCGTCATGGATAACAGCCAGATGGAAGCGACGGCGAAAGACAGCGGCAGCATCATCGACTACGGTCGTCGTACCATGCGCCTCAATCTGCCAAGCATCGACAACCTGGAGCAGGCACAATACATCGCTGATTTTGAGCGTAATCGTCGTTCTAAGGCAAAAGGCATGGTGCAGTCTCTGACGGTCAAAAGTCACGGCAAATTGGGCGGGCAGCACCATATTCAGCAGCTTGCGCTGACGATTGGTTCACTCATTCGTGTCAAGGAAACGCAAACCGGACATGATGCGAACTACTATGTCATCGGTGAGGCTCACGAACTGTCACACGGGGCGACGTTGTGGAAGACGACGTGGCATCTGGAGCCAGCACCGACCGCTGCGGAACTGCCCTGGCAGTTGGGCGTTAGTGGACGGACAGAACTTGGTACAGCCACTCGACTGGCATACTAAACAGCGGAACAACTAAATAGCTTTCGAAAAACGAGCGGGCATTGTCCCGCTCGTTCTTTGTTTAACAAGTGCTGTTCAAGCCTGCGTGATCGAGCGGTTGCGCGCAGCTACCCATCTCTGCACCGCTGCCTGAATCGCTCGCTCAGCCGCATCTTCGTTCGCAGCCGCGACTTCACCTGACGTCTCTCGCGTCTGCCATCGGGCATGATGGCACTCACATAGCCTTTCCCTTCTTCCCGCTGAACCTGAATTTTGCCAATGTAAGGAATATCGACCCATTCCCCGCTGGCGATCTCGTCTGCCAGTGCCGCCAGATAGCGCTCAACTGCCTCTCGGACCACGGCTTTAGTCAAACTGCGCCGCTGCCGGGCAACGTGGGCAACTCGTTGGGTGTGGTTCACAGTGACTCTCCTGATTTGTCGGTAGTCAACTGACAGTACCGACAACCGACAATACCGACAGTTTGTCGTCGGTTGTCGGTGTGTCGGTTTTGTCGGTGGGTTATGCCTGCTCGCCGACATGTTCGACGGCGATGAACCATTCGGCACGCTCCATGCGCCGCTCTTCGATCAAGCCTGCCCGCACGAGGTCGCTTGCCAAGCCCCGCGCCTGCTTCGCCGAGAAGTTCAGATTGCGGTACAGGTCACGCAAGCCAACACCCCCTGCTCCCGCCCCGCGGATGGCGTTCAGCAGGCGATCCTGCTGACGCTTCTCCTGCACTGCCTCCCCGCTGCGGTCAAGCTGCTCCAGCAAGCGGTGCGCCGACTGCCGCCAGCCTTCGGCGATGGCTTGCCCCGCGCTCCAGTGTCCAACCGTCACGGTCGGCACATCAGCGCTGGTACCAAACCAATCTAACGCGGCGAAGAGCGATGCCAGCTTGAATGCCTGGACGTGCATGCGCCCGTAAACGCCCTTCAGCCGTTCGTCCAGTTCGGTGTCGCCGCTCGGAGCGCAGCGCTTGCGCAGCCAGTCACCGTACCCCTGACATTCTGCCCAGCACTGTACCTCCAGTCGGAGTGCGCCCGGTGCTGCCAACCCAAAGTCGGTCGGCTCTGGCTGCGGCAGGCGGTCATGCAGCTTGCGCAGGTCGTTGATAAGGCTGTCCGGCACAGCACGGAAGCTTGCCGATGCCGGACGTTCGGCGTAGTCCGGTTCGGGCGTCAGCAGCGCGAAGCGAATGAGCAGCCCATTGTCCCAATCGCCGCCATTGACTGCACTCGACAGACTGGCAGGCGTGGTCACACCGAGGATCGAGAGTGCGGCATTCTGGACAATGTTCAGCCCGGTTTGCGTGTCCTTGTCCACATAATCCGGGCAGTCGTAAAGTTCCATCAGCAGGTCTTTCATGCCTACCATGTAGTCCTTACGGTTGATCGCCCCGAACAACCCGGCGACCTCGTCCTTCAGCAGTCCGCGCTGGGCGGCGAAGGGCTGTGCTTTGGTTAGTCGCTCTTGCTGCTCACGGGCGAGCTTGTCGTAGTTGCCCGGCATCCGCCCTGCCAGCGCCTCTTGGAAGCGCTCCGGCGATCCGGGTGTGGGCATGAGCATATGGGGAATCGCGGCGCGTGCGACTCCTTCCGCCAGCTTGTAAGCAGTCGATTTACGATAGAACGTCGTCCCGGCGATCAGCATCAGGTACAGGTTCGGGTAGAGCTTGACACCCCACGGTGCTTCGCCATACAGCCTGCGCCCGACCGCCGTCGCCAGCAGCCATAATCCCGCCGCCTGATGAAACACTATCGGCGTTTGGTTACCTGTCGCGCCCGCCCACTCCAGATACTGCGCCAGCCAATCGGGCAGCTTGTAGCTCATATTGACTGTGGGCGGATCATCGCTCGGTGGCGCGGGCTGGCGGATCGCGCTGCGAGCTGCCGAGACCATTGGCTGCACAGACTTCTCGAACAGTCCACCGACGCTCGCTATATCGACATTCAAGGTCGCGGCGATGTCCTTTGCCAAAAGCGTGCCACAGACATAGCAGTGTCCGTAGCCACTGGCGATATTGAACCCGAAGGACGGATTGCGGTCGCCGTTGCGATGGCGTTCCGGATGCAGGCAGCGCCCGTGCAGCCACTCGCCATGCGGCTTGAAACCCTGACTAAGCAGGTCATCCCGAATGGCGTCGAGCAGTCGCGGATTGAGGTTGCCTTGCCCTGCTGGTGCTGAAACTCGCGGCGGTTTCCACTCTGGCACAGCCTCACGAGGTTTGAACGACCCGATCCACGCCGACAGTTCATCCAGATCCGCGACGCGCAGAATGTCGAGTGACTTCTCAACCCGATAGGCGCTGCCTGTTACGGGATGGATGCTGGGCGACACGACCACCTGTCGCCCCTCGGCGCACAGCTCAAGGTGACCAATTGGCGTACCCATCGCCTTGAGGCTGGCGGGTAGCTTGTCTGCATAGAAGTAGACATGCCGTCCGACCCCGCCGCCGGTCGCGACCGTGAAGGTCTTGGTCAGGTGCGGGAATGTCGCGGCGAAGGCTGGATATCCGGCTGCGCCATCCAGATCGAGGGCGACGAGATTACCGGAGACTGCGCCACAGATAAGCCCGACGTTCTGAAGCAGCCCGGTGCTGCTCCAGCCCCGGATGATCTCAGCGGTGGCAGCGGTCTTTTGAAAAGCCGCCCAGCTCGTCAGCGCCGGACGCTTGCCATTGAGCGGTAGCACGCTCAAACCGAGCGCGGCATAAGCAAGCGAGGCTTCGAGTGTGCTGTTGGATTGTGCCGCCTGGACAATCGGCGGCTGGTGTTTGGTATGCATGGTTGTGCTTTCCTTTATGTACTACAAAATGATGGACAGCACAGCCGGACTGATGTATCCTCGATTTACCACAATCAGCGGATACATCAATCCGACCGTGCCGCCAGCCCTTAAGCTGGCGGTTTCGTTTTGGCTTGGACAGCATGTTCGATCAGCGTCTGGATGCC
>JANRJX010000151.1:0-36825 GCA_033763755.1 Chloroflexota bacterium
AGCATCCAGAATTTTAACGCAGGGACGCAGAGACACAGAGATGGCAGAGAATTTTCTTCTCCGCGTCTCTCCACCTCTGCGTCCCTGCGTTAAACCTATTCTCCTGGCGTCCTGGCGTTTACATTCACTTCTCTACCGCCGCACGCGGATTTCTTCGAGGATCGGAAGCAGCAGTTCGTCCGTCAACTGATCCGCCTCTTCGTCCGTTCCCGTCGTCAGCAGGATCGTCACCACGTCCCCGCCAAAGCGCGCCGTCGCGATGACCACCACCCCGACCACCGGACTTTCCACGTCTTCCGTGCGGTAAATTTCCCACTCGGCGTTGCCCGCTTCCACGTTTTCGGCGCGGTCATCCGGTTCCGCGCTGTAGAAGTCGTAGATCACGTCTAGGAAATCGCCGCCATCATTGGGATAGCGGAAGAAGCCGAGGAAGTTCGGGCTGAACGGCGCGGCGGTATAGCCGGATTGTCCAGCGGGCTGCCAGCCCTGCGGATAGACTGCTTCGATCCGCTGCGTGTTATCTTCAAATTCTTCAAGCTCTATGCGTTCCGGCAGCGCGTCAAACACCATGCGCATGTCCTCGATGCAGTCGCCATCCGGCTCGGTCTCCGGATCGTCGATGAAGCTCAACACGATGCTGGTTACGCACTCATCACCCGTCAGAGTCGCGCCGTGAGCCAGACTCGGGAACGTGAAGACAAAACTGTTCGGCAGTGTTTCCGCAGCCGCTTCGCCATATTCTGGCGGTGTCACCGGATCAAACTGCCCGTTCAGCACCAGCGTCGGCAGGTCACTTTCCACAGGCTCGTTCTCGATGTCCTCAGCGCCTTCTGGCACCCACAGCGCGCAGGTCTCTTGCAGCGCCACCAGATCGATCAATCCGTCCACCGTCGTGAACTCGGCAATTTCCGGGTACTCGGCGGCATTCGCCTTTGCCTCGCTCAGGTCGAGGAACGGGAACTCTTCATTGCAACGTACCGCCCACAACATGCCGTTGGTAAACGTGCGGTCGCCATCCAGGAACAAGCCCTGCACATACGCCAGCAAACGGTAATCGCCTTCCGCAGCGGCATAGATGATGCGCGGCAGCGACGGGATGATGCTCTCGGAGTAGAGCGCGCTAAACAGGAAGCTGACCAGCGACGCACCGTCAAAGACGACATCATAGGTTTCTTCAGGGTCGCCAAACGTCACTTCAAATTCGGCGGGTTCTTCGTCTAACTGGCGTGCCAGATCGAACGTTACTTCGCGCAGGTCGGGATAGCGCGCGTCACACACCTCATCCGCCGCACACGAGTCAAACAACTGGTCGAAGACGCGCGTATAGATGCGCGGGTAATCTTCCGCCTGGTCGATTTGTGGCGGCGCGACAGCATCAATGATCGACGTGCGCACGATTTCTGGGAAGTCGCGCATGATGGTCAGCAGCAGGCGCGTCCCGTAGGAAATGCCGAGGAAATTCACCTGTTCGTATTCCAGCGCTTCCATCGCATCTACGATATCCATCGCAATCGTGGCGCTGTCATAGAAATCGAGGATTACGCCGTCATCGGTCAGACGTTGGCGGCACTCTTCGAGCGTGGCGAAGTATTCCTCAACGCCTTGCGCGTCAGGGATGTCCTCGTCCAGCGTTTCGAGTTCGTATTCGCTGGTTTCGGTGCAGCGCAGGTTCGGCTCAGAATAGCCGACGCCGCGATAGTCCATCAGCACAATGTCGTGATTTTCGAGGAATGGTTCAAAAGTGGAAGGTACAGAGCCTAGCCAGTTTTCCAGCGTATGCCCACCGGGACCCCCATCGAGATACCAGAATGGCTCGTCGGCGGGGTCATCACCAGTCGCTTCGACAACCGCCATCGCGATCTCAACCTGCAAACCGTCCGGCTCGCTGCGATCCTGTGGCAGTGTCAGCGTGTAACACGTCACATCGAGATCAAAATCGTCCGGCAGTTCGACCGGGCAGCGATTACTATCGAGTTCGACCTCGTAATCATCCTGCGCCTGAGCAAGCGAAAAGCTGAGCAGCAGCACAATCGAGGTGAGCAAAAAAAGCCTTGTTTTCACAACCGTATACTCCTGGGTCAGGGGTGCGATTGTGAATCAGTGTAGCACCAACTGATAGTGAATGCGCTAACGCCAATATGAGAGTTTTGCTGTTTCAGAAGTGCAGCGCCAGCGGCTCAACACTGTTCGCCAGTGTCGCGCTGCCGGATGGCACACCCACCAACGCCATCTCTTCGCGCGGGTCAAGCGTGAGTGTCGTGAACGGCACAACGCCGCTGTAACGCTTCAGCCCGACTTGCAGCGCCAGCGCCAGCTTGATTACGATGCCTTCCATGACTTGCCACTGGGCGCGGTCGTAGCGATGTGTCAGGATGACCTGCTGCTGCCCTTTGCCCATCATCGGCATCACGCGCCCGATGACCTGCGTCCACTGTCCTGGCGTCGGCAGCCGCGAGAGGTCTCGCTCGACCTGCGCGGGGTAGCTACGCAATCGCTGGCGCAGATGGGCAGCGCATTCTTCGGCAAACATCACGCGCACCTCTGCCCGCCGGATACCACGCCGCCCACTTTCGTCCGTTTGATCCGTCACGACAACGTCTGACAGCACCAGGCGGCGCTCATCGAGTGGAAAGCATTTGAGCGAGCGCGCACCCACATACTCCGCCCAGCCCTGCCCGCGCGGCATGGCGCTGCGCCAGATGCGCTTGAGCGTCTCCTCATCATAACCCTGCGTGGGCGACGTAAAGTTATAGCCGCGCTGTTTGCCCGTCAGGACATATTCGAGGATCAGTGGGGTCACTTATTTCGCCTTCGGACGAATCGTGTTGAAGAACTTGCGCAGCGCTTCGAACAAACCTGAACCCGTCAAGACGCTGCCGCTCATGAACGACCATTTGTAGCCCACACGCTCCGCCTGACTCCGCATCCGCTTCTGCTCGTTGCGATACTGGCTGACCAGCTCATCCATCGCCATATCCACGCCCCATATGTCCTGCTTGTTGATGATCACGAACAGCGCTTTCAACTGGCGCGATGCCTCCGGTTCGTCGTCGATCATCTGCAAGACGAAATTGAGCGCATCTTTGTGCATCGCCACATCGGTATGATCGACCAGCAGCAGGATGCCGCGCGGTTTCGCCTCGCGGAACAATTCGACCCAGTCGGTTTCCCACATGGCGTATTCACCGCCGACATCACGATTGGGCTTAAGCTTCAAGTAACGCCCGTCGTCGACAGGTGCGGAGAAACTGGGGACGAGATCGCCGCCGGCTGCGGTCGGCTCTGGTGCGAAGTCGCCAACGGTGTGTAGATTGCGCCGCAGCCATTCGATCAGTGTCGTCTTGCCCGTCTGCCGCGCGCCCAGCACGATGAACGACAAGCCGCTGATCTTGACATAGAAGAAGTCTTCCAAGCCACCCGTGACCGTGCCAATCGTGCGGCTGACATTGGTGATAGAGCCGAAGATGATGGTGATGAGTGTGTCGATTATGTTTGCCATTGCTGCCTCTCGCTGCACAGCGGACTCGATCGAACCCTGTGCAGCACATTTTCGTATTGCTTGATTATACGGAGGAACTACGTATCGGGTTGCGTCAGATGGCGGGTTGATATTGCGTTTGTGGCGTAACTCTGGCATAAATGAATGATGATTTGCCCAAACGTTCGGATTGCCCGATGCAAAGCTTCGATCTGGATGCCCTGCTCCGCTATACCCCGCCAGAATATGTCTGCGAACGCTGCTGCGCGCTGCTGACGGGCATCCCGGATGGCTTTGCCTATCGCTGTCCGGTGTGCGGCGTCACCTACGTACCAACGGATGAATACCCCACTGTCGGGCAATATCTCTCAGGGCGCGGGTTGAAGCTGACACATCCAGACCCGATCCTGCACGGGCAGCGCCTGGCGCTGGTGGCGCGCAAAGCGAAAGCATCGCTCGCCGGGCAGACAATGGACTACTCCCCGATGCGCGGCTTGCTCGAGGCGCTTAACACTGCACAGCATTGCGTCCACTTCACAACTTTCGGCATCAGCGCGTTTCTGCTCGGCGTGATCAAGATGGCTGCGCAGCGAGTAGCAATACGCGGCATCATCTCAGGGATCAAGCGTGACGAGATGTACCGCGAACTGACGACGTACGCTGATGACGCACCACACCTGCAAACGCGCGTCTTTACTCAGGACAGCCAGTGGTTCCCACATCAGAAGCTGCTGATCGTGGATGGCTTGATCGCCTTCAAAGGCTCAGCAAACCTGACGGACATCGGCTGGCGCAAGGCGGCGCAGGGGCGAGAAGTCATCGAAGTGATCACGGACATGCGCGAGGTGGTCGAGCTGAACAATCGTTTCTTCAGCCCCGTCTGGGCAGGCTTCGAGCGTTCACAGGCACAAAGCGAACAGATCTACATGAGTGCGGCAGGACGGTGAGACCATGCGTATCTTGATCACGGGCGCACAAGGGCGGCTCGGCAAGCGTCTAGCAGAAGCGTTGCAGCCACACCATTACGTCATCGCCGCTGACCGCAGCCATTTCGATATGACGGACTGGCAGGCAGCGCACGGTTTCATCACGCACGCTGCCCCCGACATCGTGTTACATGCAGCCGCATGGACAGATGTCGATGGCTGTGCCAAAGACCCGGATCGTGCCGTACTGATCAATGGTTATGGGACGCAGCATGTCGCGCTGGCAGCGGCGGCGGCAGGTGCGGCGATGCTCTACGTTAGCAGCAACGAAGTATTCGACGGCACAGCGGAAACCGTCTATCGTGAGTATGACCCGACGCAGCCCGCGAACCCTTACGGCTATAGCAAATGGGTGGGCGAACAAGCAGCCATCCGTGCAACGCCGCGCCACTATATCGTGCGGACGGCGTGGCTGTTTGCGCACGGGGGCAAGAATTTTATCCAGGCAATTCTGAACGCGGCGGGCGTAGGCAAACCCCTGCGCGTCGTGACGGATGAGGTCGCCAACCCGACGTACACCGATGATCTGGCAGACGCGATTGTGCATTTGATTGCGACCGAACGTTATGGCACCTATCACTTTGTCAACGAAGGATACTGCTCGCGTTATGACTTCGCGCGCTTCGTGCTGGATCAGTGCGGTTATGCCGACACCCCGATTGAGCCGATCACCCGCGCCGACTGGCAGCGCGCGTCATCACCGCCGCCCTTCTCGCCGCTGACAAACAGCGCCGGACACACTGTCGGCATCTCGCTGCGCCCCTGGCAGGACGCGGTACTGGCATTTCTAGAGCAAGAACAGCTTCTCAAATAAGCGTATGACCCAAGACTTATCACTCATCACTCGTCACTCATCACTCCTTTCCGTCGTCATCCCGCACTGGAACGCCGTCCGCTTCCTACCTACCTGTCTCGACGCGCTGCACAGGCAAACCTACCCCCACATTGAAGTCATCATTGCGGATAACAACTCCACTGACGGCTCGCGCGAACTCGTGCGTGAACAGTATTCCTGGGTCAGGCTGGTTGAGCTGGACGACAACTACGGCTTCACAGGTGCGTGTAATGCCGGAATGCGTGTCGCGCAGGGCGAGTATGTCGCGCTGCTCAACAACGATACTGAGGTCGAGCCCAACTGGGCGGCGGCGCTTGTCGATGCGTTCGCACGTCACCCCGACGTTGGCAGCATCGCCAGCAAGATGCTGTTGTTCGACAGACGCGATCATATCCACACAACTGGCGACTTCTTCACCGTCGATGGGCGCGCGGGCAATCGCGGCGTCTGGCAGCGCGACACGGGGCAATATGAGCAGGAAGAGTATGTCTTCAGCGCGTGCGGCGGTTCGTCGGCGTACCGCCGCGCGATGCTGGATCAAATCGGGCTGCTGGACGATGATTTCTTTTTCAGTGCGGAAGATGTCGATCTCGGTTGGCGGGCGCAGTTGGCGGGCTGGCGCTGTCTTTACACCCCGCGCGCCATCGTGTACCATCATCTCTCAGCGAGCGGCGGCGGCGTGACTGCCAGCTACCATGACGGGCGCAACCTGATTTATCTGCTGACGAAGAATTACCCGGCAGACTTGTGGCGCAAGCACGGCGGTGCAGTCTTGCGCGCACAGTGGCGGCTGGCGTGGGAGGCACTCAGGGCATGGCGCGGTGCCGCCGCGCGCGCGCGCTTGCGTGGAATGATGGCGGGCATCGCCGGAATGCCGAAGATGCTGCGCAAACGTCGTGATATTCAACGTGCGCGTTGTGTCTCGCTAGAATACCTTGAGCAGATTTTGTCGCCGCCTGCGCGGTGAAGAGTATTTGTGTGATTGAGCAGAATCCCCAGGTACCGATGACGATGGGCAAAGGCAGCGATACACCGCTGCTGTCCATTGTGATTCCAGCATACAATGAGGGCGCACCGGATCGGTTGCCGCAGAGTCTGGTTGAGATTGTTGCCTTTGTCGAAGCACAGGACTTCCCGATTGAGGTCGTGGTCGTCAACAACAACAGCAAAGACAACACGCTCGATATCGCACTCGCCGCCTCCCGCGTGCATCCCTATATTCGCGCCCTTACCGAAACCACACAGGGCAAAGGTGCAGCCGTCAAAGCGGGCATGTTGACGGCACGCGGGGAATACTTGTTTATCTGCGATGCCGATTTATCGATGCCGATTGGCGAAGTCCTGAAGTTCCTGCCGCCCCAACTTTCCGACTATGACATTGCAATTGCATCGCGCGAGGCGAAGGGTTCGCAGCGCATTAACGAACCGGAGATGCGCCACATCATGGGACGTGTCTTCAACTTCATCGTCAAGGTCATCGCCGTCCGTGGTCTCAACGATACACAGTGCGGCTTCAAATGCTTTCGCCGCGATGTCGCGCTGGCGCTCTTCCCGCTGCAAACGATTGACGGCTGGGCGTTCGATGTCGAACTGCTGTTCATCGCGCAGCAGCACGGCTACAAAATCATTGAAGTGCCGATCACCTGGATCTACAAGGCACAGTCAAAGATCAGCCCGATCCGCGACTCGATCAATATGGTCGTCGAAACGCTGCGCATCCGTATGAAAGGCTGGCGAGGGGAATATGGCGACCCACGGGTCACGCAAAAAGACCGCCAACCTGCTCCATGAACATCAGTACTATGCCATCGGCTGCCGTCTGATCGTCGGCATAGACGAGGCAGGGCGCGGTGCATGGGCAGGACCCGTCGCAGCGGGCGCGGTGTGCCTACCGCTGGACAACCGCGATCTGAGCAAGATCATGCGCGGCGTCAACGATAGCAAGCAGTTAAGCGCGCCCCAGCGCAGCAACCTTGTGGACAAAATTAGAGCGACGGCGATCACCTGGGGTGTCGGCAGTAGCAGCCATCAGGAAATCGATACAGACGGCATACTTCCTGCCACCCATCGGGCGATGGAACGTGCGTTGGAAGACGCGCTGGCGCGTCAGCCAGGCATGCGTCCTGATGCCTTATTCATCGATGCCACCCTTATCCCGGCGCTGTTTCGCATTCCACAGGTCAGTCTGATCGGCGGCGATGCGCGCTCGCTGTCGATCGCCGCCGCCAGCATCCTGGCGAAAGTCTGGCGCGACCGCGAGATGGACACCTACGACGCCACCTACCCACAGTACGGCTTTATCAGCAACAAAGGCTATGGCGGCGGCGAAATGTCGCTGCATCACCGCGCGCTGAAGGAATTCGGACCTTCGCCCATCCACCGTATGACTTTCGCCCCGGTTGCTGCCAGCCTGCGCAGAGAGAACAGCCCATGAAGCTGGCGCTCGTCCACGATTGGCTCAATCAGCGCGGCGGCGCGGAAGATGTGCTGGAAACGCTCGTCGCGCTCTACGCCGATGCGCCGCTGTTCACGAGCATTTACGCGCCAGAGCTGATGCCAGCCGCCTACCGCGATTGGGACATTCACACGCTATGGATCGATAAGCTGCCCGGCATTCACCAGCGTCACCAACCCTATCTGCCTTTCTACCCGCTGGCGTGGGGCGGATTTGAACCGGACGGATATGACCTCATCCTGAGCAACAAAAGCGGCTTTTGTCACGGGCTGCGCAAGCCAGAGAACGCCGTGCATGTCTGCTACTGCCTTGCGCCGACACGCTACGTCTGGCAGCTAGACGCCTACATCGCCCGCGAAGGGTTGAGCCTGCCCGCGCAGCTGGCGCTGCAACCGCTCGTTGCCCTGCTCAAGCGCTGGGACTACGATGCTGCCCAGCGTGTTGACCACTTCATCGCCATTTCGTCCGACATTCAGCAGCGCATCAAAACCTACTACGCGCGACATTCGGACATCATCTACCCGCCTGTCGATACGACGCGCTTTCAACCGTCGTCGACAATCGAAGATTACTTCCTTGTCGTCTCCCGGCTCATCCCGTACAAGCGCATCGATCTGGCAGTGCAGGCGGCGACACGCTTGGGTCTGCCGCTCAAAGTCGGAGGCAAAGGGCGCGATCTGGAACGGCTGCAAGCGATGGCAGGACCGACGGTTGAGTTTCTGGGTTATGTGCCGGACGAGCAGCTGCCGGACCTGATGGCGCGCTGCAAGGCGTTTCTCTTTCCGGGATTGGAAGACTTTGGCATCACGCCTGTGCAAGCACAGGCAGCAGGACGCCCAGTCATTGCCTATGCGGGCGGTGGCGCGCTCGATACGGTCATCCCTGGAAAAACGGGTGAACTATTTGACGAGATGACGGTCGAAAGCCTGATGCAGGCGATGGCGTCGTTTGACGTGCGGCGTTACGATGTGCGCACGCTGCGCCAACATGCCGAGCGCTTCGATACTCATGTCTTCAACAGCGAGATCAGCAGTTATGTCGATCAGGCGTGGGATGCCAGGCGCCGGCGACGCGCCTTCGTCTGGCAACGACCATAGGACGTTTTGAAAACGCCAGGACGCAAACAACAGCGGGTGTTGGATATAATGAGCGCGCGATGTCGAAAAGCGAATGAGGTGTTATGAGTTTGACCCCAATTTTGCACGGTGTGCTGCGCCGCTGGTGGCTGATCCTGATCCCGACGGTGATCGCGGCGGCGTTTGCGCTGCCTGCCCTTGTGCGCAACGAAGCGCCCGCAGGCGGCGGATTCACCACCAGCTTTCGCTACAGCGCGGCACAGAATTTACAGGCGATCCCGCGCACTGAAGGCGATTATCAGGATATCTGGCTATCGTCCGAACTCGCCGTCAACGCGCTCACCGACTGGGTCACCAGCAGCAGCTTTGTGATGGAAACCAGCAACCGACTAGGAGAGTCCGGCATCGCGATTGAGCCTGCCGCGCTCATGGGACGTTTCGTCGCTGATAACGAGCGCAGCGTCGGCGTGGTCAGCATCGGCTGGGGCAGCGATAGTGAACTGGCACAAATTGCCAGCGCCGCCATCTGGGTGCTGCAAAACCGCAATGTCGCCTATTTCGCGCAGTTAGGCGGCACACCCGCCACTGTCACACTGCTTGACGAGCCGCGCATCGCTCCTTCCCCGCCACCTCTGGTGGATCGCTTCGGCCCGATCATCCGCATCGCTATTGGGCTGGCAGCAGGCGTCGGGCTGGCGCTCTTGGCACATGCCTTCGATCCGGTTGTGCGCCGCCGCGATGAAGTGGAAGCGCTCGGCGTTCCGGTCATCGTCACCATTCCGCGAGCGTAAGCATTGAAGACACTTTTCACACTTGGGGCATGCCTGCTGTTCGTCCTCGCTACTGTCCATGCCCAGGACAACCAAACAATTGCCTACTCGTGGCGGGATGGCAATGTCGCTTTCGCCTACCCCGCTGCGTGGTCTATGCCCGTGAGCGAAACGACGCCAACAGGCGCGCGATTGCTGCTGCACGAAAGCGCGGCTGCATCTGACGGCATCGTCATCGAAATAGAATTCGTCAACCCGCCGAGCGCGCGTCCCTTTGACTTGATGGCGGAACGGCTGGCGAGCTTTGGCTTGCGCGCCGCACCCCCGTTTGAAGCACCGCTTGCCGGGATTACTGCATTAGAAACGACGGGAGCCGACGCCAACGGAGAGCAAACGGGCATTGCGCGTGGCACGTTTGTGGCGGATGAGCGTGTACTGCTCGTCGTCGCCGCTGCCCCGGCAGCGCGCGGCACAGAACTGCTGGCACACTTCGATACAGTTGCCAACAGTCTGGTCGCCAGTGCTACGCAAATGCCGCTGCAGCCCGATGGTACGCTTTACACTCGCATGGGTAGCGAACGGCTGATGCATGATGTCGCCGGCTATGGCAGCTTTACCCTGGACACCGCTGCACAAATGTGGACGTTTGACGGTGCGGCGGGCGATATGATTAGCCTCTATGCGACCGACATCAACCGCAGCGAAACGCTCAACCTGCGCTTGCGGTTGATCGCGCCGGAAGGCACGCAAATCGCCGAGAATGACAACCACAGCGGCGGTGTCTTCTACGGACCGTTCAGCCTGTACGACGCGGTACTATCAGGCGTTGTGCTGCCGATTGACGGTGTGTACACGCTGGCGGTTGAGGCGGTGTTTGGCGACGGCGTCTACAGTGTAGGCGTGGCGTCTGCGCAGGCAATTGCGCTATCTTCTGGCAGTTCAACGCGCGTGCAAGGCAGGATTGACGACGCCTTCGCAGCACAATCTTGGACGTTTGCGGGCAGCACCGGACAAGTCTACACGATCACGATGCTGGCAGGGGAAGGCACCACGCTCGATACGGCGCTGCGGCTCTACGCCCCCGATGGCGCGCTTATCGACCAGAACGACGACACGCGCGACACGGAACTGGGCACGAACGCGCAGCTTGCGCAGGTTACGCTGCCACAGGATGGAATCTATCGGCTGGAAGCGACGCGCTACGCAGGCGGCGGCACCGGCGTATACGAACTAATCATCGTGCCGACGGGATAAGAAAAAGCCTATTCAAGAGGTTGGAGGGGAAGAGACTTAGAAGAAATATCCCTCTACCCTCTTCCTCTCTATCCTTCTGATATGAGCACTTTATTTTGCTGTCTCGTTTGTCTGCGCTATGCGACTCTGTAAATCCCGCGTATGGAAGTACCAGGCAATTGCCAGCGTGACCCCGCTGAACAGCCCACCGACCACCAGCCCGACCACAACCGCGTGCAGCACGGCGTTGCCCTGCGAGAGCGACATCAGCAGCATACTGATGACACTGCCAACGATGCCGACCGCCGCGACAAAGCCCGGCTGCCCCCAGCCGCGCCGGATACCGAGATACATCCCGACCAGAATGAGCGCAAAAATGGCATAGAAAATGAACGATGCTGGATTACTCATCAGCGATAGACTCCTCAAGATCACGCAGGATAGCGCGCACGGGCGAAGCACAGGCAAGGTCAAGCTTGAGCGGCAAGGCGATCAATTCGTACAGACCGTCCGGGACACCGCGCAAGCACAGACATTCCAGGTTGACCATGCCATGCCGCCGCAGCGCATGATGGCAGGGCAAGTCTGTGCTGTCGAAGGCATCCACCGACGGCGAGTCCAAGCCGATCAGCTTGCCGCCGCGCGCTGCCCACGCCTCGATCAACTCGACACTCAGATACGGAAACGCCGTCGGGAACTGGTCGTCCGGCAAAGCGCTGACGTGGCTGTGAATGAGCAGCCGTTTGACATTCCGAATGCGTTCAAACGGAATCTCATCCAGCAGCAGCGCGCCGTCGCGCCTGTCTACCGTCACCACGTACGCCAGACCCATATACGCATGCAGCGGCATACTCGCGGCATACGCCCCGTCCTCGGTATAGTGATAGTATGCATCAGCATGGCTGCCGGTATGCGGACTGAGCGTGAGGGTCGTCAGATTGACCGACGCGCCCTGTGCCTTGCGCAGGGTAGACGCAGCCGCATAGCGGGCATCGCCGGGCCAGACGGCTGTTGTCGGTTGAATAGTCCGTGAAATATCGTAGATCATACCGTTCCCCCTCACCACTGACAAGTGTAGCAGAGAACGGCAGCACCTGATCTTAAGGCTGTTCAAACTGCAGGCGCGACCAGCCCGGTCACCCTAGATCATTCCGGTCTAGATGAACCAGCGGTACTCATCGCGCCGGGTGGCGCTCAGGTGTTGGCGGAAGCGCTGCCCTGACCAGCCCGCCGCTAATAGACTCAAGCCCGCAAACAGAAACGCCGACGCGACCAGCAGCGATAGCAGTTCTGGAAAGATCGCGATCAGCAGCCCAAACGTGACCAAAACAGCACCCGGTATCCACCAGGGCAGAGTCATCCGATACATGTCACAAAGCTCCACGCAGTCTATTGTCAAAGTCTCCATAGCATAGATCATCTGTATATATGCAATGTCAGGTCGATGTAAGAACGATGCAAGAACGTTTTTGCACTCCTACGGCATATAGGGTTCAATTGTTCTACGCAAAGATAATGTGTGGAGTCAAAAATGAGCGGCTTATTTGATTTAAGCGGCAAAGTTGCGCTGATAACGGGCGCATCGCGCGGCATTGGGCAGGCGATTGCCGAGCGGCTGTCGGAAGCCGGGGCGAAAGTCGTCCTGAACAGCCGCAAGCAGGAAGGTGTAGATGAAGTCGCCAGCGCCATCCGTGCCAAAGGTGGAGACGCGCTCGGTGTGGCGGCGCACAATGGCGACAAGGCTGCGCTGCAAGCGCTGGCGAAAGCCGCGCTCGATGCCTACGGGCGCATCGACATCCTCGTCAACAACGCCGCGACCAACCCACACTTCGGACCGCTGCTCGACGCTGAAGATTCGCACTGGCAGAAGATCATTGAAGTGAACCTGATGGGCAATGTCTGGCTGACGCAGGCAGTCGTGCCGACCATGCGCGCTAACGGCGGCGGCAAGATCATCAATATTGCCTCGGTCAACGGGCTGCGCCCCGGCGCGATGCAGGGCATCTACAGCATCACCAAAGCGGGTGTGATTAATCTGACACAAACGCTGGCAATGGAACTGGCAGTCGATAATATTCAGGTCAACGCGATTGCGCCCGGTCTCATTCAGACCAAATTCGCCCGCGCCATCTGGGAAGCAGACTATCTCGTCAATCCGATCATCGAGCGCACCCCAGCAAAGCGGCTTGGACAGCCGGACGACATCGCTGGAATGGTCGTCTATCTGTCAGCGCCTGCGTCCAACTTTGCGACCGGGCAGGTATATGTGATCGACGGCGGCTTGACCGTGCCGATGTTATAGGAGATTTTCTGTGCGCCAACTTTTATATACGGAAAAGACGGTCGCCCAGTGCATGAGCGCGCTCACCGAGCGGCTGCAATCGCGCGGCAAGCACATGGACGGCTGGGTCGAAAAGAACGGCAGCTTCGCCATTAGCCTGTCGTCATCATTGATCGGCAATATCACGCGCCGCACGCAGTTACGCGGTAAGGTCGAACGGCAGGCGGGCGTGACCGTCGTGCATCTGGATGTCCCAAGTGGCGCGGATCGGCGCGGGCAAATCATGATCTTCGTCGCCGTTGCATTGATGGCGCTGCTGCTGATGGTCGGCGGTCAACTGCCGCTGGCGATCCTGATCGTGATTGCGGGCGCGGTGCTGTATATCCCGCTGGCAGGCGATCACAAGAACAGCCCGGCACTGGTCAGTGAAATCCAGCGCACGCTCAAAGCATCAACCAAGCCACCGAAGAAGCCTGATGCCGCGCCGAAAGCCGCGACCATTGCCCGCCCCGCCGCACCGAAAGCCGCCAAGCCGCGCACCGCAACAACAGCCGCGAAACCCGCAACCGCACGCAAGACTGGAGACACCCGATGAGCGAGATGCTACTGATCGAACAGCATGATGCTGTCACGATCCTGACCATCAACCGCCCCGAAGTCCGCAATGCGCTTAATGCGCAGGTGGTGGATGAGCTGCGCGCGGCGCTGCTGGCGTGCGAGCAGAACGATACGCGCTGCGTCGTGCTGACGGGCGCGGGCGGTGCCTTCTCGTCCGGCGCAGACCTCAAACAGGGCATGAACAGCGCCGACGACGCCTTCCGCATTCTCACCGATCATTACGCGCCGTGTCTGAAGACGATCCGCAATTCGCCCCTCCCCGTGATTGCGGCGGTGGACGGTTTCGCGGCTGGCATCGGCTGCGATATGGCGTGCTGCTGCGATATACGCCTGGTCAGTGCGCGCGGCAAGTTTGCTGAGCTGTTCATCCGCGTCGGGCTTATTCCCGACGGTGGGGGCACGTATCTACTGCCTCGTCTCATTGGCTTAGGACGTGCGCTGGAACTGATGATGACAGGGGCAGACGTGCCAGCCGAGGAAGCGCTGCGCATCGGGCTGGCGAACAAGGTCTACCCGGTCGAGACGTTCCGCGAGGATGTGCTGGCGTTTGCAGCCAACATCAGCCGCCAGTCCCCACAGGCATTACGGCGCGGTAAAGCGGCGATACTGGCGGCGCTCGATAGCAACTACAGCGATTCGCTGATGCGTGAGGCGGAGAACCAACGCGCCATCTTGGGCAGCGAAGACGGATTGGAAGGCTTCATGGCGTTTCTGGAAAAGCGTGCGCCCGTGTGGAAAAGCAAGTAGATTTCAGAGCAGATAGATAACAATCTTCCACATTTCGGGGTTATCATCCTAGCTAACAACTGGGGATAAAATCCCCTTTATGTGTCCTCACAAGAGGATTTACGGCAAACACCCGATTGGCGGCCAAACCTGAGCGGGTGTTTTGCTTTTATATTGGTTGTGAGTATAACAGAGATTTGGAAAAAAGGATCAGTAAACACAGATTTCTTGAATCACGAGTTTGGGCAATCGGCAAGAAATTTTGGCAGCATTCGAAGTATGATTGCCGATGTAAGAATTGGGGATGCCTTAAAAGCCAAATGACGGTCAGTCTCTATTAATATTCTAGAAATGTGTTTTATAGCGTCTGCTTTTTCCATTGTTATAATTGTTTTCTTTTCTGAATTTAGAGTGTGGCATAGTGTGCGCTGAACCATAGATAAGTATATAAGTGCATATTTTTGATTCGGATCGGAAAAAGACGAGCGTGATTGTGGAAATAAATAACCTAAAAGAGTTACAAAAATTCTATGTGCAATTTCAAAGCGATTTAAGGGAGCCATCGTTTTCCCAAGTTCAGTGACTAGATTATCTGTCTCCATTTCCATGTAACGAGGAATGTTTTGTTCATGTGATTTAAGAAATTTATCCCACATATAAAAACTCCCCAAAAGTTGTCACTCCCTGCAACGGGAGTGACTTCACAGCGAAAACAACATTTAACTAATTATCTTCAGCATCTGCCATTTGTCCATATTGGATAACAATAGCATTAAATAACGCCGATAGAATGTCCAATTCTCTTGGGGTGAGGCTATCGACTAGTAACTGACCTAAAAGAGTACCTATCATCGAAATACCCACACCAACCGCCTCTTCGTCTGCTTCTCCTTGCCGTCCTTCCATATTATAGGCAATATCTGAAACACCCCCTACAACAGTACTAGCAGTTCCAAAATAGCCGGCAGCAGCCCAAAGCGCCAGTGAAGCCGGAGCTGCGGGAGTAACTGGCAAGAAAAATCCAATCGCGGTAGACCCAACTGAAAGTAAGCCTAGAGCTGATGAAAGCGTTGATAATTGACCACCATAACTTATGTTTGTGCAGCGGTGGTTTGGTAAGAATATAGCTTCTAAAGGAGTTACTTCTCGATATCCAGGTCGACAAACTTCACTGGTTGAAGGAGGATTGTTACCAACTTGCACTATGTGCGTAATTGTAGAGTTCCCACCAATTGATTGTGTGTAAACTCGTTCATCAGGAGCAAGCCACTCGTCACCCCTACCCTCTCCTCGCCTGCGAATAAAGATTTGGTGATCTCCATCTCCGTAATCATAATGTTGCACAATGTAACCATCATCAGTACCATACGAAATTATATGAACTTGATCTTCAGGCGCTAGCCACTCGTCTCCTCTGAACCGTGCAGGTCTCAAGTCATACTCAACACTGCCATCATGGTATGTGTGTACATGCACGATAGTATCACCGTCTCTGTAAGAAGTTGTAGAAACTTGTTCGTCCCATGGCAAGGTTTCATCATCGCCAGCATCATACTCCCAATTTTCTTTTGCTCTAATTATCTTGTCAGCCGCAGATGGAGATGGTGCAACCTTTGCAACCGATGTTGCAATCGCACCTTCCGTGCTGCTGACACCATTTAATCTTCCATTGCCTGCATTTGCTGCACGCCCGGCAGTTGGGCGTGCAGGTGGGCGCGGTGCAGCTTGAGGGCGGGGACGGACCGGTACAGTAACCGGCCCCCCCACCTCACCCGCATCGACCCAACGTTCACGTTGTCGAATTGCCATTGCTAATCACTCCTGACTTTGCCTAGTACACAAGCTTCGTGGTTGTATCTAGTTTCGAGTAGACAAGATCGTCCAGAATCCAGGGATTAAACGCCGCCGTCGGTGCTGGCTCCAGATACCAACTTGTCTGGTACAACGTACCGCTCATCGTCAAAGTATGGGCTTCGCCAATGATGATGTAATTGGCGCTATGCCCCGTTTGCGTTTCCTGGACGGCAATGCGATCTCCCAGTGTCAGGGCAAGCTGCTGGGCGTGATAGCCGCCACCTGTCTTACCATGGCTTGCCACAGAAATCGAACTCACCTGCCCTCGTGGGGTACTGCGACGGTCACGTTCAAAGTTAGCGATCTCCTGTGCATCCTCCAGGCGTGTAATCGAGGGCATGTTCATGCGCAACGTCCGCCGCCCGTAATTCGTGATACTTGCTTCGTTGCGTGCGGTCGCTTCCATCCGGTCAAAGCTGGTAATCTTCCTACCACGGACAATAGCAGTTTTCACCCACGCCTCGACCGCCCCATTGTTGGTGAAGACGATCTCAGCACCATTGGCTTTGGGCGTAATCGTGTAGGTCGCTGTCCCCTGGGCAAACGTTACATCCGTCAACGTTACATTCTGTGCACCAATGCGGTTGCCACTGCTATCGGTGTACTTGATGTACAACTTGCGTGGATTTAACGGATCAGGAGCGACAGGAATCATGGTTTCATCCAACTGCCAAAGGATCTCTGTTGCGGTCGTTCCCAGAGTACGCGGCTGACAGGTAACGACCACCTCATTTTTTAGCTGATCGACACCAGCAAAGGCGTAGCTCAAATCGGTCATCACATCGTTGAAGGTGGCAGCAATTGCCTGGCTCATCAACAAACGGTGACGACGCCAGAATACTGCCCTGCCTTCACGGTCAAACAGGAAACGCCCACGCTCTGCTGCACTGACTTCGCAACCGGACTGGTCGCATCCCCAGAAGACGGAGTGGTGACGAATGTGAGGTTCTACATCCCGTGATCCGCGCGGATATGTGCCAGCAGCGCCGCGCATCCCGCCGTCAGCAAGTCGTAGACTTCATCGAAGCGCCCGTCATAGTAAGGATCAGGCACTTCATCGCTCTTGACGGCTCCAGCAGCATAGGCGTGCTGGAGCATGAAGAACACCTGCGCATGCCCGCTGCCCAAGCCGCGCAGCCCACTCTGCACTTCCCGGTCAGCAATCGCGATATAGTCGAACGTTTCGAGATCGCGCGAGATGATTTGCCGGGCGCGCCCGTTATAGGGGATGTTCTGCTTCTTCAGCACCGCCAGCGTCCCGCTGTGCGCGGGCGCTCCGGCGTGCCACGAGCCGATGCCTGCCGAGTCGATCAGAAATTGATCTGTCAATCCCGCATCGTAGACCATCTTTTGGAAGATCGCCTCTGCCATTGGCGAACGGCAGATATTGCCCATGCACAAAAACAAGACCGAGATCATGGCTGATCATCGCTTCGGGTGGTGTCGGATGCTGAATCGGCTGAGGATGTCTCTTCATCGTGTCTACTGTCGCGGATGAAGTCTGGTTCATCGCTGGTGCTGGTTTCGCTGGCAGGGGACGCCTCCGTCCATGCCGGCTCTTCGACCGTCGCCACAGCAACAGGCTCGCTCGCTGCCTGCGGCTCGCTGGCGGGCTGTCCCTCCATGCTGGTCTGCTCCTGCCCGGTCATCGTGATCTTGCCATCGATGAACGCGCCTTCTTCCGTCGTTAGCGCCTGGGCATGAATATCGCCCCAGATGCGCCCCGTCCGCAAAAGCTGTACCTTCCGTCCGGTGATATTGCCGCGCACTGCGCCCGCGATGCTGATGTTGCGCGCATTGATGTCCGCCGTAATACGCGCGGTTTCGCCGACCAATACATTCCCGGTGATTTCGAGCGTGCCGCTGAATGTGCCATCCAGCCGCACATTGGCGTTGCTACGCAGCGTGCCTTCGCTGACACTGTTCGCGCCCAGCACGGTGTCAAACCCAACGGGCGATTGCGGCATGGGTGGCGGCGCGGGCGCTGGTTCCAGACGCTGTGGTGGCGGCGGTGCGGGTGGCGGTTCCTGACGACGACCTCCGAAAAACGACATACGCAAATCCCCCATATCCTACGTTTCACCAACGCTCAGACTATAGCAGAAAGACGGTGGATCGCAATCACCGCAAGTCGTGATATGCTGTGGGTAGGTCTAGGCACCACTATCACCCTCGGGTTGTTGTCTCTTATCATGATTTCCTCTTCTCGTGAAGTCGCGGCGACAGAAGCTGCGAACTACTCTCATCTCGTGTCCGATATTGCCTGGTTTGGTCTTGGCTGGGCAGCCGTTGATCGTTTCCGCGCGGTGTATGCGCTGCATCTTGGTGCAGACGAGTACACCCTCAACCTTATTGCAGCAATGCCCGCGCTGCTGCTGACGTTATCGGCAACTTTCGCGCTGTGGTGGCGGGCGCGGCATACCGACTCGGTGCGTGCCATTCTGCTGCCGACCTTCATCTTCCGCCTCATCTACATCCTGCCCGCTTTTGCGACTGTGCTGCCGGGGCATTTGCAAATCCCCTGGCTCATCTTCGCGGCGGCGCTGCCCGGCATCGGTCAAGGGCTGTCAGCGGTGTTGTTCGTCGTCTGCGTACAGGAATCCGTTGCGCAGGAACGCATGACACAGCTCTTTAGCCGCCGGTCGGTCTACTTCAACATCGCGCTGGCGCTCTCCGCCGTCGGCTTCGGCATCTGGCTGGAAGCAGTGCCATTCCCCATGAACTACAACGCCATGTTTGTCTTTTCCTTTGGGCTGACGCTGGTCAGCATGTGGCATGTGCTGCAACTCAAGCCGATCCATCAGCCTGTCGAGACGTTCGTCAGTAACCCGCCGCGCCAATCGCCCTGGAAGTCGAAAGCGTTCCGTAACGTGGTGATCGTCATGGCGGTCACGTTCGCGGCATTCACTGCCGTCAACGCGCTTATCCCCATGCGGCTGCGCAACGAGCTTGGTGCAACCGAAAGCTATATCGCGTTGTTTGGCTTGCTCGAACTGTTGGCAGGTGCGCTGGCGTCTGCCTATGCGCCGCGCCTGGTCAAACGTCTTGGCTACTACGGGGTAATCGTTTGCGGAATGACCGCGACGGCAGTTGGCGCAGCAGTGTTGGGCCTCAGTAACAACCTGGCGATCTCCCTGATTGCGGGCGTTGTGTCCGGCTCCGGCTGGATGTTGGTGGCGATGGTTGCGGTCATCGGTTTGTACACCGAAAGTGTCCCGGTCGGCGATGCAACGCGCTTTGGCGTTGCCTACCATCAGGTTTACGGGCTTGTGCTGTTCCTCGCACCCTTCAGCAGCAATCTGCTTGTCAGCGCCGACATGAGCCTCAGTACGATTCTGATCATCGGCGCTGCGCTGCGGCTGGCAGCCGGGATTGTCGTCGGCGGCATCTGGCTGGCAAGCACCGGCAGGTCAGCGCGAGCGACACTGCAAGCATTGGCAGCACGCGTACACCTTTAGCCCGTGCGAAAATAGGTTGTATGGGCGACCTGCCCAATCCCGTTTGCGTCTATAGTTGCGCCTCCCAAACAAGGAGGCGCAAATGCTGGATCTGGCAGACATCAAGCGTATACAAACCGAAATGGAACAGCCCGTCCTGTCTCTGTATCTCAATGTCGATCCGGGGTATCAGGAAAACCAGGCGGCGCAACCTGCATGGCGTGTGTGGGTGAAAAACGCACTGCGTGACCTGGACAGGGATTTCGATGCCGATGGTAAAGACATCTGGCAAGCGATACGCGAGCGTGCCGAGACTTTCCTGGCGCAATACCTGCCGGAAAGCAAAGCGCTGGTCCTGTTTATGGGCAGCAACACGCAGGAAACCTTTGCACTGCCACTCGCGACTGAGAACTACGCTGCGTTTGGCGAACCGCTAGTGACGCCCCTTTTCTGGAAGCTGGACGAATATAAGCGCTATCTGATCGCGCTGGTGGACCAGCAGGAAGCGCGCCTGCTGCTGGCACATCTGGGGGACGCGGACGAAGAAGAGCGCATGGAGATCGATCTCGACGAGTACGATTTCCGCGAAATGACCATCAGCCCGGCAACCTCGTATGGCAAAGAACTCAATCAGGGCAGCAATCGCGATGCCTTTGAAGACGTGATTGACGACCACAGATCGCGCTTCTTTAAGAGTGTGGTGGACAAGATTGCTGAAGTTGCTGAACAGCATGACAGCAAGCGCATCATTCTGGGCGGTGCAGAGGCGGCGGCACATGCCGTGCGCAACAGTATGCCGGAGAAGATGCTGGGTCAGCTTGTGGATGTTCTCCCCATCCCCCTGCGCACACCGCCTCACGCCATCATTGAGCGTGTACAGCCTGTCGCTTATGAGTGCGAGCGCACATATGAAAGACAACTGCTCGATGGCGTCATCGATATGGCAAAGTCCGGCGCGCGTGGCGCGCTGGGACAGAAGCAGGTGATGGACGCGCTGGCGCAGCAGCGGGTGGAATTACTCATCGTTCCCTTTCCTGTGACCGATGATGAACTGCTGCAAGCGCTGCCTGGACTGGCACTACAATCGAGCAGCAGCATTGAGTTCGTACATGGCGAAGCCGCGCGGCGCTTGAATGAAGAAGGCGGCATCGCGGCACGGCTTTACTACGCGATTTAGTCTGGTTATCCACTCGCCAACGCATCATCTGTCTCGTCGGCAGGGGCTATCGTGACAGGCGGCGGCAGCGTCGGTTGCGCAGAGTCAAGTGTGGGGGTGGGTGACGGCGTATCGCCGGGCGAGAGCGTATTCGTTGGGATGGGTGTGATCGTCGGCGGCGGGGTCATCGTCGCGGACGGCGTAGGGGTGGGATTGACCGCTTCCAGCACACTTTCGTGCATAAAGGCGATTTCGAAGCGCCGTGTCGTCGGGTTCGAGTCGATCGCGAAGTATTCGCTTTCGCCCTCGCGGTACAGCACACACACAATCGTGCCGTCGGCAAAGGCATCGACAATGCGCGCATTCGGGTTCGGGAACTCACGCACGAGCGCCGTCGGCGCAGTCACGGCGACGACGCGGAAGTCCTGACATTCCGGCAGCGGCGTGGCGCTTGGGAGCGGCGTTCGGGCAACGCCACTGCTGCCACCGCCGCGCGCCACCCGTTCTGCCGTTGCCGTGCTGACGACGACCGCTTGCTGCGTGGTTTCAGCCACGCTCAAGCCGCCCGTGCGGAAGAAGCGCTGTAAGCCATCCCACAGGTAAAACGTTCCAAAGACCAGCGCAATCCCGACGAGAAAGATTAGCCATGCAGGGATGCCTCCACCCCGACGCGGAGGACGTGACGATGAATAACGACGCAAGCTCATACGCGCAACCAGAATGTTACAAATACACATCCTTCCGTTATAGCGCGCATGAGTGCAGCTTGCGAGCTGCGTTGGGCAGCCGTTGGCAAATCGATGAGCAAACCGTCTGTTACAGCGGCGTAATGAACCCGCGTATCTGGTCTACCAGTTGCATCAGGTTCATCGTCTTGGTCAGAAACCCGACTGCCCCCACCTGCCGCGCGTGCAGACGGGCATCATCCGTCGCCAGCGCACTCAGCATAACGACGGGGATAGGTTCTGTGGACGGGTCACTCTTGAGTTCCTGGCACACTTCGTAACCGTCTTTTTCGCCCATTCGCACATCCAGCAGGATCAGGCGTGGTCGCAATTGCACTGCCTTTTGCAAGGCGGTCTCGGCATCATGTGCTACCGCCACCCGAAAAGCAGCGCGCTCCAGATACGCCTGCATCATCTCGCGGTTCATCCAGTCGTCATCCACAACCAGCACTAGCGGCTTGTCACTTTCGGGTGTCGGTGTCATCGGCTATCCATTCATATTACGAATGACGGCGGAGGCGAATTCACTGGTGCGTACTTCATTCGCACCATCCATCTGGCGGGCAAAATCATAAGTGACGATCTTCTGGTCGAGCGTGCTTTCATAGGCAGCCGTCACTAGGTCCGCCGCTTCCTGCCAACCGATATGTTCCAGCATCATCACGCCGCTGAAGAGCAGCGAGCCGGGATTAACCTTATCGAGATTGGCGTACTTCGGCGCTGTGCCATGAGTCGCCTCGAACAGCGCAATTGCATCGCCAATGTTCGCGCCGGGCGCAATGCCGACGCCACCGACTTCCGCTGCGACCGCGTCGCTCAGGTAGTCACCATTCAGGTTCGGCGTCACCAGCACGTCAAACTCGCTTGGGCGCAGGATCAGCTTCTGGAAGCTAATGTCTGCGATCACATCCTGAACCAGGATTTTGCCCTCGGGCACCTTGCCACCATGCTTCGCTTCGACCTCGCTCCAGGCGATGGTCTCATTCGGGAACTCCTGCGCGGCGACTTCGTAGCCCCACTTCATAAACGCGCCCTCGGTGAACTTCTGGATGTTACCCTTATGCACTAGCGTCACGCTCTTGCGGTTGTGGTCAATGGCATAGCGAATGGCGGCGCGCACATGCCGCTTGCTGCCGAACTCGCTGATAGGCTTAATGCCCAAGCCCGCACCTTCAAAGAATTCCGCGCCCAATTCTTCACGGAGGAACTTCGCCAGCTTCGCGTTTTCTGGCGTCCCCGCCTCGTATTCGATGCCCGCATAGACATCTTCCGTATTCTCGCGATAGATGACGACATCGACTTCCTGCGGGTTCTTGAGCGGGCTGGGCACACCTTTGTACCAGCGCACCGGGCGCACGCAGCTGTATAAATCCAGCACCTGCCGCAGTGTCACGTTCAGACTGCGGAAGCCACCACCGACCGGAGTCGTCAGCGGACCTTTAATGCCGATCAGATACTCGCGCAGCGCGTCAAACGTCTCTTCAGGCATAAAGTCGCCATTGTAAACATCCGCTGCCTTCTCGCCACAATATATCTCCATCCAGGCGATTTTGCGGTCACCGTGATAGGCGCGTTCAACCGCCGCATCCCAGATGCGTTTGCTGGCAGTCATAATATCGGGTCCAATGCCGTCCCCTTCAATAAAGCAGAGGATGGGGTTGTCCGGCACATGCAGCTTCCCATTCTGCATGGTGACTTTTTCCCCGTCCGACGGCACGACAATTTTGTCAAAGGGCATGATAAACCTTATCGCTATTTGCAATGATCAAGAGACCTGATACAAGTATAGCCACAGGAAAGGTGGCGAGCGAGTTAAGGCATTCGTGTTAAAATAGGGTTTGTACACCGGGAGGCAGCGGCGCATGTTCAACTCGGCAATTATCGAAGTCATCATCGGCATGATCTTTATCTACAGCTTGCTCAGTATCCTTGTCACACAGATCAATACGCTCATCACCAACCTGCTCAATACGCGCGCCAAGCATTTGAAGACGGGCATCTGGGACATGATTACCGATCCGGTCGTGCGCGCGCAGTTCATGGCACACCCGCTGATACGCCTTGTGCCAGCAGAAACCGCTGCGCTGCCAGAACAGCCGCTCTCCGCGCAATCTGCGGCACAGGTGAGCGCTCGCGACCCCGCCACTGTCAATTACATCCCGCCCACGTTGTTTTCGCAGGCGCTGCTGGATATCATCGCGGCGCAGGCGGCAAAGAACCTGTATCGCCCGCTGTATGATGCGGTCGAACGCTCGCTCAACGGCGCGGACGAGGCACGGGCGCGCGAGATGATCCGCCGCTTACAAGGCTCTGCCATCAGCACCGACGAACTACGCAGCTACTTCGAGACGCTGCCCGCACCCGCCCGTCAATCGCTGGTGCTGACGCTCGACCGTACGCTTAAGGCACAGGCAGCCCTGGCGAATGACGACACCAACAGCAAGCTCATTCCGCTGCTGGAAGGCATCCGCCATGTGCAGGAACCCGTCTTCCAGAAGGCACTCGATACACTGCTGGCGACTGCCCGCTCGGTTGAAGAAGCGTCAGCGAAGCTGGAGTTCTGGTTTGACACGCGCATGAATCAGCTTTCCGACAAGTACAAGCGCAACATTCAGTATTTGTCGCTTGGCGTCGGCTTGTTCCTCGCGCTAGGGCTCAATGTAGACAGCCTGCATGTCGCGCGCACGCTTTGGGATGATCCGGCGCTGCGGCTGACCATTGCGGCGGCAGCACAGGCAAGCATTGACAGCGGCGCGCTTGCGGAAGGTGTGAACCCGACGCAGCCAGACACAACGCAACCGACGCTCATCCCCGACGCTATACCAACACCGGAAGGCTTGACCGACCCGATTACGCCTGTCCAACCTGCCACCCCAACCGAACCGACAACGGGCGAACTGGTCAGTGACGCGCGCGACAGCATTGACCAACTGCTGAACCTGCGCATTCCGATTGGCTGGGAGTTCGCGGTCGTAGAAGGTGGCTGCTTTACGGAAGGTGAGAATGTCGTGGCGTGCGATAATCCGCGCAACATCTGGAATCTTGCTCCCGCCAATAATCCTGGCTGGTTCGGTTTTCTGGTCTGGAAGATCGTTGGCTATATCATCACGATTGTAGCGGTGGCACAGGGCGCACCCTTCTGGTTCGATTTGCTCAACCGGCTTGCACGGGGACGCAGTGGCTAAACGTTTGGAAAAGGTTAACGGTAATGTCTCGTCGGGCGTGCTATACTGCACGAAACAGTATCAGTGAATCAATAGTTTGCCCTTGAGAGTGACAACAAGGCAGCTTTAATGGCGACAAAATCTCAATCTCCGATTGCACCAGAACACTTTGCAGCGGAGTCGCGCGATGCGCACAATCAGCAGGAACCCGAACTAACCTTCGACACGTCCCCCGTGGCAAGCACGGTGATGACGGTTACAGCCGTCGCTCCCAAAGCGGAAACCGGGCTATCGCCAGCGCTCAACCTCGGAAACGAAGGGCTGGAAACGGACGAACGCCAGGACGCACCGCGCGCAACAGGAGAAGCACAGGCGATGGTCAAGACCGACCGCAAACCACTGGTACTGCTCATCGAAGACACAATGGAGCTTGCCGAAGTCATCCAGGCAGCGTTGACGCGCGCGAATGTCGAAACCATTCACGAAAGTCACGGTGGCAAAGCACTCATCCGCTACCCAGACTTAAACCCTGACCTGATCCTGCTGGACATCGGCTTGCCAGATATTACAGGCTGGCAGTTTCTGGAAGGCATCAAGGAGCGCCACAAAAACTTCGGCACAATCATCCCGCCCGTTGTCGTCATCAGCGCATATGGCGACCCAGCTAATCGGCTCGTCGGCAAGTTCCAGGGCGTCTACGATTACCTGATCAAGCCATTCACCGCCGCCGAAGTCGAACGTGTCGTCACCAAAGCGCTTGCCACACACGGCGCATAAATACGAGAAGATGAAATGCCAGGACGCCAAGATAAGGAGCTTCACTTGGCGTTCTTTGCGCATTGGCGTTTTGTTCATACTGATTTTTCTCCCTGCCTGCACTTCCTCGTCATCATCACCCGCCCTCCAGTCGCAAATCGATGACAACCTGCGCCGCAGCCGCCCCGTGCAGGCGCTTTACGCCATCGAACGGCTGGCGCATGAGCAGGGTTGGACGCCCGCGCTCGCGGCACAGGCGGGCGACATTTACCGCGACCTGGGCGATTTGAGCAGTGCGGTCGCCGTCTGGGAACGCATCCCCAATCCCAATGCTGTCGTGCTACGCGATCTGGCGCGGGCACAGTTGGTGCTGGGACGATGGGACAATGCGCTGGCGACATTGCATCTTGTCATCGCGCAAACGCCGGACGATGCCTGGGCGCACTGGCACAGCGCCCTCCTGCAAGCCCCGGTTGATCCACAGGCAGCGCTCGCCACACTGCCCATCGCGGCGACCGACCCCGCTTACACGCCCATTGTGGCTGCGCTGCAAGAGACGCTCACGGGCGTACAGAACGACACGCTGCTGCCGATGCGTGTCGGCATTGTGCTGGCGGATCATGGTCAGTGGCGCTACGCCGAGCGTGCGTTTGCGCGTGCCGCCGCGCTGAACGCCCCATATGCCGAAGCACTCGCATACCTGGGTGTGGCGCGCGTAATGCAGGGTAAAGACGGCGCACAAGTCATGCTTCAGGCGGTGGCGCTCGAACCTGTCAACGCGCGCATTCGCTACCTGCAAGGCATTTACCTGCGCGCAATCGGTGACGCGCGCGGCGCAATCGACTCGCTTGGGCAGGCGGCGGCGCTTGCACCGGATACACCGCTGTACTTCGTTGAACTGGCACAGGCGTATCGTGATCTACGTGATCTTCAGCAGGCGGAGTACTGGCTGCGGGTGGCGGTCGCCGTGTCCGGCAATGCTCCGCGCTTTCTCGAAATTCTGGCGCTATTTTACGCGGATGAAGCTGAAAACCTGACGGTGGACGGCGTGGCGGCGCTGGAACAGGCGATCAGTCTGCTCCCCGCCGATCCGGACATCTACGCGGGCTACGGCTGGGCGATCTATCTGACAGGCGACCGTGAGCGCGGATTGAGCCTGATTGACCAGGCACTCTCAAGCGACGCGGATAACCCTCGCGCCTTATATTATAGGGGACGGATCCTGCTCGACAGCGGCGATACAGATGCGGCACTGCCGCTGCTGGAACAGGTGGCGTCTGGCACATCCGAATTCGCGCCGATCGCCCGCGCCCTGTTGGAAAGTTTGCGAGGTTAATGTGACGACCATCGCTCCCACCCGCACTCCGCTGGAACAAGACATCGCCACACATCCGCTGTTTCAGTTCGATGCACGCCGCATCCATTGGGCAAGTCGTCCACGCACCGCCAGCGTTCGGGTCATTCTCTTTTCCATGCTTCGCCTCAGCGTCCTTTGGTTAGTCTTCTCTGGGCTGCATTTTGCGAGCCTCACCTACATTTCTGAACCTGTTCAGCGCCTCTATATTGCGGGCAGCAACATCCTCTCGCTGTTCCTCTTCCTTTCTATCCCGTTAGGTGCTTTGCTCGATTTCGTCGCCATGCTGCTCTCGTTCAACAGTATTACGGGCGATATGGTCGCCGGACGTTGGGATTTGCTGCGCCTCACTTCACTCTCGACCGAAGGCATGATCGCCGCCAAGCACGCTATCAGCCAGACACGCTGCTGGCGACCGATGCTGATGCTCGTCGGCACACGGCTCGGCATTCTGGCACTTGGCGGGATACTGCTGATGCTTGCGGCATATTCTTATGGTGGCGGCATTCAGTTGCGCAGATTGGAGGAATTTTATACTTTTTTCTGCATCATAGTCCTGTGTGCCGTCTATGTGATCGAACCGTACTGGCGCATGAAGGCGATGACCGCCGTCGGCGTCGCCATATCTGCGCTCAATCGCAGTACAACCAGTGCCATGCTCGGCGCTTTCGGAAGCTTGGTGGGTGCCTGGATATTGCAAGTGCTGGTGGTCGGTGTGTCTATGTATGTCACAAGTCGTTTAATGTTCAACAGCAGTTTCTCTGGCACCATTGTGGTGATGTGCAATATCACCCTGCTGATTGCGGTCTTCATCGGTACGCTCTACGGCTTCTTCCGCTTCACGGAACAACGCGCGCTCGAACGCGCGCTGGCGCGGCTGCGCAACTTAAACTGAAGATCAATAGCCTGCTACCATAACCACGAAGCAGAACAGACGCTGGATGGCAACCATGGCGTCCGTACAGAAGCAAGTGTGTACGGACGCCATGGTTGCCGTCCATTGAAAAGATGGGAGTATCGGCTTAGAATCGTCCAGGTACACAATAACCAAAAGGAACTGCTGTGCGGCGATTATTGACGATAGCGCTGCTGGGTGCGGTGGTCATGATCCTGTTTCTGCTGGCTCGCACGGCGGAAGACTGGCACTACGTCGTCGAGGGGCAGCCCGGCGCGCTCATGTACGTCGCCACGTTTGACGACTTCACCACCGACTGGCAAACCTATGACGGGCGGCTGGCGGCGTCCGTTGCTGATGGTGGCTTGCGCATCGAGAACGGACTTGGCGATACCTACGCTTTCTCCGTCACCCGCCCCCACTTCCGCGATTTCGACCTGCGCCTGGATGCCAGAGCGATCTCCGGTCCCGAAAACAACGGTTACGGCGTCATCTTTCGCTATCAGGATCAGGGCAACTTCTACATGTTCCTCGTCAGCAGCGATGGCTACTACAGCGTGACGCGCGTCACAAACGGCGACCAGACATTGCTGAGCGCGTGGGTCGATACACCGCTGGTCACACGCGGGTTCGAGTCGCCAAACATTCTGCGCGTCGTCGGGCAAAGTGACAGTTTCCGCTTCTTCGTCAACAACCAGCCCGTACAGTTGTGCATCCCGAATGATCCGGGCGGGATCAGCACTTACTCTGCCGGACAGTGCTTTGGCGGGACGATGCAGGACGAGCTAACTGACGTCAGCATTGCCAGCGGGCAGATTGGCGTGGTCGCGCTATCGCTGGATGAGCCGAATGTGGTGGCGCAGTTTGATAATCTGCTCGTCTACCAACCCGCCGCCTGACCCGCACCAAAACGCTGAACGTGGACTATACTGAAGCAAGAACGAATCGAGGCAACCGACATGGACGATCCAAAAGTAAAACTAAGCGAAGCCCTGAAGCAAGCGATGCTCAATAAGGATACCCTGCGCCGTGATGTCATTCGCATGGTGCAGAGCGAAATCAAGCAGGCAGAAATTGACGGGCGCAAAACTTTAACACCAGACGAATCGATGTCCATCCTTCAGCGCGAGGTCAAGAAGCGCCGCGAAAGCATCGACGAAGCGCGCAAGAACGGGCGTGAAGACATCGCCACTGCGACAGAGGCAGAGGTTGTCATCCTGACCGATTTCCTGCCCGAACAACTGAGCCGCGAGCAGGTCGTGGCGTTTGCGAAAGAAGCGATTGCCGAAAGCGGTGCGACATCCGCGAAGGAAATGGGGAAGATCATGGCGGTGCTGATGCCGAAGGTCAAAGGCGTCGCGGATGGCAAGCTCGTCAACGAAGTCGTGCGCGAGCTGTTGAGTTCATAAATCATGATTGCCTGGCTGGGCAAGCTGCAAGACTGGTTTGCCAAGCCGCCCACATGGGCGGAGACGGAGTCGTTGCGCCGCGTCCAAACGCTGGTGCTGGCGTTGGTCTTCATTTTGTGCAGTACGTTCATTCTGGCGATGGAAAGCCTGCTCCCAAGCGGCGGCGCACTGGCAGACCTGGAGATTGGCAATGTCGTCACTGAAGACATTCGCGCGCCGCGCAGCCTCACCTACGTCAGCGCCGCCCTGACCGAGCGCGCTAGAGAAACGGCAGCGGCTAATGTCGTGCCGATTTATGACCCGCCCGACCCGAATATCGCGCGCCAGCAGCTTTCGCTCACGCGCCAGATACTGGATTACATGGGCAACGTGCGGCTCGATGGATTCGGCACGCGCGAGCAGAAACTCAACGACCTGAACGCGATTATCGCGCTCACGCTGTCGCCCGATGTTGCCACTGATATTCTCGACGCGGATGATGCGCTGTGGCGCGCGATAGATGCCGAAGCCATGCTGGTGCTGGAACGAGTCATGCGCGAGCCGATCCGCGAGACAGAACTTGCCGCCGTGCAGCAGCAGCTTCCCGTGCAGGTCAGTGTTCGGTTGGACAACCGCGCGGCTGCCATCGTTGTCGCCATCCTTGAGGACATGATCCGCCCCAACCAGTTCCCCAACCCGACTGCGACAGACGCTGCCCGCCAGGAAGCCGCCAACGCCGTCCCGCCAGAGTCGCGCAGTTTTGCGCAGGGTCAGGTGGTTGTGCGCGGTGGCACACGGCTGGACGCCATCGACTATGAGGCGCTGGCGGAACTTGGCTTGTTACAGACTGCGAACACCATCTGGCTGGTACTAGCGCGCTCGCTTCTGGCAAGTGTGATCGTCATGGTCAGCATCGGCTTGTATATGGTTCGCTTTCAGCCCGACCTGCGTGAGCAGCTACCGTTCGTCACGCTGTTGGTGGCGCTGTTTCTCATCGGCTTGCTCGGCGCGCAAGTCTTCGTCTCCGATGGGCAATTCTACCTGTATCCGGCGGCGGCACTCGCCCTGCTCTATGTCTCGCTGGGGCGCGTCGAACTGGCGATTGTCGCAGGGCTGGGGCTGGCGATGCTGTTCGGGATGCTCACGAATGGCTCGCTGGAAGCCACGTTTATGGCAGCATTCGGCAGTCTGATCGGTGCGGCATCGCTGCGACGCACGGAGCGCGTCAACACCTACTTCATCGCCGGGCTGATGATCGCAGCGGTCAACTTAATCGTGCTGACGATCTTCAATCTCGATAGTATCGCAGCGGGTGATCAACTGCGGCTAGGCGCGCTGATTGGCTTCAGCCTGATCAATGGCTTGTTCGCCGCCGCCACCGCGCTGGCGGGCATGTATCTGGTCACGCTGTTGTTTAACCTACCCACCAGTTTGAAACTCGTCGAACTCAGCCAGACCAATCAACCGCTGCTGCAACGACTGTTACGAGAAGCGCCCGGCACCTACCAGCATTCGCTTCAGGTCGCCAACCTGAGCGAACAGGCGGCGACAGAGATTGGCGCGAACGCCCAGTTGGTGCGCGTCTCGGCGCTCTACCACGACATTGGCAAGATGCTCAATCCGGCATTCTTCATCGAAAATCAGGCGGAAAATGTCAATCCGCACGAGCAGTTGAACGACCCGTACCGCAGCACCGATATCATCATCAGCCATGTGATTGACGGCGAACGACTGGCGAAGCAATCGCGACTGCCCACGCGCGTCATCGACTTCATCACCGAACATCATGGCACAACACTGGTCAGCTACTTCTATCGCAAGGCAGTCGATAGCGCCGCTGATGCTGATAGCATCGATGAAAACCAGTTTCGTTACCCAGGTCCGCGCCCGCGCACCCGCGAAACAGCGATCATGATGCTGGCAGATACCTGCGAAAGTACCGTACGCGCCCGCAAACCGACGACACGCCAGCAGGTCAGCGAAATCGTCACGGAGATGATTGACCTGCGGCTGCGCGATGGCCAGCTGGACGACTCGGATTTGACATCACGCGACATCAAGCAGATCCGAGATGTCTTCATCGAAATGCTGCAAGCCGTCTATCACCCGCGCATCAACTATCCGACGCTGCCAACCCCGCGCAAGGACAAGAGCGACTCACGTGATCTGCGTTCCTCTGCGTTGGCAGCGGCTGCCGATGCGAAAGAAACACCGGCATCCGCGCCGGAGACAAACAGTGCGCCACCACGCGCGAACGGCACGGCGGACCGCCGGGCAAGCGCCGCCAATCCGTATTACGAAGCGCCGGATGATGCGCCGCTGCCGGAAGTGCCACCGCTCAGACGTGTGTCGCGCGGCACAAACGGCGGAGACTCCACGACCGACAATGAGCCTGGCAGCGATACCCCGATGGAGCAGTCTAAACCATGAACTACGAAATCGACCTGCAGAACGAAGACAATTACCCGATTGACGAACTTCTCATGCGCAGAGCCGCGTTATGTGTGCTGGAACAGCAACAGGCTGTGGATGAGTCGGCGCTGTCGATTGTGTTTATGGGCGATGATGAAGTCGCAGCGCTCAATCGGCAGTACCGCCACATCGACGCCCCGACCGACGTGCTGTCATTCCCCAATCACCCGACGTACAACGCCCCCGACCAACCACCCTATCTTGGCGATATTATCATCGCCTTTCCCTATGCTAATATGCAGGCGCAGCGCGAAGGTCACGCGCTCAATGATAGTGTGGCGCTGCTGGTGGTGCATGGCACACTGCACCTGCTGGGCTATGATCATGATACGATGGAACATCGCGCCAGCATGTGGGCAGCACAGGAGCAGGCACTCGTCGCGCTTGGCATATCGCCAGCGATTGTCCCCTCGTTAGAACGACCGATGGACGAATATGAAGACTGATCCTAAACAGATTATGGATGCCTTGACCAGCACAGCGCGCATCAACCCGGATGAATACAGCGTCAAGACCAGCCCCAATCGCATCAAAAGCCTGGGGTACGCGCTGGCAGGCTGGCTGTACATGCTGCGCTGGCAGAAGAATGTGCGCATTATCTCTGTCGCCAGCATCGCGGCGCTGGCGGTGGCGCTGTGGCTGCAAATCGACTTTACCGGGCTGGCGCTCATCATCGTCATGATCACCATCGTGTGGATGGCGGAGTTCCTTAACGCTGCTGTCGAAGCCTGCATCAATCTGGCGACGGATGAGTGGCACCCCATGGCGAAGGTTGGTAAAGATGTCGCGGCGGCGGCCGTCCTGCTCGGCGTTGTCGCGGCGGTGCTGGTCGGGCTGCTAGTTCTGGGACCGCCGCTGCTGCAACGACTCGGTTGGATTGTATGAGAAGCTCATCTACAGGTCGAACAATGGGTTTAGCCCGTTGCTCTGCGCGAGTGGCTGCTAGAGGTTGAGGTTGCTGATGGACTACGAAACGCCAGACTATTCCCCACCCCCTCCCCCGCCGCCACCCCGTCCGCCGGGGCGCGCACGCCAGCGCATTCAGCAGCGACGTGACACCGCCGAACATCGCGTCGTCGCGGAGCCGAAGCGCGCACGGGCGATGCCGCAGCTTGCACCTGCTGGTAAAGTCAAGCTGCCAGAGATTCGTCTGCCCAGCAGCCAGCGCCTCATCCTTTACGGCGCGGGCGCAGTTCTGTTCGTGGCAGTCGTGGTCTTCATTCTGGGGCGCATCCGCAACCAGACGGCAGAGACGCCCCCCAACGCCGTCTTCATTGGCGAAAACTGGACCTACAATTCACATGATAGTGCCGACGTGATAGAGCTTGCCGAAGCGCTGCGCGCTCGCTCTATCGGTACGGTCTATGCCTGGTTTAGCTGGCTGGAAGCGGACAACACCTGGAACAACACTGACCGCTTTGCACAGGTAGACCAATTCGCGGCACAACTGAAAGCCGCCTACCCGGAAGTCGAACTGCTGGCGTGGATCGTCGTTCCGGTCAACGCCGGGCAGGGCTACCGCCTCGACCAACCGGATTTGCAGACACAGGTGGCACAGTTCAGTCAACTTGCTATTGGCGAGTACGGGTTCGATGGCGTCTTCATCAACGCTGACCCACTGTCGATAGACGATCAGAACTTCCTTGCCCTGCTGCGCCGCGTGCGCCTGTCCATCGGTGACACTGCCGTGCTTGCCGCCGCCATCCCTCCCGACTGGCGCCCCGGCGACACCAATGTTCCAGCATCAGCAGAAATTGCGCCTGCAACTGAGTGGTCCACTGAATACAAGCAGAGTGTGGCGCTGCTGCTCGACGAGATCGTGATCATGGCGTTCAACAGCCGCATCACCAGCGCGGCGGATTACAGCCAGTGGATGGCGCATCAAGTCAGCAGCTATGCCCAGGCAATCGCCGGACTGGGAGAAGACATTCAGACACGGGTGCTGATCGGCATTCCGACCCACGACGCAGATGGACAGGGACATGATCCGCAGGTGGAAAATATCAGCAGTGCAGCCAACGGCATCCGCGTGGGTACGGCAGCCGCTGGCGACGCCGCCAGTTATGTCCAGGGCGTCGCCATTTATGCGGAGTGGACTGCCGACGATGCGGAATGGGCGCAGTTCAGCAGTTTGTGGCTGGGGCGCTAATACTCATCCTCCAGCCTTTTCTCCATCAGGCGAAGAAGAGCAGGACAGTTGCGGAAATCCCTCTCCACGACGTTTGCTTCGCTCAGTGGAGAGGGATTGAAGGTAAGGTTACTTCCCCATCTCGTTCAGGAACGCAATGTTCGTGTCAATACCGAGATGATACATCTCCAGATCATAATGCTCGTCTGGACCGTGCGCACCGTCGCTGTTCAAACCATAGCCCATCAGCAGTGAACTCACGCCCAGTTCGCGCTTGAACGTCGCCAGGATCGGCAGTGTACCGCCCTCGCGCATGAAGATCGGCGGCTTGCCCCAACCCTGCTCGTAAGCACGCACGGCCACCTGCATCTCCGGGCTGTTGCGGTCGATATACGCCGGGTCGCCAATGTCGAGCATCTTGACTTCGCTTGTCACGCCCGGCGGCGTAATCTGCGCCACATACGCCTTGACCAGTTCATATATCCGCTGCGGCGTCTGGTTGGCAACCAGGCGGCAGCTCACCTTCGCCATCGCCTTGGCGGGCAGCACGGTCTTCGTACCTTCACCGTAGAAGCCGCTGACGAAACCGTTGACTTCCAGCGTCGGGCGCGCGCCAATGCGTTCACGCAGTGTGTAACCTTCTTCACCCCACGCCTGAGGAATGCCGATCTCGCTCTTCAGTTCGCTTTCGTGGATCGATGTGCGAGTCAGTTCATCGCGCTCATCCGGCGTCAACGGGATAACGTCATCGTAGAAGCCCGGCACGGCGATACTGTTGTCGGCGTTATGCAGTTGACTGAGGATTTGCGCCAGTGCCAGTGCGGGATTATGCACGATGCCACCGTAGATACCGCTGTGCAGATCGCGCGCCGGCCCCTGGACATCGATCTGCATGTAGCACAGCCCGCGCGTCGAATAGGTGATCGCAGGCTCGTCCTTGCGCTGGAAGCCGCCATCAGAAATGACACATACATCGGACGCGAACTTGTCCTTGTGCTGCGCCACGAAGCTGTACAGGTTGCGTGAGCCGATCTCCTCCTCACCTTCGATCAAGAACTTGACATTGATCGGCAGCTTGCCTTCGGTCTGCATGAACGCCTCGAACGCCTTGAGGTGCGTCAACATCTGTCCTTTGTCATCCGAGGAGCCGCGCGCATACAACACGCCGTCGCGAATGACTGGATCAAACGGGTCGTTCGTCCAGCCGTCTTTCATCTCGGCGGGCTGCACATCATAATGACCGTAAATCAAGACCGTTGGCTTGTCCGCGCCCGCGTGCAGCCAGTCGCCATAGACGATCGGGTGCAGCGCCGTCGGCATCACCGCAACATTCTCCACCCCAATCGCGCGCATGTGGTCGGCAAGCCAGTTCGCCGCCGCCTGCACATCGACAACGCGCGCAGGGTCGGTGCTGACGCTCGGAATGCGCAGCAGTGTGACCAGTTCATCACGGAAGCGCTGTGCATGTGCGTGTGCGTGTGCATATTCAACAGGAGTCGTCATGTGTCCTCACAAAGCAGATACAAATGGATGCCGCGCATTATAACGCGCCCCGCAGACCGCGCCGCTGTGTTAAAATAATGATTGGCACTACGCTTCTCTCACTCAACAGGAGTCATCATGCGCGCGACGGCAGGGGTTTCACCCTATAGCACAGCCACGCGATGGGTACTGGTCGCGATTGTCATCGTCATCCTTATGACCGCCATGTGGCTTAGTCGCGGCGTCCTTATGTTGACGCTAGCGTCGGTAATCCTGGTCATCCTCTTTACCATGCCCACCCGTTACCTCATGCGCAAAGGCGTCGGGCGCAATCTGGCAACGATTGCTTCATTGGTAACAGTCGTCGGTGTGGTCGTGCTTTTGCTGGCGATTTCACTGCCCTCGCTGGTCGGTCAGTTCACCACGCTGGCGACCGACACAGTACCGACCGGTATTCGCGCGCTTGGCGAACGCTGGGAAGAAGGCACAATCCAGCAGCAGTTCCCCTTTTTGCAGGATCTAGACCTGGAGCAGATCGTCGCTTCTGCCAGCGATCAAATCACACAGGCGGTTGGGCAGCTTGGCGCATCCGTCATCCCAGTCATTGGTGGCGTTGCCAGCACTATCCTCAGCTTCCTGATTGTCGTCTTCATTAGTATGTACTTCCTGTCTGACCCGACAGGTCATCAGGAAGGCATCATCAAGCTCTTCCCACTTACCTATCGTGAGCGCGCCCGCGAGATTATCCGCAAGCTCGATATCACCTTGCGCGGCTGGCTGCGCGCGACACTGGTGTCGATGCTTGTGGGCGGCATTCTCACCGGGGTGGCGCTGGCACTGGTGGGCATCCAGCAGGCAGCCGCACTCGGCGTGATCGCCGGGCTGCTCTCGTTTATCCCCAACTTCGGTCCCATTATTGCGCTCATCCCGTCGCTGGCAGCGGGCATCGTGCAAGCACCCGACCAACTGCTGCTGATCGTCATTATTATCTACGGCGTCTCGTTTGTGCAAAGCCAGATCATCGCGCCCCGTCTGGTGGCGGATAGTATCAACCTGCCGCCTGTGTTGATTTTGCTTGGGCAGATTATCTCCGGCGCTTTCCTCGGCTTCCTGGGGATTATGCTCGCCGTCCCACTCACCGCGATTGTCTACGTGCTGGTGCAAGAGGTCTACGTACAAGATGTGTTGGGCGACCGCCCTGTTCCAACAACCACGTTCCGTGATGAAGTTATGGCGGATGAGGCATAAGATAGCGCACGGTTAGGGGAAAATTGGAAATTCGTAGCTGATTTCGCCAAATTGGTATTGACGAGGCAAATTGCCTCTGATAACCTACATGACATCAACGAAGACGCGCAGAAATTGCGCGTTTTGCACCTTAACAACAGCAGCGTGAGAAGGAAGAAGTAAGGAAGACAGGATTGTACGGAGAGTTTGATCCTGGCTCAGGATGAACGCTGGCGGCGTGCCTAACACATGCAAGTCGAACGCTCGCAAGAGAGTGGCGCACGGGTGAGGAACACGTAGCTGACCTGCCTTCGAGTGCGGGATAACGT
>JANRJX010000152.1:0-48993 GCA_033763755.1 Chloroflexota bacterium
TGATTGAATGGCTATACAGGAGCCAGCAGTATTGTGGCATTACTTACGCTGCCAACTGGATGCCAAACTACACGGCAAATGCTGCCCAAATCTGCACCTACTATCTGCCAGGTTCCACAGCAAGCATTGGGGGCGGGGCAATTCTTGTCAACGGGAACAGTCGCGGCGCATTTGTCCCAGAGTCTATGAGCATGTCCAACTGGGGCGTGAACATGCGCGGCACTGCCCGCGTCCGCTATATCTACTGGTCGCAGCAGGTGGTGACGCCCGTGCCGACGATACCACCGCCCACCGCAACCCTTGCACCGCTACCTGCATTAGGCACTTACCACGTTGAGTGTACCCTTTCAACGCCCGCAAATGCCCGCAATTATCCCGCGGGGCAAACCACGCCTACACTTCAAATCGATGGGCGTGTAATCATGACTTTCCCGCAAGGAACAGTCTTGGATGTACTGGAATGGCGCTTGGCGCGCGACAACATCTACTGGGCGCGAGTCACAAATTGGGAATTCAACGGTCGGGATACATTGTGGATACGCATGAAGCAGCCGAACAATGTGACCAATATTCTGGTACAGGGTTCTCCGACTACCTGCGCAGCGTCTACCCCTAACTTTGGGCAACCTACAGTTGCCCCGCCAACAACTGCTACGCCGGGTTACACGCCGTACATAACGGCGGTTCCAACCTGCGGTCCTGGCGCTGTGAATTGCGATCACGTCACCCACTTCAACAATGTCGCGCAGGTGGATCTGGTTGCGTGGGTGATTGCGTGTGAGGGCTTTGCTAGCGGTATTACTCCACTTGCCGGAGCAGTAGAGGATGCCATTGCAAATGCACATGTTGTCTACAATCGCATGGACTCAGGGCTTTATTGGGGTACAGCCTATCAAGTGGTCACGCAGTCTGGGCAGTGGCAACCCTATGGTCAAGGTTGTAGCTTAAATCCTGCAATAAATGAGCTGCGGATACGCGCGGCGGCTACTGCGGTTGTAAATGGACAGGAACCGCAAGCCCTTCCACCAGAATTTTTAGGTGGACTATTGGTTGATTATCTGGCTCTGTACACCTATGGGTTTGCAAGACCCACCAACGTACCGGCACCGACAGAACCATCCCCTCAAGCCTTAATCGCCAGTGGCTGTGCAACGACTGCAACGCAGGCTCTCCAAGTCCATGTCGCTACAGCCCCATTTCTGGCGCGCCCGAATGCTTCGGTATTTTTCAGCGACAGTCCGGGCTGCGTTTTATCACCCTAACATCATAAGCATGGAGCATAGATAATGTGCACATCTACTGAAAATCTCAAACGTTACACTCTCATCGTTTTGGCTCTGCTTGTCTGTTTCTTTGTGCCACAGACTACATCGGCACAAACGCAAACGCCTGAAGCAGTGTTACCGATTTACCAGTTGATCGATGGTGCAGTCGTTCAGCTTGACCCATTGTCGGGTCAGCGAACGACGATAGCGACAGAGTTAACCGCATCAGATGGGACCGGTATTGCCAGCGCAACGACACAGAGCAATACGCGCCCGGTATGGACGGCAGCGATTGATCCGTCTGGACAATATGTTTACGTCGTTGAGGCTGTTCAGCAGGATAGCAATGGATTACCCACGGTGATGGATCTCGTTCAAATCAATCTTGCCACCCAGGTGCGAACGCTCGTCTTGACCGAAAATGTCAGCAATATTGCCTTTTCGCCCGATGGCAGACATGCAGTCATCACATTTTTCCTGGGCGCACTAGGACAAACAAACCGTAATGCGTGCATCCTGACCGTTCAGACATTGTCATGTCAGCGGCTCAATTTCGGGACGTTAGGTGTGGGTAACGGTTACTGGCTGGATAACGACCAGTTTCTGATCCAGGTGGGAGAATTGGATCCGTTGAGGATCATTAATGTGACATCTGGCTCGGTTACAACAGTCACCCTGCCAGAAAAATGGTACATCTATCTTGCAGTTCCAATTCCATCTTCGAACACCTTACTCATCAGCGCTGGAGAGCGCTTTGTTACGCCTGTACCACCGCTTGTTTTTCTACAGTACAACCTCATTACCGCTACTCTTGTCGAACTCCCATTTGGTCCCGGTGCATCCTATTGGACAATTATCGATTTGACGCTTTCTCCCGACGGAAATCATCTGTTTTACGGAACGGATGGACAACCATATAATGTCGTTGACATGAACACTGGCAATCTCATCGCAAGCGTTGATTTGGTTTTCACCGCAGATTGGGTCAGTAACGAGGCACTCATCGTTCAAGGCAGTCGCGACGGATCCATTCTGGAGATCATGAACATTGATGCCACCAATGGGCAAATCCAGTCTTTAGCCCAGGGAGAGGCTGCGGGGGGTATCTTGCTTGGACCATAGTATGGCCCCCGCGCCGACCTGCTGGCGGTCGCGGCGGCGCTGGAGGCGCGGGGGGAGTAGGAGCGCTTTAACCTAACCCTACACCCCTCACAATGCCCACATGCTTCGCCCCAGCGCGTTGACGCATCTTGCACAGCAACGCGCGGCGGGTTCTCATATCATCAATTCCGCGAAAAGCTCTCGTACTGCGGACCGTTATAGCTGAGGACGTAGAAAGCGCGCTCGCGCTCCTCGTAGCGCTCGCGCACGAAGTCGGTCACGACGTAGCCCGCCGCGAACGTGCGTGTGAACAGGTCGCGCATGTGCAGCCGCCATGCCTGCGCCAGCACGCCGATGATCGGCTCGAAGAGCAGGTTTGCCAGCAGCGCGGGCATAAAATTGACTACTCGGTTTCGAGTGTAATCTCCCAGTCATCGCTACTCAGAGAAACTGCTGCTGCAAGACGGTCACATAACTGCAAAACAGATGAACTGGACAGACTATAGTAAAACCACCAACCGTTTGAAAGCTGTCGAGTTCGATTTCGCTCAAAACGAGTGAAGTATGCTGGCAGTCCAGCTACAATGGAGTCAAATTCTTTGCCAGCGAGCAAAATCACTTTTTCTGCCATTGCAATTGCCACATCTCGCCATGATTTTGTTTCGATTACTTCACCTAGGACTGTTAAGGATAACGGTTTATGTCCAGTAACGTTTTGGCTTGCAGGCGGTTCACCAAATGCACTCCAAACTTCAAGCGCAAGATTGGTAAGCCATTCTGCCCGCGTTTTTATTGCGTGTTGATTCCAGTTTTCGATGTTTTGGCTGAAGTACCTTGCATTCAGTAACAATGCATGCCCTGCAAGTTTCTGCTTCTTTAAGCGGAATGCGCTATTCGATAATGAAGAATTCCATTCCTGTGTAACGAGGGTTAAATTCCCAAGTGTATGTAGTTGATCGCGATGGACTTCTTCCCAGTTATCGCCGATCATTTGCTTCCATTCAGCATGGGCGCTAATGGTCTGTGGCATAAGATGTTCAACTGTAGCTTCTCCATCTAACACAGTATGTCCACCTGTACCGTTAGAAAGGTAGCGGTTAAGGGTTTCTAGAAATAGAATTAATCGTTCGGATCGTCGTGTATCGTATAATGGAAGTGTTGGTAAATTTTGCCTTATGCGGGAATCACTTGGATAATTCCTTCTTAACAATGCTGAACGTAAAGATTGTGCATACTTTGATAGATCTATATCACGTTCTAATTGGGGGAACATTTTATTGGTATATCCTTGTACACTTAACCTTCTAAGCGGACAGAAGAACTGAATTGTAGAACGGTTTCAATCGGACAGCGACCCATGTTGCGGTAGCCGAGGTGCGGGCGCTCGGTGTTGTACTCATGCAACCAGGCATCGAAGTCTGTTTGCAGGTCGTCCAGGTGGGTATAGACCTTGCGGATGAACGCCAGCTTGAAGAATTCCTCCTTTGCGGTACGGATGAAGCGCTCGACAAAGCCATTGGTCTGCGGAGAGCGGACTTTGGTGCGGCGATGTTCGATGTCGTTGAGCGCCAGGTAGATCTCGTACGGATGCGCAGGCGTCCCGCAGAACTCGCGACCGTTGTCACTGAGTAAGGCTTCGACAGGCAGTTGGTGGCTGCGATAGAAGGGCAAAACGTCGTTGTGCAGCAAGAGCGCCGAGGCCTCCGGTTGCTTGGTGCTGTGCACCATGCCAAAGGCATAGCTGCCATAGGTATCGACGACCGCGTGCAGCACCACCTTGGTGCCGTCGGAGAGTTGACCGACTTTGCTGGTGTCTGCACACAGCAGCTCGCCCGGACAGCTGCTCTCGACATGGCGCTCGGCAAAGCACGGATTGTGCCGTTCCAACAGCTCGATTTGTTCCTCGTTCAGCTCAAACTGCTCTTCCAGATGCTTCCGCTCCAGCGCATACAAGCGTTGACTGCGCGTCCCCAGTCCGTTCTTGTTCAGGATATCCTGGATGGTCACCGCGCTTAACGCGATCCCCGCCTGGCGCAGCTTGATGCTGATTTTCTCGCAGCCCCAGTTTGGCTGCCGCAGCGCCCACTCCAGGATCTGCTCCACCACTTCCGGCGGCGTGGTCTGCGGATGCGACTTGTGGATGGGCGGCAGGTCCACCAGCCCTTCCAACCCATACGTCTCGAAGCGCTTCTTGTACTCGTAGAACTGGCTGCGGCTGACGCCGAACTTGCGGCACGTCTCCGCCACATTCCCCAGCGTCTGTGCAAACTCCAGTAGTTTCAGCCGATTTTGCGCCAGCTTGCCTTCACTTGTCATGTTCATCTCTCCTTCGCTCGTGAGCTTACCTCACATCTCTAGTGTCTGCGAAGAAGGTTTAGCGTACACCTGATTGCTCCCCCGCAAGATAGCGACGCATCAAATAGTTCTCTAATGCTTGGAGTCCTTCAACAAAGCTTTCCCTGTTAATTCGTCCTTGATACCAGTGCTCATATGAGCCAAGCAAAAACGGATATGCTGTTGCCGACTCCAAAATATTCAGTCGATGTAACCAGTACCGTATTTCTTCATCGGGTTCATTTTCAGGACGCAGTAACCGATCATAGTAGATGGCGAAGCGATGCAGGATAGTGATTTCATTGGCAAAATTGGACTGTGCTTCCATACGATCCCGGAATCGGGCATAAACATGGTCCTTATTTGCCAATACACCCGAATGATATGCCAAATAATGACGAATAAATGCGGTCAATTCGCCGATTCGAGAAACAGTTCGTGACTCCTTTAGCAACTGTTCTATATTCGACCAGTCATTTTCAAAAACTTCAGCTTGCTGCGCTTCAGGTAGAGTCATAGCTATATAATTTCGAATTAAGTCTGGTTGCGTCAGGGCTTTGCCTTTGGCATTCAGACTCTCAAAAATTTCATAAGGTCTTTCGCGTTGATCAAGAGCAATAAAGACAACATGCATACAATTTGCAAGCACAAGAAACAATTGCTCAGGATCAATCCCTTTAGTAGTTATGCTCGTCCGTAACTGGCGTAAAACATAGTCAAATGCACCAGTTATACGAGATTCAGTACTTTTTGGCTCTTTACCATCCAGTATTGCCTTGTACGTCTCCCGATCGTCATATTTAAGGGTGGGCACCAGTTTATAACGAAGATCTCCAACCTCGTCTTCATTTGTCAGCAACTTTTGGATCCGACGATGAAGTTGTGGATGACTATGTTCAATGAGGCGACCTAAAGCACACAAGCACAAAGAAAATGTAGTTAAGCGTTGCTGACCATCAACGAGTTTGAACGCAGGTATTGTGCCGCTTCGTGTTCCATCACTTATAACAACTAATGCCCCCATAAAATGTTCCGGTTCGTTTTTGGGGTCATACAATTCGTAGATACTCAAAATGTCGTCTAAAAGTGTTTGCCAATTGTCTTTTTCCCAAGCATACTCGCGTTGAAAGTGAGGAAGTACATAATGAACTTCTCCACCACCACTAAACACTTTCGCAAGTTTTAAGCTACTGACTTCCATGAGAGACACCAACTCTAAACTATGGACACTGACGGCTCAGATTATCCTATTTGGTAACAGCGTGCAAGTACTTCTCACTATATTTTTTTCTAAGACACAAGCAACATGGATATAAACTTAAATTGTTGCAGAAATGATTGACTCGCTGTTTTCGAAATTGACCGATGCAAAAGGCGAGCAATGCGGTCAATAAGGATATTTGCTGCCATCTCTCCCTTCCCTAAATCGTACCTAATGATGAGGATGCCTTACCCGTCTCCTGGACGATACTGATCAGATGTGGTTACAGCAACAAAAAGAGGCACAGAAGACAAATGCCCCCTGCGCCTCTCTGACTCTGTATCCTTGCGTTAAAGTCCGGTCGGCTAACCGCTGCTCACCGCCACGTGACCGACTGCCGTCGCGATGCCGTCGCGCTTGCCGCGCTGGATCGCTAGCTTGACTTCGCCAATCGCCTTCGCCACCTGAATTTCACGCGGGCAGGCGGGCGTGCAGTTGAAGATCGTGCGGCAGCGGAGTGTGTCTTGCTAAATCCGTCCAATCAATTGTTTAATCAATTTGTCGTATTCCCCGTGAGATCCTATCCATATCCAGATGATAAGGTCGGTCTCGTAGAGTATTCCAAGCGCACGATAATTGTTTCCAACGCGCACTGAATAAAGCTTGTCATGTAATTTCTTGAAATGCAGACTCGGATGGCGAGGATCAATCATGAACAAGCGGTAGGCAGCAAAAGCCTGTTGCTTAACCTCAATCGGCAGATCAACAAAAAGGTCTCGGAATTGGCGATTGCGGCGCGAACGCATCTTTAGATGTCTTCACGAGTAGGGTCGAACGCTTCCGTTTCCCCGCGCTCATATTCCGCAATGCCCGACTGGATCAGTGCATCAAACACGGCAGCAGGCGTAGCAGCAAACTGTGCGTCCCACTCTGCTTCGTCTTGCGCTTCAGTAGCGTCGGGATAAGCAATGACGACGTGAACGTCACCCGGAGGGATTGGCGTTGCTGTATCCAGCACAATCTTGCCGTCAGGTGTAACACTTCCTTTGAGTTCGATAATCATGTTCTGAACTCCTTCTCTTCCTGTAAGCAGGATTATACATCACAAAAAGAGGCGCAGAAGACAAATGCCCCCTGCGCCTCTCTGACTCTGTGTCCTTGCGTTAAAGTCCGGTCGGCTAACCGCTGCTCACCGCCACGTGACCGACTGCCGTCGCGATGCCGTCGCGCTTGCCGCGCTGGATCGCTAGCTTGACTTCGCCAATCGCCTTCGTCACCTGGATTTCACGCGGGCAGGCGGGCGTGCAGTTGAAGATCGTGCGGCAGCGCCACACGCCGTTCGGCTCTGCCAGCACGTCCAACCGTTCCTTCCAGCCTTCATCGCGTGTGTCAAAGATGAAGCGGTGCGCCTGCACAATCGCCGCCGGACCGACGTAATGACCGTTTGCCCAGAACGAAGGGCAGCTCGTCGTACACGCCGCGCACAGAATGCACTTGGTCGTGTCGTCGAACGTCTCGCGGTCTTCCTGCGATTGCAGCCGTTCGCGCCCGTCGGCAGGCACGGGTTGGTCGTTGACGAAGAACGGCATCACGCTGCGGTAGTGATCGAAGAACGGTTCCATATCGACCACCAGGTCCTTCAATACGGGTAGCCCCAGGATCGGCTCGATCTGAATCTTCGTCCCTACGTCGCGTGCCAGCACCTTGCACGCCAGCTTGTTAACGCCGTTGATGCGCATGGCGTCCGACCCGCAGACGCCGTGCGCGCAGGCGCGGCGCAGCGTCAGCGTGCCGTCCTGCTCCCACTTAATGCGATGCAGCAGTTCCAGCACGCGGTCGGTCTCATCGACATTCTCAAGCTTGAACTCCTGCCAGTACGGTTTGTTCTTGCCCGGCACTTCCGGGTTGAAACGACGAATACGGAATGTGACATCCATAATTAGTATGCTCTCACCTTCGGCTTGAAGCGTTCATCGACTTCCGCCAGCGATTGATCGACTTTCTTCTCAGTATTGATGGCGTAGTCTCCGTGCGGTGCGTAGGGCGATGCGTGCTTGCGCTCGATCAGCGTATGCACCATCCAGTTGACATCATCGCGCTCTTTGAAGTCCTCACGGCTGTGACCGCCGCGACTCTCTGTGCGGTTCATCGCGCTCAGTGCGGTCGATTCCGCCAGTTCCAGCAGGTTGCCCAGCTCCCACGCTTCCAGCACATCGGTGTTGAACTTCATGCCCGTGTCGTCAATGTGCAGGTCGTTGGCGTACTGGTCTTTCAACTGACGCACACAATCCAGCGCCGCCTGCATCGCCTTCTCTTCACGGAAGACGCCGACGCCTTCCATCATCACGCGCTGCATCGTGGCGCGCATTTCGCCCGGACGTGACTTGCCCTTGCTGTTACGAATGCGGTTGATCTCCGACTCGATTTCGCCCGCAGGGTTGGCGGGCAGCCGTCCCCAGTCCGCGCCCTTGACATACTCCGCCATGCGCATCCCACCGCGCCGCCCGAACACCACCAGATCGACCAGTGAGTTCGTGCCAAGGCGGTTCGCGCCGTGACAACTGACGCACGCCACTTCGCCCGCTGCGTACATGCCCGGCAGCACCGTCCAGTGTTCGTCCATCACGACTTCAGCATCGACGTTGGTGGGGATACCGCCCATCGCATAGTGCGCGGTCGGCTGAATCGGCATCGGCTCTTTGACCGGATCGACACCCAGGTACGTGCGGCAGAAATCGAGAATATCGGGCAGCTTCTTTTCGACATCTTCGGCTGTGATGCGGCGCGTTTCCCCCGCTTCTGCCAGGTAACGATTGACGGTATCGGGCGTCACATCCAGATAGACGTAATCCTTGCCTTTGACACCGTTGCCGTTGCGAACTTCAAGATAGATGGAACGGCTGATCACGTCACGGCTGGCGAGGTCTTTGATGCGTGGAGCGTACTTCTCCATGAAGCGCTCACCCTTGCCGTTGATCAACACGCCGCCTTCGCCGCGCACACCTTCGGTGATCAGGATACCCATCTTGTAGATGCCGGTCGGGTGGAACTGGAAGAACTCCAGGTCTTGCAGCGGGATGCCGCGTCGGAACGTCACGGCTGCGCCATCACCCGTCAGGCTGTGAGCGTTGCTGGTCACGCTCCACACGCGCCCCCATCCGCCCGTCGCGAACAGCGTCGCCTTACTGTGGAAGATGTGCAGTTCACCCGTGCCGAGTTCAACCGCCACCACGCCGACGCATTTGCCGTCGTTCAGGATGACATCCACGACATGGAATTCATCGAAGAACTGGACTTTGTTCTTGATACACTGTTGATACAGTGTCTGCAAAATCATATGACCGGTGCGGTCGGCGGCGTGGCAGGCGCGGCGTACGGGCTTTTCGCCAAAGTTGCTGGTATGCCCACCAAAGCGCCGCTGGCTGATGCGTCCTTCTGGCGTGCGGTCGAACGGCAAGCCCATATGCTCCAGTTCGATGACGGCGTCAATCGCTTCTTCCGCCAGCACCTTCGCCGCGTTCTGATCCGCTAAGTAGTCGCCACCTTTGACCGTATCATAGGCGTGCCACAGCGCGCTGTCCGGTTCCAGATTGCCCAGCGCTGCGCCGATGCCACCCTGCGCCGTTCCGGTGTGGCTGCGCGTCGGGTACAGCTTGCTGACAACGGCGACTTTTGCGCCGCCCTTCGTGGCGTACAGCGCCGCCATCAAGCCAGCGCCACCCGCGCCCACCACCACCGCTTCAAATTGATGCGTCTTCATTCAGCTACTCCACTAAAGACTCTACGATATGTTGACATCGTGTTTATGAACATGTGCGGAAACCCTCCCCCCTAAATCCCTCTCCCTCATGGAAAAGGGCAGGGGGATGAGGGTTAAAGACCTATCCCCCAGCCAGTATCGCCGCCTTGGCTTCGGTTGCAGCATCCACCATGGTCTGATCAATCGTGCCGAGCAGCGCCAGCGTGCCGACCACCAGCAGCGCGACCGCTCCCATCACGCACAGATACATGGCAGCGCGGCGCAGCAGCGGGCTGTTCATGGTGTAATCGGTCAGCACATAGCGCAAGCCGTTAAAGCCATGCACGGTGACGAGCGCCAGCAGGGCGGCATCGTAAATGCGCCAAATGGCGACCGAAGCAATCGCGAAGTTCCAGCGTTCAGCGACGTACTCAACCGCAGTGCCGCTGTTGTTGATGCCGTTCGCCAGCAAGCCGAGCGACTCGTTGACGGGCACGCCGGGGATATGCGCATTCAGCAGATTGATTTCAAACACACCCTGCACGACATGAGCCAGCGCCAGATGCCCGAAGACCAGCGGAATAATCAGGATGCCGCTGGCGCGCATAAACGACCACCAGAAGCGTTCGAGGCGGCTGCCGCCCTTGCTGAACGATTTCGCGCGCTCTCCGCCGACCAACCCATACAAGCCCGACACCAGGATCGCCAGCACTGCCGCGACGACGATGCCGACGAGGAACGGAAACTGCGCTTCGCCAATGAAGAGCAGCGACACCATAAAGGGCGTTTCCGCACTCTGATAGTGCTTCAGGACGTGCTGGAACATCAGGATGAATGTGGGAATGAGCAGCAGAACCGAGCCAATCAGCACGTAGATTTCGGCGCGCTGCTGGTGCTTCCACCATTCCGGGCGTGCATCCAGTACAGCGATGCGCAGCCCGTTGAGGGCATGGTAAACGACTGCGGCGACCAGCGCGAATTCACCAATCGTGAAGAGGGGATGCTGATAGATCAGAATTTCTTTTTCCCACAGTTCGGGGTAAAAGACTGCCCACGACACGCCAATGACATGCAGGACAAGGAAGAAGACGACACCCAGCCCCGAAAGGCGGTGCAGCACCCAGCTCCACTGACCGAGTCCGCCGCGATAGCGCAGCGTTTCTGAAAGAGTAAGGACTAAAGAGGTCAAGGTTATATATCTCCTGAACCTGAGCGCGAGGGGGCGCCCAAAGCGGATGAAACGCATGTGTGGTACACGCGCATGAAACTGATTGCAGCGGAGTATAACGCTCACGTTCGTGACTGCAAGCAACCAGTGACACAACGTTTCTCTCGATATTCTCATTATACGACACATTCAGAATTTTGTGAACGCGGGGAGACAATTCTTGTTCTCAAATGAAAGGTCGTTACAATGAATAAACAAACGATTGGAAAGCAATCTTGATCCGACGACTACTCCTACTGCTCACACTCCTCCTGTGCCTTGCCGCTTGCGAACAGCGTGTGGTCGAGACGGTGCCGATCCCAACACCCGCCGACATCAACGCGCTCGTGACCGCGCTGCCGCTGACGCAGAACGCGCCGCCGCCGCCGTACAATGTCTCCATCAGCTTCCCGCAAATCGATGACCACCTGACCGACCTTTCTGGCTGGCGCTACACTGTGCGCCTGGAATTTGACGGCGTCTTCGCGCGTACCAGCCGCCCGGCACAGGCGACCGCCAGCGCGCAGGTCGAGTTCAATCAGCTCAGTTCGGCGCGCCGCGTGATCGTCGAAACGTCCGGCGAACTGATCGGGCAAACGGAAAACACCGCCTACGAAGCGGCACGGCTGGGACCGGACTCATTCCTGGTGCGCGATGATGAATGCCAGAACAATACCGATGCAGCGCGGCTCGCCGCTGATCTGCGTGCGGGCAACCTGATCGGTGGCGTGGCAGCCGCTGTCCCCGCCGGGCAGCGCGGCACAATCAACGGCACTGAGGTCTACCGCTACACGTTCAACGATGCCGACCTGGTGCTGCCGACGATTCGCGTCGGCGATGGGGGCAGCGTGGTCGTCACCAGCGGCGAACTGTGGTTCTCCGCCGCGCATAACGCCGTCGTGCGCTTCTGGGTGAATGTGCAGGTCGCGAATGCCTTCATCTTCGACCGCCAGCTTCCAGTGGATGGCACGATCGTCATCCGCTACGACCTGTACGACATCGGCACGGCATACAATATCAACGTGCCGTTCGGGTGCTAAGTGTCATCTTTTGTAATGTGGGATGATGTGGCAAATGTGGGAAATACGTTATATCGCTAAACCCGTTTCTAACCAAATCGTTCCCGAAATTTAGTGGACAACGACTCGCCATCGTGCTACAGTTACTAGAACAAAATAACGTCTAGTTTTGCTAACTTTCCTGCCCCCGCCAGGGGGATAACATCCGGGTTGCCGATACAAATCCGGAGCGTGAGACACCTGACAATTCAGTTTGAGGATGCGGATAGGCGTTTGCCTGCGCCGGGCAAGCGGTTACATTCGCATCCCTGTTTTTCGGTGTCAGTACGCGCTGTTCGTCGGTCTCGCTGTACTGTTAGAAGGATACCGCGCTATGATCCAATCCCCTGCTCGCCCCAAGAATGCCCTGCACGATCTGGGCTACAAGATTTTCCTTGACCGCTACGCCTTGAAGGATATGAAGCGCAAAACGCTGCAAATCGGCGATCTGGTGATCGTCGTCGTCAACCCACAAACGGGGCAGCGCGAAATCGGCAAGGTGACAGCGCTGGCACTGCCGAAAGTGACGATTGAGCTGCTCGACGGCGAAGTGACCGAGCGTGACATTGAGCATGTCGACAAGCCGTTAGAGACCGACCCGGCACAGATGATGGAGCGCGTGGCGAAGGGCATCGCGACAGTCGAAAAGAACCCGAAGCTGCGCAAGCAGTGGGCGGAGCGCTTCCGCTGGCTGCTGGAGGATTTCAAGTTTGTCCCAGCAGGGCGCATTCTGGCAGCAGCGGGCACTAATCAAGACTTAACATTTTACAACTGCTATGTTATCTCATCACCCCATGACTCACGCGCAGGCATCATCAAGACCCTGAGCGAGATGACCGAGATCATGTCGCGCGGCGGCGGCGTCGGCATCAATATTTCGTCGCTGCGCCCGCGCCACAGCTACGTCAAGGGCGTCAACGGACGTTCGAGCGGCTCTGTATCATGGGGTGCTTTGTATAGCTTCGTAACGGGACTCATCGAACAGGGCGGCTGCTTCGGTCCTGATGAACGCATCCTGACGAGCGTCGGGCTGATCCCGGCTGCCGAACTTGCCGACCGCATCGAAGAAGGCGAAACCTTCTATGCCCACACGCACAAAGGGCTGCGCCAGATCACCGCGCGCTTCCGCAACGGCGTCAAGCCGCTGTACGAAGTGACGACGAAATCCGGCTACAAGACACGTATCACGGCAGAACACAAGGTCGCGGTGCTGCGCGCGGGCAAGGTCACGACCGTGCCGTTGAACGAACTCGGCGTGGGTGATGAAATCCTGCTGCTGCTTGGTCAGGGAGTGGATGCACCGTATGTGCGGATGAAGCCCGTCAACTACGAGCGCTCGATCATGAGTACCACGCTCAACGAAGATGTCCGGCTGCCGGATGTGCTGACGGAAGATACCGCGTACCTGCTCGGCTACATGCACGGTGATGGGTACGTGCATATGGGCAAGAAAGTCAACTGGAGCGCCCCGAAAGCCATCAAGATGGCAACGGCTGATGCGTATCCTCAGATTCGCGAACGCATCATCAACGCTGTGCGCAATGAGTTTGGGTTGGGCGTAACGATTGAGAATGGCGATGGCGCACTCAAGAATATCTCAGTGTATTCACGTCTGATGATCGAGTGGATGATCACGAACGGGCTGCTGAAGGCGAAGGCGGACAAGATTCGTGTGCCTGAAGCGATCTTCCGCTCGCCGTCGTCGGTGATGGCGGCATTCATTGCCGGTTACTTCGATGCGGATGGCTGCTTCCGTGGACGCAAGGGCGGTTACGGCATTGACAGCATCAGCCTGCCGATGTTGCACGATGTCCAGCAATTGCTGGCGATCAACGGCATCGTCTCGCACATTCATACGACTGACCGTTCGGCGCAAGGCTGGCAGACCATTCATCGTCTGACGATTACGGGCGGCACATTCAAGCAGCGCTTCGCCGCGTTTGTCGATACCGCCAAAGTCAGCGATAACAACGGCACGCGCGATATGTACCAGACGTATCCATCGGATGTGTTGGCGGGCATTGGCGTGCGTTCCAAGTATCGCCAGCGCATTTACGACGGTGTGAGCGCGCGTGTCTCTGTCGGTCAGATGACCAAGATTAACGCGCGGCTAGCGGCGGATGGACAGGCGATTGTGTCGGAACAGGTTGATGATCTGCTGCGCACGCTGCCGGATACGATTGCGTCGATCGCGTCTGTGGGCGACAGCGAGGTTTACGACTTCGAGGTCGATGATGTCCACCTGATCAGCGGTGCGGGTATCTACACCAGCAATTCGCGGCGCGGCGCGTTGATGCTCATCCTCAACGACTGGCATCCCGACGTGTTCGACTTCATCAACAGCAAGCGCCAGGCGGGGCAAATCACCAATGCCAACATCAGCGTCAACATCAGCGACAAACTCATGGCGGCGATTAAGGCAGACGGCGATTGGGAGCTGATGTTCCCCGATACGAGCGACCCGAAGTACGACAGCGAGTGGAACGGCGATCTGGATGGCTGGCGCGCGAAGAGCGGCAAGGTCATCCACTATCGCACGGTCAAGGCGCGCGAAATCTGGAACGCAATCATTGAAAGTGCGTGGGCGAGCGCGGAGCCGGGCTTGTGGTTTGGAGAGCGCAGCAATAAGGAAAGTAACAGCGCGTACTTCAATCCACTCATATGTACTAACCCATGCGTCACGGGCGATACGCGCATCAGCACGGATCGCGGTCTCATACAAGCACGCGAGTTGTTTGACAGTGAGCAGAATGTCAATGTGGTAGTCGATGGGCGATTCGGGCACGAGGATACGATCACACCCGCCTCGCGCGTAATTCGCACTGGAACGAAACAGGTTTACCGTGTGCAAACGCGCGAAGGCTACTACGTGCGCGCTACTGCCGACCATCGCATCATGACAGCGCGCGGCTGGGTGGAGGTGCAAGACTTACATCCGGGTACGCGGCTGCATATTGTCAATCGCAAGGGTGGCTTCGGCACGCAGGGCAGCCTCGAATTGGGGCGCGTCTTGGGCTGGACTGTTGGCGATGGTACCGTCAAGAAAGATCAGGTTGTCCTCTCGTTCTTTGGTGAAGAAAAGCGCGAACTTGCGCCTATGTTCGCTGAATATGTCAACGAGATGGTTGAACCTCTGAGCGTCAGGACTCGCAGTTACCCAGTAGGTGTGACACAAGTCATTGAGCGCGATGAAGCGCGTGTATCTTCGACACGTTTGCACGCTATTATTGCCGAACATGGCTTAACAGCGACGAAACATCGTGTCCCCGAATCCGTCTTTCAGGGTAGCGAAGACATGCAGCGCGGATTCCTGCAAGCACTCTTTACCGCTGATGGCAGTTTCCAGGATGGAGGCACAAAGGGTGCCAGCGTGCGACTGGCTGCCAACAGCATCACCCTGCTCGAACAGGTTCAGTCGCTCTTGCTCAACTTCGGCATCGCCAGCCACATCTACCGCAACCGTCGTGCCGCCGGATACCGCCAGATGCCGGATGCCAACCGCGAACTCAAAGCCTACTGGTGCGAAGCGCAGCACGAACTGGCGATCAGCAAGCGCAACATGAACGTCTTTGCGGCGGAAATAGGCTTTCTGATGGCATACAAGCAGGATAAGCTGGAAGCGTATCTCGAACGCGGCGTGCGCGGCACCTACAACGAACGCTTCACCGCAACGGTCGAATCGATTGTGGAAGACGGCGTTGAAGAGGTATTTGACCTCACAGAACCGATCACGCACTCGTTCGTTGGAAATAATATAGTATTGCATAATTGCGGAGAACAGAGTCTCGGCGCTTACTCTGTGTGCAACTTGGGTGCTATCAACCTTGCCAAGTTCTACGACGAGGATAAGCACGATGTCAACTGGGAACTGCTCGATACTGCCGTCCGTTATGCGACACGCTTCCTCGATAACGTTATTGACGCTACGCCGTACTTCTTCGAGGAGAATGAGCGTGTGCAGAAAGGCGAGCGCCGCGTCGGGCTGAACAACATGGGCTTGGCGGAACTGCTCATCAAGCTCGAACTGCGCTACGGCTCGCCGGAAAGCATCCCGCTAATCGACAAGCTCTATGCCTTCATCGCCCGCGCCAGCTACGAAACCTCGATTGAACTGGCGCAGGAGAAAGGCGCGTTCCCACAATTTGACGGTGAAAAGTTTGTGCAGAGCGGCTTCATGCAGAAGATGCCCACCGACATTCGTGAACGTGTCCGTAAGGAAGGCATTCGTAATGTCACGCTGCTGACACAAGCACCGACCGGATGTGTTGCTCCAGACACACTCATCAGCACCAACACGGGGCTCCAATCGATTGTGAGCATGGGTAATCCCGATGGCGAGCAGTGGCAAATCATGAATCGCCAGGTATATACGGATGTCGGTCTGCGTGGGACATCGCACTTCTTCGTCAATGGACGCCAGCCCGTCAAGTCGATCACGACCAAGCGCGGCTTTAGCATTACTGCCACCCACAATCACCGTATCCGCGTCATAGATCAGGATGGGGGCTACGAATGGCGACGGATGGACGAACTCCAATCCGGCGATCAGGTTGTCTTGAAGAAGAATACGCTGGGCGAAGGCGAAAGAATTACCTTGACACCTGTCGCGCAGGGCAACCGTGCCTTTAGCAAACTGCCAGATGAACTGTCGGTAGACTTCGCCGAGATGCTTGGGCTATACATGGGCGATGGTTACACAAAGCGTCGTGGAGGCATCCACATTGTAGTATGTCAGCAAGATCCGGACTTGCGTGATTACGTTAGCAAGCTGCTGCAACGCATCTGGGGTGAACAACGCACTGTGACTTTCGAAGTACGACGTGGCGCATGGGTCGCAAACCTCACAGGTTATTACATCCGTCGCTTTTTCGACGCAAATGGCTTCACAAAGCCAAATGGCAATCGTGGAGAAGGCGCTGCCGGGGCATTCATTCCTGAGAAGATTTTGCGTGCGGGGCGAGCGCATGTCGCTGCATTCTTGCGTGGCATGTTCGAGGCAGATGGCAGCGCGCACGATCAACATGTCACGTTGGCATCCAGTTCGCAGACATTGGTCAAGCAGGTACAAATTGCACTACTCGGTTTGGGTATTGTCGCGAATGTGCGTCGGATGCCTGAACAGACAGGGCGCTTTGGTACACGCCCAATGTACGAAGTACGGATATTGAATCGCAAGGAAATTGCGAAATTCCGTGACATGGTAGGATTTATCAGCGAACGCAAACGCTCACGAATCGCCGAATTGGGCAACAGTGATGGGCGTGGTGACACCATTCCTGTGATGGCACTGTGCGAAGACTTCTACCAATCATCCCAAGGTCTGAAGAACAATGTGCGCCAGTCCATTGTCACCCGACTCAAAAATGGTGCCCTCAACCAGCACTTTGTGCGTGAACTGGTTGCTGAGCATCCCATTTTACAGACATCCCGACTGGGGCAACTAGTTTCGATGGATGTCTTCTTGGATGAAGTCGCGACGATTGAAGACGGTGAATGCAACACCTATGACCTGTCTGTGCCAGACAATCACACCTACATTGCCAATGGCTTTGTCTCGCACAATACCACAGGAACCATGGTAAACACCTCCACCGGCATCGAGCCGTTCTTCTCGTGGAAGTACTACCGCAAGAGCCGCCTCGGTCTGCACGAGGAAAATGTGCCGATTGCGCAGGAATGGCTTGACGCCCACCCCGGAGAAACCGAACTGCCCGACTACTTCGCGACGGCGATGGACCTCGCACCGGAAGATCATGCCCAGGTGCAGGCGGCGATCCAGCGTTGGGTCGATAGCAGCATCTCCAAGACCAGCAACCTGCCCAACAACTACACGGTCGAGCAGGTCGGCAAATTTTATGAGCTGCTCTACGATCTCGGCTGCAAGGGTGGCACAGTCTACCGCGACGGCAGCCGCAGCGAACAGGTCTTGATGCTCAAGGGTGATGAGCGCGCCGAAAGCGAGATGAAGGACAATGACAAGGCGAAGTCCACGCCCGCCGCGCAGGAGCAGGTCGCCACGCCGCATCGCGTCTACCCGCGCCCGAAGAAGCTGACCGGCGTTACCGTCAATACGCCGACGCCCTATGGCACGTCGTACATCACCATGAACAGCGACGAAAACGGCTATCCGTTCGAGGTCTTCATCACCGCGCCGGGCAAGGCAGGCAGCGACTTGCAGGCGGACGCCGAAGGGCTGGGGCGCATGATTTCGCTGCAACTGCGCACGACCGCGCCGCAAAATCGCATGACGATGCTGCGGCTGATCATCGACCAGTTGCAGGGCATCGGCGGATCGCGCACGGTCGGCTTCGGTCCCAGCCGCGTCCTGTCGCTGCCGGATGCGCTGGCGGCTGCCTTACTGGAGCAGTACTTCTCGGAAGAGAAAGTGCAGCAGTTGGATCTGTTCAACGCACCCGTGCCGCCCGCCAGCGCGCCTGTCGAAACCAGCAGCGCTCCGCCCACGCCAGTCGCCAGCAACGGCAACGGGCATCACAACCCGAACGGCGCGATCAGCGGGGCGACGCTCTGCCCGTCGTGCGGCACGATCTCGCTGGTGCGCGCGGACGGCTGCCGCAAGTGCTTGAGCTGCGGCTACAGCGAGTGCTAAGCATAGTTTGAAACGCCAGGGTGCCAAAGACCGCAAGACAAGAGCGGACGACGCATGCGTCGTCCGCTCTTTTATAATAGATACGAAGGACTCTACACCATCAGTATCGCTAAGTGCAACGCGGCGAGCGGCACAGCGCCGAAGATCAGCAGGTGCGACAGTGGATCGTGGAACTCGTACTTCGGATGCCTGCGCAGCAGCCAGTGCAGCCCACCGTGTACGATCACGAACACGTTAAAGCCGATCTGAAACGCAGGGTTAGGCGCGCTCCACACGATCCACACCAGCAGCGGAATGTGCAGCAGCACGAACAAACGATACGCGAGCAGGTCGTTCAGGCTGGATAGTCCGGGCAGCAAGCGCCATTCGTGCTTTTGCACTGCGTCCAGTTCGTGTGCCCATATCCAGGCAATGACGGTCAGGAACAGGATATCGTTCAAGCTGGTCATCACACCACCAGCAGGATCGTCGTGATAATCTCGCCCGCCAGCAGCAGCCAGTACCAGCGCATCGTGTCCGGCCGGTCGATGAGGTACGCCAGCAGCCGCACCAGCACAATCGCACCCCAGCCCGCACCCAGCACAGTGTAGACGTTGCTGTCGTTCAGCAGCAGCGCCGCCGCCGCCAACCCAATCCAGAACGCGCCGAAGTTGATACGAATCTCCGCCGTCCCGCGTCTACCCATGCCTAATGCCAGAAGATCGCCCAGCACTTTGGGCAGGAATAGCGCGCCGATGCCGGAAAGCAGTAGAATGATGGTGCCAGCGATATTGGCAATCTGGTCAGGGGTCATGCTTGTCTCCTTTATATGACTGACTGGTCAGTTATTGATTGTATGGTAAACTGAGTTTCGAATCCTGTCAATGACTGACTGGTCAGTTATTATGCCAAAGCCGAATGTCAGCGAAGAACGCAAACAAACCATCCTCTTTGCCGCCGCGCAAGTCTTCACCGCACAGGGGCTCAGCATCGCCCGCATGGACGATGTCGCCGCCGCTGCCGGCATCAGTAAAGGCACGGTCTATCTCTACTATCCGAGCAAAGACAAGCTGATCGAAGCGCTGCTGCACCGGCTGTTTGAGCCACTGGAGGCTGCGCTCGTGCGCCTGAACGAAAGCGACGCGCCCATCCGCGAGCGGCTGATGGTGTATGCGCAGGATAATCTGCTGGCGTTCGACACTGCCCGCGCGCTGCACCCGCTCATCCTCGAACTGTTCGCGCTCTCCAGGCGGCAGGACTTCGCCGGGCAGCTTTTCGGTACGTATTTCCTGCGCTACCGCGATAACCTGCGCGACATCCTGCGCGCAGCAGCGCAGCGCGGCGAGCTGTCGCTGGCGGTGTTCGGTGCATCGGAGGAACAGGCGTCGTTATCATTCATGGCGCTGCTGGAAGGCATCCTCATTCTGGCAATGATGAACCCCGGTCTGCTATCTTTACAACAGGATGGCACGGTAGCCGTGCAATCGTGGCTGCGGCTGCTGGATGCGTAACGACCGAAGCGTTGTTTGTATTGCAGTTGCAAGTTCTCTGTTTGTGACACTGATAGGCAGTATGACTACCCTGATAAGCGTTGCAAAAGTGCATGCACAGTCACAGGCTGTGTTGAAAGCGTCTAGCCATGTCACGGGAAAAAAACGAACTTATTGTCACTGCTGTTCACTACGATGAAGATCAACAACAGATCGCGTATGTTTTTGTCGGCATCCCGCCCACCAATGGAACCGCCAACCATACGGTCGATGGGCTGCGTCTGTACACACGCGAACGCCTGATTGAGGCAGTGCGCGATGGGCAGCGCTTCATGATCGCCGCCAAGACGGGCGATCAATGGTTTCTGGATCAACGCCTTCATGTCGTCACGATTCAGGGACAACCGTATCTGCGGGTGGACGATTTACCTATTCCGGTTGACGATCTGGGTAATCTCGCTAGAATTCGCTCATCACGCTAAGCGCTCACTGCGGAGTACAACCTACCTCACACATGGACAAGTTCTTCCCAGCCGATGATTCGCAGTTCTGGCTGGAACCGGACTACCTGCTCAGCCTGTTGGTATCGTTCACCGCCAACAAGCTCAACGCCGAGTTTGGCATTACCCTGATGGTAGGCGGCACGATTATGACTGGAACGCTGGTCAGCGAGCGCGCCTACCTGCAACGACTCAATGAACTCTTTCAGACGATTGTGAAGAATTCATTGACCAACCCGACCGCAGACGACATGGCAATTCTGGAAGACACTTTTGGCTTTGAAGACATGGCGGAAGATTACTATTTCGAGTCGACGGACGACGCCAAAGAAGATGAGGACGATTTCGACGAAGACTCAGCCTTCCCGCCCATTCGCCATCTGCACCTGCGTGACCCGTATGTGTTGTATCCCGGCAGCGCCATGAGCTTTGGCGAAAGCCCGCTCCCTGTCATCCGGCTGCGGCTGACAGCGGTAAACGGTTGGATGCCGGGGCGCGTCAACGTCGTGGATGGCATGGATGACGACTTTGAGCCGCCATTCCCCGGCAACCGCATCAAGCAGTAGGCATAGAAAGACAGTTGCAGATACCTCTAGAAACAACCTCACAGGCACCGCCGCGGCGCTATGGTCGTCGCAGGCTGGTACGTGTCGTGTTGATCGTCCTGCTCGTATGGCTGGTCGTCAACTGCGGTCTGTTCGCGGCAGTACATCTGTACGGACAGCGCGACCAGGCACAGGGGGCGGATGTCATCATCGTACTGGGGGCGGGGCTGCGGCGTGATAACCAGCCGGGCCCAGCACTGCTGCGCCGCAGCGAGCGCGCAGCCGCGTTGTACCGTGACGGCTACGCGCCCGTCGTCATCTGCACAGGCGGGCAAACCAGCGGGCGCACACGCAGCGAGGCGGATGCCTGCCGTCAGGTGTTGGAGGCAAACGGCGTACCAGCGTCTGCGATTCTGCTCGAAGCGCGCAGCCGCAGCACGGAAGAGAACGCTCTCTACGCACGCGAACTGATGCTGGCACAGGGCTGGCAGGACGCGGTGCTGGTCAGCGATGGCTATCATTTGCTGCGCGCACAGTGGATATTTACGGGAGTCGGTGTAGCCGTCTATCCCAGCCCTGCCGCCACACGCCCGCGCCTGGCGACGTATGGGCAGGCGATTTTGCGCGAAATTGCCGCGCTGCACTGGCACCTGATCACGGAGCTGCTCAACTTGCCTGTAACCTACGTACCGATTCTGTAATATTGATTGCAATGAATTGGGACGTTCATAATTTCTCTACGCTAAAGTTGAGCATTTACTATTACAATTAACGAGTATAACGCAAGCCGTGCACGGTTCGACCCGCCGCATGGTGTGGAGGACGTAAATGCCAATTCGGGTAGGTTGGGATGAGGAAAATACGAACACCCTGGTGCTGACGTTTGACGGAAACTGGACCTGGGACGAATTCTATCTGGCAGGCAGCACGGCCCGCGAACTCATCGCTGATAACACCAACCCTGTCCACATCATCCACGACATGCGCATGACAGCCAACACTGCCAAAAGCCCAATCCTCCACTTTCGGCATTTTGCGTTGAACATGCCCGGCAACGCGCGCAAAGGCTTGACGGTCTACATTGGCGCAACGAGCTACTGGCGGGCATGCATTGCGACCTTCATGCGCGTTTACCCCGATATTGCCCCGGATGTCGTCTATGTCTCGGATTACGAAAGCGCCTGCATCGCGATTCTGCGCAAGCAGGAACAGTTAGATATCCTTGGGGATGACGACGGCGATGAAGCGTTGGTGTGAGGGGCGGCGCGACAGATTAAGTTTCATCCGACATAAATGTATACATCCATTACAAAGCCTTACGCTTTTTGAAGGTGATCTTCTGCTATAATCAGATAAAAATTACTGACTCTTACGAGTCAGTTGTGCAGGAGTCACTCATGCCAATCCAGGTGAAATGGGACCGAGCGGAGTCTGATACACTCGATATCGTATTTAGTATGCCCTGGGTCTGGCAGGAGCTATATGACATCCGTGATCTGGTGCGTTTCATGATTGAAGGGGTGAACGGTACGGTGCATGTCCTCTACGACATGCGTAGCTGTCGTGTACCCGCCGGGAATGCCATTCCGCATCTTCGCAATTTTGTCAATAACCTCCCCCCACAGGCACGTGAAGGGCTGCACGTCTTCGTCGGCTCAAATCCTGATTGGAAAGCGCACATGACCTTGTTCACGCGCACCTATCCTGACCTGGCGCTGGACATCGTTTATGTGTCGAATCGTGAAGACGGCGTGAGCGCCGTGCATATCAAGAAAGAACAGCTTGCGTTGCTGGATGAGGACGATGATGAGACCAGCAGGGCAATCGCCCTTGACGAGCCAGAGCAATCCATGAGTGATACGCAACCCGTGTTGCCGATTACAGAGACCGCCGAAGTCGAGAACTGGCAGCCCGTGTATACCAAGCGGTGACGCTGCGCCCGAAGATAACTGCTGCATCAAACAAGGGGCTAAAGCCCCTTGTTCAGTTGTGAGGAGAAATTTTTTCGCACCTAGAACGGTATTTCGTTCATATCACTGCCGCCGCCATACTCCTGGTAGCCGCCTTCGCCGCCACCCGCAGGCGCGCCGCCGCCTTCGCGACTGCCGAGAAACTTGACATCGCGAGCGGTCATGTCCAGCGAAGCCTGTGCCTGCCCGCCCTGGTCGGTGTATGCACGCGCTTCAACCGTGCCAATGACCATGATCTGACGCCCTTTGGTCAGGTACTGCTGGCAGACTTCTGCAAGTTCGCGCCACGCCGCCACGCGCACCCAGGTGGTCTTTTCCTGGCGTGTTTCGCCACGCCCGGTAACAGTGTTGACCGCAACGCTGAAGTTGCAAACGGGGACACCGTTTTGCAGGTATTTCAATTCCGGGTCACGCCCGACATTGCCAACGATTATCAATTGCATATAACCGGACATCGCGGTCACTCTCTTGCTTATATGGACTCCATTAGAGTAAAAGTTTAACACAGAATTGCTTAAATTGATAGCACGTATTTTCTAGTAGGGCAGGATGTATCCTGCCCCTGCTCATCACTACCGCTGCACCTGCATCGGCATCAGCACATAAATGAAGTTATCGCTGCCTTCGGGGCGCATGACGCCGGGGTGCGCGGAGCCGTTGCTTTGCAGCACGACGCGCTCGTTATTGACCACGCTGAGCGCATCGATCAGGTAGCGAATGTTAAACGAGGTTTCCAGCGGCTCGCCTTCGACGGCGGCGTCGAGCATGCCTTCGTTTTCGCCGCGCTCGGCACTCTTGCCGATGACCATTAGTTCGCCTGGTTCGTTGGGGCTGGTGGGGGGTTTAACGTACAGGCGGGCGCTGTTGGCGCTGTCACGGGCAAAGATTTCCGCGCGCTTGCAGGCACGTAGCAGGTCGTCGGTGTACAGCACGGTGCTGGTGCTGTAGCTGCGCGGGATGATTGCCGCGAAGTCCGGAAAGCGCCCTTCCAATACCTGTGATGACACAATCGTACTCTTGATGTAGAACATCACCAGGTCGCGCTTGCCGGGCAGCGAAATGCCGACAGGTTCGTCGTCATCACCGATAATGCGCGCCACTTCCAGCAGCGAGCGCGCCGGAATCACGACTTCGCGCATCTTCGGGAATGACTGTTCGATCTGCGCCGTGCGCACTGCGAGGCGATAGCCATCCGCTGCCGCCATCGTCATGACGTTGTCTTCAAAGCGCGTCAGCAGACCAGTCAGAATCGGGCGCGTGTCTTCCTTGGATGCCGCGAACGCCGTCTGGTTGATCATCTCGCGCAGCACTTTGCCCGGCACCAGCACATCCGGCTCCAGTTCTTCCGGGCTGGGCGGGAATTCGCTGGCGCTGATGCCCTTGATGTCCGAACGGGTTGTGCCGCACATCACGCGCATCGACTGCGTGGCGGTGTCCAGTTGTAGATCAACTCGTTCAGGAGACAGGTTGTTGACGAGTTCCGCCAGCGTCTTGGAGGGCAGCGTGATCGCGCCGGGCTGGTTGACCTTTGCGCCGATGAATGTGACAATCGTCAATTCGAGGTTGGTCGCGACCAGCTTCAGGCGCGCGTCTTCGGTTGCCAGCAGCACATTTGCCAGCACTGGCAGTGTGGGACGGCTGTCTACGGCGCGCCCGACCATGCCCAAGCCTCTGGCAAGCTGCTCTTGCATGACTGATACAAACATAGAATTACTCCTGCAATGCGCGTGGTCGCAAAGTCGAATTTATGTGCGTAGTATACCGTATTTCGACTCAGAATGTACGGCAAAAGTCGGTTTATCCGCTCTTGGTCGGCGTTGGGGACACGGCGGCAGCGCGCGGCGGCAAAATCGCCGTCGCTGTCGGGCTGGGACCGGCGGTGGCGGTCGGGGGCGGGGTGGCGCTCGCGGTCGGCGTTTCGCTTGGCAGCGGTGTTACGCTCGGCGTGGCAGACGGCAGTGGCGTTTCAGTCGGTGGCAGTGTCTCGGTCGGTGTCGGGCTGGGACCCGGTGTGGGGCTGGGCGTTTGCTGCGCGATCAGTGTGCCTACATCGTTCTCGGCAGTGGCGGCTGGTGCAGGAATCGCGGCTTCTTGCCCAGCGCGAATTTCCAACCCGGTCGTCGTAAACGTCACATCCACCTGCTGGCCGCGATTGCCGAACGACTGCTGCTGCTGCCCGTTGTAGATCACATCCAGCGCTTCGGCGTTGCTGGCACGGACGGTGATGTTGCTGATGCCGGAATATTCGAGGATTTCGCCCGGACGCGCGATGCCGATGAAACGCTGCGCCTGATCGACTGTGACCAGCAGCCAGGTGCGCTGGCGCATCGTCAGCGTCACCAACACGCCCTGCCCGCCGAACGTCTGGCGAATGCTTTGGGCTGTGGGTGTGGGCAATGTGCGTGTGGCGGTCGGCGCAAGCGTAAACGTCGGCACGGTCGGTCCCTGCGCGAATGAACTATCATCGCCTGTATCGACAATGCCGGTGGGTGTCGATTGCCAGATTTGCACGCCGACGAAGCCGATGATCGCCAGCGCACCGACTGCCACGAGCAGCCGCAGCAGCAGCGTCAGTATGCCCGAACCGCGCTGTGGACGCAGGTTCGCACCCGGCGGCGCGACAGGCGCAGGGGGTGGGGCGACTTTGACTTTAACCGGGGGAAGGGTGGGGTGGGTATCGGTAATACTGCGCCCGCTGTTGAATCCGCGCAACTCCTGCGTCGAGCGTTTGGGGAGCGTTTTGTCTTTGCTGCGGCGGCGCGAACGGCGGCTGTCGTCTATCTTCGCCGCTTCAAACTGCTCCAGCGTCTCGTCCTCGTCCAGCCCCAGCCAGCGCGCATAATTGCGGATGAAGCCGTTGATCTGGACGATGGACAAACTGGGATGCTCGAATTCGCCAAGTTCAAACGATTCGAGGATGCGCTTGCGAATACGCAACGCCTGCTCTGCATCCTCAAGCGATAGTTCACGCGCTTCGCGTGACTGGCGTAAACGGCGACCGAAGTCTTGCAAGCCCATAAGCGGGCGCGTTAGCTCGTGGCGGCTGCGTCTTCGCCCCATTCGGGCTGGTCAGCACTGCCTTCGGCGACTGCTTCCGCGACAGGCTCATCGGCAATCGCTTCAGCTTCCGCCGCGACTGCTGCCTGAGTGTTCAGGTCAGACATATAACGCGAGAACTCTTCTTCGCGGATGATCGTCACCTTCAGCATCGGCGAGATTTCGCTGCCCAGGCGCACCGGAACCATATGCGTGCCGATTTCGCGCAGAGTCGTCTGGCTGATACGGCGGCGGTTGATGTCGATGCCGGTCTTCTTGTTGAGCGCATCGGCGATTTCGCTCGTCGTCACCGAACCGAACAGCTTGCCCGTCGGCGAGGCGCGGCGACCGAAGTGCAGTTCCACGCCGTCGATCTGGCGCGCAAGCATGTTCAGGCGCTCGTCCAGTTGGGAACGACGTTCGGCAGCTTTGGAGCGCAGCGCTTCCGCCTGCTTGAGCGCACCAGGGGTTGCCTTCGACGCGAGCTTCTTCGGGATCAGCCAGTTACGCGCGAAACCATCGGCAACGTCCACAATTTCGCCAGCCACGCCATGTTTGTAGACATCGGCGAGTAAAATCACCTTCATCGTCATAAGTCCTTAAGGAACATACAGTCGTACACAATGCGCGGCATTATAAAGCGCACGTGCGGTGAATCCAAGTGGGAATAGAGGCATAGGTAATACCCTATCGTTGTGAATGCGCTTGTTGAGAATTGGGGTTTAAGACCGAGTGACACTGGAGACTATGATTTACAGCCTGTAAGATTGTCACATCCCGCATGCTCAGCCAGGTTCTGAGGTCTCCCGGTGCCTGATTTTCCTGTTCTCCCCTACCTGCGCCAACTTCCGTACTTCGAGCAGCTCGACACACCCGTGCTCGAGCAACTGGCAGCACAAGCTGCGCGCCACACGTTCGCGGCGGGCGAAACGCTGTTCATCGAAGGCGATGCGGCGGCGGGACTGTGGATGATCGAAAGCGGACGCATCAAGATTTACAAGCTGAACGCCGACGGGCAGGAACACATCCTGCGCATCTTTGGCGAGCGCGACACCTTCAACGACATCGGCGCGTTCGACGCAGGCAGCAACCCCGCCAACGCCGCCTCCCTTAGCGACGCGGTACTGTGGGTGCTGCCATCGGCTGCCGTGCGCGATCTCATTCTGCGCGATGGTGCGTTTGCGCTGCGTGTCATTCAGGTCTTGTCCGGGCGGGTGCGCGGTCTCATCCGTCAAATCGAAGACCTGACGCTCTACTCTGTGACTGTACGACTGGCGCGGCTGCTGCTCAAACAGGCGGAAGATCCGGCGCTGAGCGGACCCGGCGTCACACGCGCCGCTATTGCCGCGCACCTGGCGACAACACCGCAGACGATCAGCACCGCGCTGCGCGAACTGGAGGGAACGGGCGCAATCGCGTTCGACCGCCACCAGATTCAGATCGTCCGCGAAGACCTGCTCCGCTCAATCGCCATGCTTTGATGGCGAAAAATCTTAATCCACGCCAAGCTTTTTTTGGCATAGGCTGTCACTAACCTATCATACCAACCCACCGGAGCCAAACGATCCATGAGCGATAAATATCGTCTGTATACCTGTGATCCGACGCTGGAGGTCGCCGGCAGCACCACGCTGTCTTTCGTCAATAACATTGCCACCCCAAACATCGCAGACCTGGTCGCCCAGCATGGGCTGGACGCGATCGATACCTCGCGCTGGTACCCTGTGCGTCAGGTGTTTGCGCTGTTTAACGACATCGTCCAGCGCGAGAACGGCAACACACAGTTGTTCGTGGCGATGGGCATGCGCATTGCCGAACAGTCAGAATTCCCGGAGGAGATGAAGAGCACACTTACGCTGGCTGGCATCCTCGAAGGCTGGCAGGCGCATTACACCGCCAATCATCGAAACGGCACCTTCCCCCCGGTCGAGACGATCAAGGTCGACGACCATCATTACCAGCTCGTCCTGGACAAGGACCACATCTATCCTTTCGATCTGGTCTACGGTATGGTTTGGGGCTTCTGCCGGCTGCTGCTACCGACAGGCACGAAGTTCAACATAAAATACGATGACGTACACGCGCCGTTCCGCAACTATGGTGACCGGGTCATCATCGACGTTGGCTGGAACTAGCGGTTACATGGGTTCCGGCACGCCCATGCACATGGGCGTCAGCACGCGAACGTCAAACTGCCAGACATGCCAGGAAATCCTTAATGCAGAGACGCAGTGAAGAAAACGCGCGGAGGGAAAATGCCCTGCGCCCTCTCTGTGTATCTCCGCGCCTCTGCATTACAGCCAACTTGATATTGATCACATCAAATCCATGATCTTTGTAACATAGATGCCCCGTACTCACCCCGACTTCAGCTAGCTGAAGTACAGATGCCCCGATGACGCCTACGCTTGAGACAGGGTTCACAAGCGGAAGACAACGCATATGGCTGATCAAATCTGGATGCCCCGTATCGAGCAGGTCGTCTGTAACGGCTGCGGCGCCTGCATCACCGAATGTCCGACTGGCGCATTGGGACGGGCAGAAGGCAAGGCGGCACTGCTGCGCCCCGACGCCTGCATCTACTGCGCCAAATGCGAAAGCCTTTGTCCCGTCAACGCCATTGAACTGCCTTATCTCATCGTCAAGATCGATTCACCTCAAGGGGACGCTCGAAATGAACGATAAATCGGTCAATCCTACGCTTGCCAGCGCCATCCTGATCGGGTTTGCGCTGCTATTCCTGGCAATCCTGCCATTCCGCATCGAAATTTCCATGCCCACTGCCCAGGCGCAGGAGACCCCCGCGCCAACGACCGAAGCGCAGCCCGTCAGTGCGGAAGCCGTAGAACCCAAGATCGTTGAATACACGCTGCGCACCGTGCTGGGGCAAACCCCGCCAATGGCGTTCCAAGGCGTGGGCGGGACGATTGACGGACAGATCAACCCGACACTGGAAGCACAGGTCGGCGATACCGTTCGCCTGACAGTCATTAATGGGGATCCGGTGCTGCACGACCTGACCATCAACGAATTCAATGTCACGACGGGCGAACTGCTTGAAGATGAGCAGACGGTCACGCTCGAATTCGTTGTCACTATGCCCGGTGAGTTTGTCTACTATTGCAGCGTCCCCGGTCATCGCGAAATCGGTATGTTCGGTACGCTGCGCGTGAACGGCACGGTTGAAGCGGGCGAACGCGAAGAACTCGCTGCCTCACAAAGCGATGCAGGCGCGATGGATCACGCGATGGCGACACCCGAACCTGCCGCAGCCGACGCAGTATCGGTCGTGCGCAACCCGGCTGATGTGCCGCCGCCGATTGAAGATCGCGGTCCAATCACCCTGCGCGTGGATATGGAGACGGTCGAAGTGACGGGCGTGCTGGCAGACGGGACGACGTTCGACTACTTTACGTTCGATGGCAAAGTACCGGGACCGATGCTGCGCGTGCGTCAGGGGGATACGGTTGAATTCCATTTGCAGAACGATGCCACCAGCCTGTTCCCGCACTCAATTGACCTGCACAGCGTGACGGGTCCGGGCGGCGGCGCAGTCTACACCAGCACACTGCCGGGCGGCGAGACACAGTTCACGTTCCAGGCGCTCAACCCCGGTCTGTATGTCTATCACTGCGCGACCGCCAGCATTCCGCATCATATCAGTTCGGGCATGTACGGGCTGATCCTGGTCGAGCCGCCGGGCGGGTTGCCCCCGGTTGACCGCGAATTCTACGTCATGCAGGGCGACATTTACACTGGTTTCGAGTATGGCACGGCGGGACATCAACCGTTTGACCACGCCGGAATGCGCGACGAAGATGCCGATTACCTGGTCTTCAACGGCGCGGTCGGCGGTTTGACGGGCGAAAACGCATTGACGGCGAACGTCGGCGAAACGGTACGCATCTACTTCGGCGTCGGCGGTCCCAACTATGCCTCGTCGTTCCACGTCATCGGTGAAATCTTCGACCGCGTGTACCCTGAGGGCGGAATTGGTCGAGAGCCGTTGACGAATATCCAAACGACGTTCGTGCCAACGGGCGGCTCTGCAATTGTCGAGTTCCGGGTGGATGTACCGGGCAACTATATTTTGGTCGATCACTCGCTGAGCCGTCTCGAACGCGGGCTGGCGGGCTTCCTGGTGGTCGAAGGCGAAGCGCAGCCCGACATCTTCACAGGCGAAGCCCTGCCAGAGTCATCGGGACACTAAAGTCAGATTGAGTCGCCAAACCGGAAGAAAAGCCTATTCAAGAGGATGGAGCGGAAGAGGGTAGAGGAGTATCTTGGAGGGGCGCCCCAGCGGGGCGCCCCTCCATCTCAGCGTTGGATCTCTCTTCTGTATGTCCTTTGTGTCTTTGCGGTTCAAATTCTGGAGTCTGATATGTTGGATAAATCACTGTTCATTGCGGCGCTATTGATGACCGCCTGTGCCACTGCCGCGCCCGCCACGCCGACGGCTGTGCCGCCGATGCCCCGCGCGGAAGTTTACGTCGGCGAACGGGTCGAGCCAGCGGTACAGGTGCAGGACTTTACACTGCCGAGCAGCACGGGCGAGTTGATGAATCTGAGCGACCTGAACGGCAGGTGGCGTGTCGTGTTTTTCGGTTATCTGCACTGCCCGGATGTCTGCCCGCTGACGATGGTGGAATACCGCGCCGTGAAGCGGCTGCTGGACGACGCGGCAGAACAGGTGGAGTTCGTCTATATCAGCGTGGATGGTGCGCGGGACACACCAGAGGCGCTGCGCGATTACCTGGATAACTTCGACCCGGAGTTCATCGGCTTGTCGGCGGACGACGACACGCTAGCGCGCATTCAGCCCGATTACGGCTTTTACTATCGGCGGCAGTTAAACGCAGGCGACAATGCGATTTACACGATTGACCATTCGGCGCGTTCGTATCTGCTTGACCCTGACGGTCGGCTGCGCACCATGTTCAACTATGGCACGCAGCCGGAGATCGTGGCAGCGGCGATCCAGTGGTGGGTGAGCAGCAGGTAGCTGTGTCCTGGTCGCGCTTATGGCGTCACGCCGAAGCGATTGAGCAGCTCGACCAGCGCGTTGTTGTACGCCAGCGGGTTCTCTTCCAGCACGCGGATCGTGTGGCGCATTTGCAGCGCCTCGCGCAGGTTGGCGGGCAGGCTCACCCATAACGGCGACTCGCTGTTGAAGCCGCTGTGCCAGATCGGGATGATCGTCAGCTTATATTCCAGCGCCCATTGAATCTCTTCGATCACGACCGACGACGTGAGCGTTTCCGGTCCCAGCAGGGCGATGAAGTAATCGTAGCGCTGGATGCGTTCGCGCAGCCCGGCGCGCCAGTCTTCACCCGGCACCAGCGCCAGATCGAGAAACGGCTCCAGCCCGGCTGCCTTGAGCCGCGCCAGCACCAGCAGGGCAAACGCGCTGCTGTCCTTACGCCGATACGAGATGAAAATGTTGGCGGGTTCGGTCTCTTCCAGCAGGTCGAATGCTGCTTTCTGGATGTGATAGCCCGCCTGATCCGCTGTCATGTAGCCATTATTGATGAGCAGGCTGAGCAGCGGCGCGTTGCCCGTGTCGAAGATTTCGCGCGCCATCGTCGTCACGTCGTCCGTTTCGACGCGCTCGCGCAGCGCTGCCACATCGACAGGCGCGTTCTCATACGGCTTGCTCCAGCGCGCCAGCAGGTAGACCAGCGCCGAGCGCTTGTTCACCATACCGCGAAAGTGTGAGATCGGCGTTTCCCAGTGTCCTTCCGCCGCGCCTTCCGCCAGTTCCTTTGCCAGTGTGCGCACGCGCGCCATGGCGTTGTGTGGCAGCGGGCGACCGGTGACACGTTCGATGAAGAGTGCAAATTTAGCATCGTCCGCCATGAGTTAGTCCTCTGTAGTAGATCCCTCGCTACCTCGCGCGTACAGATGATTATAGCCACTATCGGGCGGTCTTCACGCTGCCGATCAATCCAACAAGGCTGCATTGCGCGTACACAAGAACAGTGATGCGTAACCAGTGATAAGTGACGAGTTTGGCTGCCTGTTGCTTGCCACGCTTACACACGAGAACTACTGAGGGGAAGACCACCATGCTTGCTGACCGACTGCGCGCAGCACGTCACGCCCAGTTCGTCGGGCGAACGAGCGAAAAGGATCAGTTCCACGCTGCCATTACCGATACTGCCCTGCCCTACTTTGTCCTGCATATCTTCGGTCCAGGCGGCGTTGGCAAGACGACGCTGCTGCAAGAGTACAACCTGATGTGCGAACGCGCACAGGTGCGCAGCGTCTATCTTGATGCGCGCAATATCGAGCCGACGCCAGACGCCTTCTCCGCTGCGCTGCGCATGGGCATGGGGCTGGGTGCGACCGACTCGCTGCGCGCGACGCTGGCGGAGCAGCCGCGACTGGTGCTGCTGGTGGATACGTATGAGGCGATTGCTGCGCTAGACGACTGGCTTCGTGATGTCTTTATGCCGTCGCTGGGCGATAATATCCTGGTCGTGCTAGCAGGGCGTAATCCTCCGGCGTCGGGCTGGCGCGCCGACCCTGGCTGGCAGAGCCTGATGTGCGTCGTGGCGCTGCGCAACCTCGCGCCAGATGAAGGCATCTGTTATCTGGAACGCCGCCGCGTCCCCACCGAACAGTATCGGTCGGTATTGAGCTTCACACACGGGCATCCGCTGGCGCTGTCGCTGATTGCCGATGCGTTCGTGCAGCGCCCGGACATGGAATTTGAGCCGGAAGTCGTGCCGGACATCGTGCAAACGCTGCTTGCGCAGTTCGCGCGCGAAGTGCCGGGGGCGGCGTACCGCGCGGCGCTGGAGGCGTGTTCGCTCGTGCGCCTGATGACCGAGTCGCTGCTGGCGGATATGCTGGCGGTGGACGACGCGCACGCGATTTTCGAGTGGCTGCAAGGGCTGTCGTTCATCGACAATGGAGTCGAAGGTGTCTTCCCGCATGATCTGGCGCGTGAAGCGCTGGCAAGCGACCTGCGCTGGCGCAATCCTGAATGGTACGCCACGCTGCACGACCGCGCCCGCAAGCACTACTTCCAGCGCTTCCAGCAAAGCACAGGCGTGTTGCAGCAGCGCATCCTGATCGACTACATCTATCTGCACCGTCATAATCCCCTGGTCAAACCGTTCTTCGAGTGGCAGGGCGGTGGTGGCTTCATTGCCGACGCCATGCAGCCGACGGATATGACGCCGCTGATGGCGATGGTGGCACAGCACGAAGGCATGGAGTCGCGGCATATCGCCAAGTACTGGTTCCAGCGCCAGCCTGAGAATGTGCTGGTCGTACGCGATGCCAAACGGCGTCCAGTCGGTTTCGTGATTATGCTGGCGGTCGAACGCACGAACGCTGAAGATGATGTAGTGGACCCGGCATTGAAGTCGATCAAGGCGTTTCTGGCGCATCAAATTCCGCTGCGGCAGGGCGAACGGGTGACCCTGTTTCGGCACTGGATGGCGCACGATACGTATCAGGATGTGTCGCCCGTACAATCACTGTTGATCGTCAACATGGTGCGGCATTACCTGGTGACACCGCGACTGGCGTATGCGTTTGCACCGTGCGCCGACCCGGATATGTATCACCAGCCGTTTAGTTATGCCGATTTTCATCGCTTCCCACAGGCGGATTACACAGTCGGTGAGCGCACGTATGGCGTTTACGGGCATGACTGGCGCATCATGCCGCCGCTGTCGTGGCTGGAACTGCTCGGCACGCGCGAGATCGCGACCGCGCCAAACACGACGCCACTGGCGCCAACCGAGCAGGTGATCGTGTTGAGCGAGTCAGAGTTTGCCGACGCGGTGCTGGATGCGCTGCGCGACTATCCACGTCCTGACTTACTACATGACAATCCGCTGCTGCGCTCGCGGCTGGTGATGGAGCGCACGGTGACAAGTGAGGAGGCGCGCGTGCAGGTGTTACGCGGGCTGGTGCGCGAAACGGCGGAGACGATGCAGAGTGCGCCGCGCGAGGCGAAGTTTTACCGCGCGCTCTATCACACGTACATCCAGCCCGCCGCGACACAGGAGGCAGCAGCCGAGCTGCTCGACCTGCCGTTCAGCAGCTTCCGCCGCCATCTCAAGAGCGGCATCGAGCGCGTCACCGAGCTGCTGTGGGCGCAGGAAATCGGCGGGCTGGGGGTGTGAGGCTTATACCAGACCTCTGAGGGCGTTAAGTTTGTCTGCAGCTGCGGATCACTCGGAAAGAAGGTGACCATAGCGTTCCCGGAAAAGTAGCTCTTTCTGCTCATCCAGATCAGTTAGCAGATCATCAAGAGTCACACCTTCCTCTTTCATGATCTGTGTAATGCGTTCTGCGACTTCTGGCACAATCAGGCGCGTTGGAACGAGTGACACGGTTTGCCCTGACGTGACCAGTGTCACAATGTCCCCCTCGCTCATGCCAAGGGCTGCGCGCAATTCTGCGGGGAGTGCCAGTTTGCCATCAGCATCAAGCTGTATTTCATACGTCTGCACATTTTCGGCATCTGCTATTGTCATGTGATTGTCCTGTGCCACCTATAGAGGACGTTCAAACAAGGATACCACTAATAGCGTTCATGCTCAAAAGTCAGTGGTGGCTGGCGCGTGACGGAGTTGCTGTGGACACAGGAGATCGGCGTGGTGGGGGTGTGAAGTCCCTGCCGAGCGCTGAAGCGCCCGGCTAAACGCAATGCGCCCACTGAAGGGGCGGCTAAAGAAAACAATACACCTCACCCCCGTCCCCTCTCCGTTTACGGAGAGGGGTGCGACTCGAACTGGAGGGACATTGATGCGGGGTGAGGTTGATTGTTTCTAATTCCCCGGCGTTGGGCTGGGACCCGCCGTCGCGGTTGCTGGCACGGGCGATGGCGTGGCGCTCAACAGCACCGCCGTCCCCGTCGCGCTCATATCGGCATACGTCTCACTGATGACCGCATCACCCAGGAAGCGCACCACCACCACCCACGTCCGTCCCGGCTTCATCATCATCGGCGTGCTGTTGCCGTAGATCAGTTGCAGCGCCGTGCCTTCGTCGCTGTAGCAGCGCTCGATTGCTGCACCTACGACCGGCGTGGGCGTCTCCACCAGATCGGCATCGCACGGACGCCGCCAGAAGCCCTGATAGGAGTTGCCCTCGCGGAACAGATACGCCCGTCCCTGATCCCACAGCTCGAAGCCCTGCGACGCGCTGCGGCTCTCCGGCTCAAACAGGTCGGGGCGCTCGCTGTGTACCACCTCGATCACGACCAGGTTGTCCGCCCACAACTGCGTGTTGTCGAGCGCATCCATATGCGGGATGCCGTCGGTGAAGCGCAGGTAACGCTCAGTTGCCACGTCGTACTGGAAGCGCGCGTTCAGCCGCCCGTACCAGTCGATATTGATGTCGGGGGCAGGCGCGCCGTTCGGATCGGGAATCTCGCTGAAGGCAAAGCCGCGCGCGCGCCGTCCTTCGTTGATGCCGCGCCGTGTCGCCCGATCCCACGCCACATTCGTATCCAGATACAGCGTATGCTCGAACGCCAGCCCTTCGCGCGGGAAGCGGCAGAAGCCCGCCTCTTCGCAGTTATCGCCGATGCTCGGCGACAGAATCTGCAACCCCCAGGGTGCACGCAGGAACATCTGCTGGATCGGCTCGCTTGCACCCGAATAGGCGAACAACGCCTGATACATCGGCACCAGCTCCAGATCCATCAGGCGACCGCTGCGCACCGGACCGACATGATCGGGATTGTTGCTGCGGTAGATTGCTGCAAAGCGCGTCACGCCGCCTTCCACCTCGTACTCCCATAACACATCCGCCTGATTGAGTCCGCTTTGCGGGCGCACTTCCGGCGGGAAGTTCGACACCTTCACCAGCAGATTGCGCCGCGCCATCGCCGTATCGTTCGGGAATGGCAATCCTGTCAACGCGTTAATGCCCTCTGGATAGACGAACGGTCCGTTCGGTGTCGCGGTTGGCGAGGGCGTGACGGTCGGCGACGGAGTAATCGTCGCGGTCGGGGTGTTTGTAGGTGAAGGTGTCGGCGTGAACGTAGCAGTATGGGTATTCGTCGCCGTCGGTGTGTTCGAGGCAGTCGCGGTCGGACCCAATGGCGTGTTGGTGACGAACTCAATATCCATCCGCGCATCGGGGGTATTCGTCCCCGGTAGTGTCACATCAATCTGCGCCAGCACATGCGTGGGTGCGGCGCTCAAGATGAGCGCGGCGGCAATGATAGCGGCGAGCAAAGCGGTCAAACTGGCAATCCGACGCATAGAAGTCCTCTTGGTCATGGTTCATTGCGCGGAAAAGTATAGGCTCGAAAGAAATGGATATACAGGGCGATATTCCGACGCTTCCCCGCCGCTGTTATAATCTGATCATGTTTCACGCTAGATTGGAGTCCCTACTATGTCCTCTCGCCGTTTACTGCTGTCGTTCGCCCATCCTGATGACGAGAGTTTTGGCTCTGGGGGCTTGATCGCCAAATACGTCCAGCAGGGCGTGGACGTGTACTACATCTGCGCCACCAACGGTGATGTCGGCACGGTGCGCCCCGAATTCCTCGAAGGTTACAACTCGATTTCCGAGCGCCGACTGGCGGAACTGGAATGTGCGTCGCAAAAGCTCGGCTTCAAGCAGGTCTTCCTGTTTGGCTATAAAGACAGCGGCATGATGGGGTCACAGACCAGCAGCGATCCGACGTGCCTGTGGCAGGCTCCACAGGAAGAAGTCACGCGCCGCGTCGTCGAGGTCATCCGCGCTATTCAGCCGCAGGTCGTCATCACGTTCAACAAGTACGGCGGCTACGGACACCCCGATCACATCGCCATTCAGCGCGCCACGACCGATGCCTTCCATAAAGCGGGCGATCCCGACTATCTCACCAACGGGCAGCCGCCATACCAGCCGCAAAAGCTCTACTACACCAGCGTGCCAAAGCTGCTCATCCAGATCGGCGTGGCACGTTCCATGCTGCGCCGCCAGGACCCGCGCCGCCTGGGGGTGAACAAAGACATTGATCTGCTCGCCATCCTCGAAAATGTCGAACCTGCGCACGCCAGCATTGACATTCGTGACTACTTCGACGCCTGGGATGAGGCGAACGCCTGCCACGCCAGTCAGCTTGGCGGGCGCAGCACCAGGTTGCCCGACTGGCTGCGACGCGCACTCGCCCCCGCGCAAACACTGACGCGCATCTACCCGCCGCCGCCTGCCAACCGCATTGACGAACGCGACCTGTTCACCAACGTCCGCCTCGACACTGCGCAATCAGTGTCCGTATCAACCCTCTGAAAAGCACATTATGGCAATCGGACTTTTAACGCAGAGACGCAGAGCTACAGAGACGCAGGGAATTTTTGGCTCTGCGCCTCTGCTTCCCTGCGCTCCTGCGTTCAAAGTCTGGCTCACGTTTTGTGGTGCGTCATGACGGATAGTGATGCTGCCGCGCGCATTGACCGCCTGATGGACGCCATTGACCTCATCAAGGCGGACAAGCGTGAACAGGCACGCGCCCTTCTGCGCGAGCTGATCCGCGAGAACGGCGACTTTGAGGATGCGTGGCTGTGGATGAGCGTGGCGGTCGACTCGCTCGACCAGAGCGCCGTTTGCCTGGATAACGTGCTGCGCATCAACCCCAACAACAGCGGTGCCGCCGGGGCACTCTATCGTCTGCGTTACTCCGAGATGGAGTCTGAACGTAAACGCGCCCGCCTGCGCTTCTATCGCGATCTCGCCAACGGATTATTCTGGTTTCTGGTGATGGCGCTGGTGTTGTCGTTTGTCTGCAACATCTACAGCGCCGTTTGGTACGCGATGAGTCTGGTGAGCAGCACCCCGACACCCTGATCCTCACTATTCCTGATTCGCAATTACGCAATTGAAACGGCGCGCAGTCTTAATGCTAAATTGAGACAATGTCCTTCTACGATGGGAACGTACGGCTTTTATATACAGGGCCAATCATATATGGTTGCTTACCCATATCGCTTCTTACTGCCTGCGGAAGCGCAGACCCAGGCTGAGGCATTGTTTGCATCATGACCAAAGGTTTATTCAACCGCTTGCAGAACCGCCTTGTTCTGGCGTTCGTGCTGGTGCTGTTAATCCCGGCGCTGCTGACATCGATCTACAGCGCCATCCGTACCAGCCAGGTCCTATCTGAGTCGGTGGCGCAGGCAGAAAGCGAACGCGCACAAGCACAGGCGGACGATGTCGAAGACGCACTCGTAGCGGTCAATTCCGACCTGCTCTTCATCAGTCAGCAGCCAGCTATTCGCCGTTTCGTCAACAGCGCGTCACTTTCGCGCACCATTGAAGCGGAAGTGACGCGCTTCCTGGAAGAGTTCCTTGCGCGTGCTGAGGCGCAGTACAAGGGCGCGTGCCTGCTGGATGCGACTGGCATGGAAACTGTCTGCGTCAATAATGAGGCGGGTGAAACGGTTATCGTGCCAGATGAAGCGCTGGCAAATCGACGCACGGAGGCTTATTTCTCGCGCGTCATCAGCCTGACCAGCTTGCCCGGAAGTCAGGCTCCCGTTTACGTGGGTGAGTTGCAACTGGTGCAGGCAAATGGAGAAGTCATCCGTCCCTTCCAGCCCACCATTCCCTATTCAACACTGCTGCTGTCAGACCTTGGCGCCATTGGTGGTGTGCTGGTGCTGCAAACGCTGGCGCAGCCGCTGTTCGATTTGCTGGTGTCCGATGCCACCAATGAACAGGTGCTGCTGGTGGATGCCGATGGCAATTACCTGATGCATCCAGACGAAAGCAAATTGTACGGGGCGACATTGGGGACGAACGCGAACTTTGAGGCAGACTTCCCGAATGACGCCATCGAAATTCTGCACCAGTCGCAGGGCGTGTTATTCGGCTCTGAAGACAACCCTGGCACAGTACAGACCTTTCAGCGCATCCGCCCGGATGGGCAAGCATCGATCCAGTGGACGGCGATATATCAGCAACCGCTCGATGTCGTCTTCCAGCCGGTCACACAAACGACGCTGGTCACGATTGGCATCACGGTGGTATCGCTGCTCGTTGCCATCGGCATCGCGGTCGTGATCACGCGCGGCATCTCGCGCCCGGTAACGCAGCTTGCCAACGCCGCCGAGTCGATCAGTCGTGGAGAGTGGCAAACGCCGCTGCCGCAGTTGAAATCGCGCGATGAAATCGGCACGCTGATCAATTCCTTCAGCAAAATGGTGACCGACCTGCAAACCCGTGCTGACGAACTGTTGAAGGCAAACGCGCTGGAAAAAGAACAGCGCGAAAAACTGGACGCCGCGCTGCAAGAGGCGCAGGAGCTGAATGAGGCAATGGAGCGCGTCAACCTGGAACTGGAAGATGCGGTGCGGACTTCAGACGAGGCAACCCGCTTGAAGTCTGAATTCGTCGCCAACATGTCGCACGAACTGCGCACGCCGCTCAACGCCATTCATGGTTTCTGCGGCATCATGCTCGAAGGCATGGGCGGCGAAATTGATGACGAAGCGCGCCATATGCTGCGTCGCATCGACTCGAACAGCGACCGCCTGCTCAAGCTCATTAACGACATCCTCGACATCGCCAAGATCGAGGCAGGACGCATGGAAGTCGTCAGGGAAATCCTGAAGCCGCAGACACTGGCGGAACACTGGCGCAATCAGATGAGCGTGCTGGCGGAAACCAAGAAGCTGGATTTCAAAGTCAATCTTGACCCGGCGCTGCCAGAAACATTGATCGGCGATAGTGGTCTGATCACACAGATCGTGACCAACTTGCTCTCGAACGCGTTCAAATTTACGAAGGAAGGCAGTGTGCAGCTCGATTTGCTGCGCCATGACACACAATGGCAGATTGTCGTCACCGATACGGGCGCTGGCATTCCGCCACACGCACTCAATTTCATCTTCGATGAATTCCGACAGGTCGATGGCTCGTCGCGCCGTGTCTATGGCGGTACGGGGTTGGGTCTGGCAATCGTGCGTAACATCTGTCGGATTATGGAAGGCTCGATCAAGGTGAGCAGCCAACTGGGGAAAGGCAGCGTTTTCACAGTCACATTGCCCCTTCAACTGCCTGCCGATGCTGAAGTACGCATGTCTACGAAGAAAATTGCCGTTCCAGAGGCGGTGTTATCATGAGTCAAATATCCAGAGACGCGCTCAAGGATTGGAAAGTCCTGCTTGTGGATGACGAGCCGGACAGCCTGGAAGTTGCTGGATGGGTGCTAAAGTACTACGGCGCGACGCTGTACACTGCAACGAACGGATTGGAGGCGCTGGATGTGCTGCGCACGATTACCCCGACGCTCATCATCTCCGATATTTCCATGCCGGAGATGGATGGATGGGGCTTGATCGCTCACATCAAGAATGACCGCCGCACAATGGACATCCCATGTATCGCGCTGACGGCGCACGCGATGGTAGGCGACCGCGAACGGGCGATTGCGTCCGGCTTTCACAATTATCTGACCAAACCGCTGACGCCCGCGACGTTTATGCACGACTTGATGAACCTGCTGGTGAATATCCCGCACCTGAAAGCGATGTGGGTGAAGGCATAAGGCAGGATGCATCCTGCCCCCGATATGTTTTCCTTACGGGCAGGATACATCCTGCGCCTACAAATACGATGATAGACAAGGATATCTGACATGAATTCTGACTGGCATTTGCTCGTGATTGAAGATGACCCGGATGGACAGGAAGTGGTCGGGCGTATCCTGACACACTACAACATCCCTTTCCGCACCGTCGGCACGGCGGAAGAAGCGGTGGATCTGCTGAACCAGTACAGCTTCAGTGCTCTGATCGTTGACCTGGCGCTGCCGGGTGCGGATGGCTGGACGCTGCTTAACTATGTGCGCAGCAACCCGCACACGGCGAACACGCCCTGCATCGCGATGACAGCGTATCATTCGACCGAACTGGCGGTCAAGGCGATAGAGGCGGGCTTTAATGCCTACTTCCCCAAGCCGCTGGTGACGGCGGGCTTTGTGGCGGAAATCGGGCGCGTGCTCAACGCAGCATAACGCTCAAAGCAGATTTTTTACGCACAGGCGCGAAGGCACCGAGCGCGCAGAGGATTTTGTACGGGCGACCCGGCGGTTCGCACCTGCATATGCAAATCCCTCCGCGCCTGTGCGTTAAGCCTCTTTACTCCCTCAGTTGCTAGGGTTGCCAGCAAATCCGTAGTATGCTTGACTCAATAAAGCACAATTATCATGTCGCTTTGTGCCAACTTACCTGAAGGATGTCTGCTGATGAACAACCGCATCGTGATCGGGCTGATCATTGCGCTGCTCGGCATCGCATTAGTCCTGCTCTTTTTGCAAACGCAATCCTTGAATCAGTCACAAGAATCATTGACCTCGTTGCAGGCAAGCGCCACCGCGCAGGCACAGGCCGCATCAGCGGCGGCGACGCAGGCGGTCGAGTCGCAGGCGATTGCTGTCGCCGATGCGCAAAATCTGGCGGCGACCGCGCAGGCGGAAATGCTGGCACTGGCAGGGAATAATGCGGCGACCGCACAGGCAACCGCGGTTGCCGGGGCGCAGGCGGAAGGCGCAAATGCCGTCGCAACGGCTGAGTCGGCGGGCGCAACAGCTGCCGCCGGAACTGCGGTCGCGCAGTCAGATGCATTCGCCACGCAGGAGGCTGTGAACGCGACTGCCGAGGCGCGCTCGGAAGTATTGGAAGCGGACATTGCCCAGGGACAGGCGGCAGCGACTGCCCGCAGCGTTAACGCGACCGCAGCCGTCGCGCTGACAGATGCGGCAGTTGTGCTGGAAAGCGCGCAGGTGAATGTGGCGACCGCGCGTGCCAACGACGCGATTGCCGCTGATAACGCCGCCGCGACGCAGGTAGCTGCTGTTTCGACAGAGGCAGCTGTCACGTTCGGCAATGAGATGGATATGATGCAGGGACAGGTAGCCGCAACGCAGCGCAGCGTACAGGCGACCCTTGTTGTGGCAGAAAGTGGCGCTGCCACAGCAATTGCTGAAGGCGACGCGGCGCTGGAAGCTGCAGGCGACAAGTTCGCGACCGAGCAGGCAGAAATGCAGGCGACCATCGCTGTGCTGGAAACACAGGTGGCGGAAGGCGGCGTTGGGTCGGCACCGGGCGAAACCCCCGCGCCATCCAGCGCTGACGTGCCGGAGGACTGGGTGCGCCTGGTCGGTAACGGCGTTTCGATGGCGCTGCCGGAGAGCTGGCTGGGCGGTTTCCTGCCCGGCAATCGTGACCTGTTCAACGATATGGTGGATGCGTTTGGCGAAGACCTGATCGCGAGTGTGCGCGATAACCAGGATGATAACGGCGACACGTTCCTGTTCGTGGCGCTGGATACCAATACGCCCATCAACGATGGTTTGAGCGCGGCACAAGTGCTGCTGCTGACGGATGGCGTGACGGACTCGATTGATGAAGTTGTGGACAATATCGCCAGCGACGATGCGTTCTGGGAGAACTACGACATTCAGGATACAGGTGTCATCGAACTACCAAACTACGAAGCAGGGTTCGTTCTGAGTGAGACCGACCAGTTCGGTATTGACCAGACGCAGATCGATTACTACATCGTGGTCGATGAAGTCCTGTATAACGTGCGCTTCTTCGCCAGCACGCGCGAATACGAAGACGCGCTGGAGGATGTGTGGGCACTGGCGGTGACGACGCTCGAAATCGGCGCGCCGAAGTAAGTTCTAACGGGGCGGCTGCGCGGCGGCGAAATCCACGACGTGCACATCCGCCCCACCTGCCTTTAACACCACGCCCGGCTCTGCATATGCCATGCGCAGGACGGCGATGCCCAGTGCGTCGCCGTTGGGCGTGACGACAGCGCTGGTCAACGTTCCTGCCTGCTTGCCATCGGCGCTCAATTCAGCCGGCGCGTCTACAGGCGCACTCAACGCCACGCGCGTGATCGTCCGCGCCAGCTTGCCACGACTCTCCATGCGGGCGATGATCTCCTGCCCGGTGTAGCAGCCCTTCTTGAAGCTGACCTCATCCCACAAACCGACTTCCAGCGGGATATACTCGCTGCTCAGTTCGCGCCCGACGCCCGGACGCCCCGACCAAATCCGCAGCGCGTTATAAACCAGCGAGCCCGCCGCGCGCCCGCCCAACGGCTGTGCAGCCGTGCGCAGCGCCTCCCATACCGCTGCCGCTGCGTCGTTCGGCACGATCAGCACCCACGCCGCGCTGCTGATCGGCTTGATGCGACAGGCGGTCACGCGCGCCCCCGCGATATCGATTTCGGCGCTGTGCAGTGCTGGGAGGGCAGCGACTGCGGCATCGAACGTCGCCATAAGCGCGTCCGCCTGGGGTCCATGCAGCGCAAAGGCGCGCGTTTCGCTGCTCAGGTCGTGCAGGCGCAGGTCGTCGTTGAAGAAGATATTGCGCTGGACATAGCCCATGAGCGCTATCCCGCGCCCCGGTTCTGTCAGCATGAGCGCCGTCTCGCCGCGATGGTAGAGCAGCGCGCGGTCAAGGATGCGCGCGTTAGGGTTGGTAAAGATCGTGGCGCAGCCCGCGCCGAGCGTCAGCGATTCGCAGTCGTTGGTCGAGGTGCGATGCGGGATTGCCAGGCGGTCGCGCCCGTCCAACCGTATACGCCCCTCATGCGAACGATCCATCAGCACAACGGCGTTGAGCGCGGCGTGATATTCTGCTGCCATGTCGCCAAAATGCAGCGGAATGCCATCGTTTGCCAGCACTGCGCCGTGCGCGCGCTGGACGGAGGAGAGGGAGTCAAGGGTCATGAGACGGTGTTCCTGTTACTCTTCCTGAGGTGCATCGCTATCATCGAGAAGGTCAATCTGCTCGTCTGCATTCAGCCTTGTCTTGACCGCGTTTTGCCCTTGTAAATGACAGACAGCGATACGATCAAGTACATCGCTGATCTCTGGAGAGATGGCTGCGCGCGGCAAGAACGGTGCTAGCTGATGATAATCAGACTTGCGAAATGTGTTTGGGAGTTCTAGATGTTCGTAAAACACCTGAAACAACTCGTCAAGAAAGTCATCCGTCATCTTCGTATTGACCCACCACGCATAATCAGGATTATTCAATGCGATGGGTGGAATTCGTTCTGTCAGCAAGCGCTCCATTAAGTCAGTGCGTTTCTGGCGTTCGGCATGATCAAACAAACTATCGCCAAGTCCGCTGACTGCATATTGACGCAACACATCCGGCGTCACGATATAGTTTTCCAACTCGCGGCGCTGCCACATGTACACCTCAATCCCACCACGATCTTCAGGCAGTCCACGCTCTAGGCGGTCGAAAATCGCCATACCCACGAGATCGGAAAATGCTTCCAGTACCGCGCGGTAATGCTCGATAGCTTTGTTAGGTTGATTGGCGACATAGTGAACAAAGGGTGCCCGCAACGCTTCTTCTGCCGGATGCTGTAAGTGACTGGCAAGGGTTTGGAGAATCGCCAGATCAGTGGAGCCTTCCAAGTAAAGAACAAAACCACGTTGTTCAGCCTGTGCATACTCTTCATACCCGTAATCAGCTAAGGCGCGATACACAACGGCTGCACGACTAATGCGATGAGGTTTGCCGATGAATGCAATCACCAGGTCGCGCTTTACCGCTTCGTTCAAAATCACTTCCGAATGGGTCGCAATGATGATCTGGTTATTCAGTGTCCGTGCCGCATCAGTCAGTGTGTTGTAGATCTGACGCTGGCGCAGCAGTTCCAGATGAGCATCTGGCTCATCCAGCAGCATCACTGTGTTTTCGTTGCTATACAGGTAAGCGAGCAGGAGCAACGTTTGCCGAAACCCCTGTCCCGATGAATTCAGATCAAAACGTGCATCCCCTTGCTCTTCATATTCAAGAGACAGGATTCCTGTTTCAGCTTCATAGACCGGATCAAGCAACCGCGTTCCAAATAAATCGCGCATTTGTTGCTGAAGTTTCTGCCACTGCTCTGGTCGCTCGCTATAGACGCGGTAACACAGGTTGCGCAAAACATCGGCAGTTCGTCCTTCGCCAATGCGTCGCTCAATACTGCCTGGCTGGAGCAAATCCTCCTGTGAAACCAAACCCGACATCGGAGGCAGGAATGCCATACGCACGCTGCGGGCGTCATCAGGAATCTTGATACCGTTTGTGGAGACAACGTTAGCGGATGAGATCGGACGACAGCGTATGTTATCCTGATCGACCGTTTCGAACTCCATCGCGCATACCCATTCACGTCCACCCTCGACTCCATGAACCTCGATCACGATTCGCAAAGGGGCATTGCCTTTACGCACTCGCAGATTGCGCCAGAGTGCATGGCTACGCAGCAAGGGAATGTTAATTAGTTCACGACGGTTGACACTCACGCCAGTGCGTTTGGTCGCACTGCCAGCCTCGCGGCGTTCGATCCACTTGCGCACGCCCACTGACCAGAGCGCCAATGCCTGTAATGCGCTCGTTTTGCCGGAGTTGTTGGGACCAATAAGTACGACAGGATTGGCAAGCTCAATGGAGACCTGACCAAAGCGCTTGAAGCGCGTGATTGTGATATGGGTTAGCATTTAACCTGCTACTTTCCTGTCCGTTAATTTAACCCTTATGCCTTACGCGACCACAGCACTTTTTGCTATCTCTACCCCCTCCGGCAGCCGCGCATCTGCCAATTGCCCCCATCCCCACCCCTGTGCCAGCGCCGCGCGCGTGGGCAGATGCGCGGCGTAATAGTAGACGAAGCAGTCGGCGGCGTCATCGCCCAGATAATCAACGTACAGGGGCGGGATATAGCCGTTTTCGGCGGCGGCAGCGGTCGTCAGGTTGGTTTGCGGCGGCAGCAGACCGACGTCAGCGGCGGCGCGCAGCGCGGCGATGTGCGGCGGCGTGTCCGTATCGAAGGGACGCGCAGGCAGCTGCCCTGCGGGGTTCAGCACGACGGCATCGCCATGCAGCAGCAGCAGCCGCGCTTCATACAGAATCGGGCGGTGCAGCGCGGCGATAGTGCGCAGCCGGGCGTTACGACGCTTGCGCTCCCAATCGATGATGCCGAGCAGGTCGCTGATGGCGCTGTCGAGGTCGGCATTGAGGATGACATAATCGCAGACAGCGGCAAAGCTCATCTCGCCCGGTGCGCGCAGGAGCCGCTTGCCCACCTGCGCCTCCGGTTCACCGCGATCGCGCATCCGTTCCGCCAGCGCATGCGCGGACGGCGGGGTGACGAAGATCAGGATGGTGTTTTCGGGGAAGGATTCGCGAGCGCGGCGCGCGCCGTGCATGTCAATGTCAGCGACGACATCATGCCCGGCTTCCAGTTCGGCTTGCAGTGCTGCCTGCGGGATACCATACAGGTTGCCATGCACTTCCTGATGTTCGAGCAGCGCGCCGTCGGCAATCATGGTTTCAAATGCGCTACGGCTGTAAAAGTAATGCTCGCGCCCTTCCTGCTCGTAATCGCGCATGGGGCGGCTGGTGGCGGTGGGAAACTGGCGCACATCCTGCAAACGTTCGAGCGCACCATTCATGACGGTGTTTTTGCCAACGCCTGCCGGACCGACCAGTGTAAACAGCAAACCTGGGTACAGGGGTGATGCATTCAAGAGCTTGACCTCGTTGTGTGACGATGCCTCCTCAGTGTAATATGATTGGCTTGAAGCGTACAGATGTGACAAAACGACCATGAGTAACCCACCTGAGATCACAATCCGCCCGCTGCGCACATTGAGCGAGATGCCGCAGGCGGTGGAATTGCAGAAAGTTTACTGGGGCGACGATGCCGAGTCGGTGATCCCCGCCCATATGCTGTTTTCGCTGGCGGCGCACGGCGGGCATGTGCTGGGGGCGTTCGATGGCGCGCACATCATCGGCGTGCTGGTTGGCTTCATCGGCACGAGCGAGGACAACCCGACGCGCCCGGCGATGGCGAACCTGCAAATCGTCAGCAAGCGCATGGTGGTGCTGCCGGAGTATCGCAGTCATGGTGTAGGCTATCGGCTCAAGCTGGCGCAGCGCGACTACGCGCTCCAGCAGGGCATCCGGCTGGTGACGTGGACGTTTGACCCGCTGCTCGCGCCGAACGCGCATCTGAACATTCGCAAGCTCGGCTGCATCTGCGAGACATACCTGATCGACTATTACGGCACGGAAGGTACTGGCGGGCTGGCAGCGCTGGGCAGCAGCGACCGCCTGCTGGCGGAGTGGTGGGTGACGAAGAATCGCGTTGAAGAGCGCATTGGGGGTACGCGTACGCCGCTGACACTGGCGAAGTATCTGGATGCCAGCACAATTATTCTCAATCCGACGCAGCCTGGAGTGTTCGCTACGCCGAGCGCGGAGATCGCCAAGCCACCGACCGCGTTCGCGCTGGCGGAAATCCCGACGAACTACACGCAGATCAAGGACGCCGACCCCGTGCTGGCGCAGGCATGGCGGCTGCACCTGCGCGACCTGTTCACGCGCACGTTCGCGGCGGGCTACGTGGTGACCGACTTCGTGCGCGAACGCTACGAGGAGCGCGAGCGCGCCTTCTACGTTCTCAGCTACAACGGTCCGCAGTACGATAGCTTTTCGCGGAATTGATGATATGAGAACCCGACGCGCCTTGCTGTGCAAGATGCGTCAACGCGCTGGGGCGAAGCATGTGGGCATTGTGGGGGTGTCGGCGTCGGCGTGCTGAACCCCGTCAATTACAGCGCCTACGGCACGCCGGACGCCGCTATCGGATCGCCGTTCGCCTTCACGGGCGAACTGTACAACCCGACGACGGACATGCTCTACCTGCGCGCCCGCCACTACCGCCCGTCGCTCGGCATCTTCACGTCGCGCGACCCGTTCGAGGGCATGGCGGGGCGTCCGATGTCGCTCAATGGCTATAGCTGGGTCGAGGGGAACGTGGTCAACTGGAACGACCCTTCCGGTGCTATCCCGTCTTTAGGCACAATTCAGAACAGAACACATACCTACTCATGTAATTGTGGGTGGATAGACTTACCACATGTTTATCTTGGGCTATTGGTTGGGATAAGGATAAAACAAGCATTGGAGATGCCAATAAACTACCAAATGTATAACGCGGTTGAGAGAGTAAGAATTGTAAATACTTCTCACAACGTTGGTAATGGCATGATATCTATACCCAATTTGATTGCTAGCTATTTTGTTGTGAATGATGATTCCTTGGGAGAGCAATCCAGAAGACAAGCCATTGGTCTTGGCATGTTTAAGAACGATTTGGAGGGTTATGAAACTTTTCAAGATGTTATCAATCTAACTGGGGAGTCAGGTTTTGCCGAAGAAGATCTTCCTTCCTATTTGATCGGATATTGGTTAGCAACACATCATTTGAATAATGCTGAGGTTGATCGTCTTGTGGAACTGGGCAGCGAAAATTCAAAACAAGACACTCGCCTGAATACCGAGCTAATGCAGCTATGCCATCTTGTTGACTCTGCTGTAAGCACAACCACAGAAAGTCAGTACATTTACGAGGAGTATACACGGTACGGTAGTTTTGACATTAATTGGAGGCAATGGTTTGCTAAACCTGCACCAAGCGGAGTCTTTTCAGGATGCAACAATAGGCTTTGCCCCACACATACTTGGCCACACGAACTCAATCTTGTATCAGAAGAGCGAGGTTACCATAGTAGCCTAAACTTTTCCGAGATGTCTGGCTGGATAGATGTTCGTGAGAATTTTTTCCATGATTTATTCCCTTATCGTCACTTGATACCTATAGATAATTCGGAGTATTTACGCCTTTTGCCCCGCTGAGGTGAATTCACTCCAATTGTTTAATTTTCAAGTGGCTCGGTCCGTTATCTAATTTATAACTTTCCCTCTCTCAAATACTTTTGTTGGAGGGGAATCAACTTCTGGTATCAAATAGATACGATGAGTAGCTGAATTCTTGTCTCTAAAATACAAACTCAGTGAATCACAGATTGGGGTGAGACGAAGACTGAAATTGCCAGAGGCGGTGGATAGAAACGCTCGACCGCCCGGACGAGCAACTTGCGAAAGGTGGCAAAGCGCAACATAGACGGGATG
>JANRJX010000153.1:0-13622 GCA_033763755.1 Chloroflexota bacterium
GCGGTCGCGGTGTTCTGCGCATTTTCGCCATCAATCGCTAGCTGCGTTTGCGTGGCGAAGATTTGCTGCGTCGCCGCGATGAGCGTCGGGTCTTCGGTCGGCGTCGGTGTGATCGTCGGCACGCTGGCGGTCTGCGTCGCGGCTGCGTCTTCCGCTGCCTGAGTTTGCGTCAGCAGCAAGCCCGCGTCTGCGGTCTGCTGTACGAAAACCGCAGCGGTCGCCGTCGCCTGCGCGTCAATCACCGATTGCGTCGCGGTCAGATTGCCAAACGCAATGATCGTGGCGTTCTGATCGGTGATCGCCGTCGCAGTCAGCGCTTCTGGCGTAATCGGTTGCGGGCGCAGTGCCAGGAACAAAATCGCTCCCAGACCGAGCAGGAACAACAAAATCATGACAGCGGCAAGAATGATGAAGGTGCGATTGCCCCCGCCGCGTTCGGCAGGCGGTTCATCGATTTCCGGCAGATCGTCGCGCATGCCCTCATCGCCGAAATCTGGACCAAAATCTTCGTCTGGCAGTGAGGAACGGTCATCATCACGACCGAAGAAATCATCCTCATCCCCGAAGTCAAAGTCATTATTCGTGTTGCGGTTCCGGTCGCTCATGCGTTTTTCCCCCTGTAGGTGACGCGGCAGAGATTATAGCAAATAGTAATTAGCCGAACACTTCCAGGTTCTCAAGCGGTACATTCACGGTTTCACCCGTGAGCAATTTGACCTGGGCGCAAAACACCCGCAATCCATTTTCCAGCATAACTGTATTTTGCGGTAAGTCTACCACTTCCCCCATATTCCCCGCAAAGTCCCCGCGTGTCAACCGCACCTGCATTCCGCGCTGCAATACAGTGTCAATGCGTGCGGCGGGCGGGCGCTCGCCGGGGTTAATCGGCACTCTGACGATCACTTCCGGTCGGCGCGCTTCCAACACACCCGGCAGTACGCCGTCAATCGTCGCCTGCATTCCCTGGAAGGCGACCAGGAATTGATAGACTGCACCGCCCATGCGCTGCTGACCGAAGCCTTCGGTCAACAGGATCGCGCGTGGGCACGCCAGCGCCGCATCCAGCAGTTCCGGCTCGATGCTCGGCGCGATGACGCCCGCCAGTCCCTGATCGACCATCACATCAAGGCTTACCGCCTTCAGCGGGCGTCTGGTGATGACAATAGCGCCGCGAAACGGTGACTCAAATTCGCCACCGTAGATGTGTTCCAAGCCCTCTTCGGGCTCCAGACGGATGACGCCGATGCCGCGCTTGTCGTTGCCCCACACGCCCTGCATGACCGCGCCCAAGCCTTCGATGAGCGCACCGCGCCCGCGCCGGATTTCGACCACCTGCCCCGTCATGCCCGCCTCGACCTGCACGGGATCGCTGTGAGCGCGCAGGATGATACGCCCGGCACTGATGAAGACAACCGTGCCGTCAATCGGCGAACGCAGTCCCTTGCGATTGCGCTTGTCCTTGCTCGCCAGCATTTCGTCCTGGGTGACGGTATCGCCCACACCGACCTTCAACACCTTCTCGACATCCTCAACACTGCGCAGCTTCAGCGCTTTGACGACATCCAGAATCGTGTAGGGTGAAGTCGATTCGCCACGCGCCACGACCGTGCGCAAATCGACGCGATCTCCGCGCCCGATCTCCAGCACGCCGCTCGCCTCGTTGGGCAGCAGGCGGTCACGGCGAAACGCCGCCTGTTGCAGCAGGTGGCGCTGCTCAGGAAAATAGGTTTCGTAGGTCATCAAACTCGTCCTTCTTTGCGGGCGCGGGCGCTTCCGGCTGCTTCTGGGCGTCTGCGGGCTGTTCCTTAAAGCGACCACGCACACGGCTCGCTTCTGCCTTGCGCACCTGCTCGTTCTTTGCCTGTGGCGGCTTACGTTCGCGGCGCGGTGCCAGTGCTTCGCGTACGCCCGGCTCCGGCTGCGCCGCTTTCTGCACCTCTTGCAGCCAGTCCGCCTCAATCGCGCGTACTGGGTCGCCCGTCGCCTGTGCATACCAGTCGGGCAACTGCTGCGCGCGTTCGGCGGGCGTGCGCCCGATGGGCAGCGGACGCCCACGCGCATCGAAGATAATGCCCGCCGTGCCGCCGATCACCTCCATGCGCACGCGGCGCTTGCCGCCGATGCGCGCGCCCGCTAACGCCCGCACATCCAGCCGGGCGCGCACACCCAACGGCAGTGGATACACCCACAGTGTTCCGCCGGGGACATCCTGCTTGACAATCGTGTTATCGGGCAGCGTCAGACGGATGCGCAGCGTGGCGCGTTTGCCGCGCGCTTCCCCATCAATACTGATGCACGTCCCCAGCGCCATGATACCGCCCGCGTCGAGCAGCTGCACGAACGCCGCCTGCTGCACCCGCGCCAGCGCGCCCAGCGCCGGAATCAACGCATTATTATCCAGCAGCAGGTTGCTGGCGCCTGTCGGTTGCAGCGCGTCGAGCAGCAGCATCGCCGCCAGCGCCGGACGCCCCATGCCGCTGAAGACCGCGCCAGAGCCGACAATCGTCTGAAACGGCGGCAGTGGCGCATCCGGGTCCATGCGCGTCTCCTGCGTCCACAGGGGGCGTGCAGTTTGCAGCAGCGCTTTGACGCCGGCGCGCAGGAAGGCATGTTCCAGATACAGCTCGCGCAGGTTTTCCGGCACTGCTCCGGGGCGCAGCGTCTTGTTGAGCGCATACGCCGTCAGGTCGTTGTCGTCCACGAAGAAAGGCAGCCAGCGGCGCACAGCGTCTGTGCCAACCGCCTCCAGCAGCGCGCGCGCGCTCTGACCCAGACCGATGTCGCTGCGGATAGTCGTTGTGCTGCGCTCGCCAATCGCCGCCGCTAACGTCGCGCCGCCGCTGCCTACGTCGAGCGCCAGCGCGCTGGTGCTGACGCGCGCCAGATAACGCGCGACGAGGTTGTAACTCTGCGCCGTCGGCAGCACGCCCAACGCGCTGCCCGTCGCGGCAGCTTCAAAGCCCGCGCCGCGCTCCGACGAAATCTGGTCGTAAGCGAAGGCGAGCTGTGCCGCCGCCGCCGCCGGATATTCGCGTTCGGCGCTGGGGCGAACATTATCAGCGATCAGTACCTTGGCAGTGCTGGCGAACATTTCCTCAATCTGCGGCGCAACGTCGCGATTGCCCGCGTACAGCACCAGGCGCTGCCGCCCTTCACCGCGAGTCAGGTACAGCGCCAGCGCCGCACGCTTCGCCAGCCGCAGCAGTGTTTCGCGCGCGCCGCCATCCGTGCCGCCAACGATAAACAGCAGGTCGGGACGGCTGAGGACGATGGCGTTCAACTGCTCGTTTTCGTCGCGCGCATCTTCCAGCGTGATCGTCTCAACCACCTGCACATACGTCCCGGCGACGGCGCGGAGCGCGCTGGCGATGCTCATCTCCGCCGTCAAGCCAAGCAGCACCGTCCGCAGCGGACGACCGATGCTGGTCGTGATCAGCAGCATATCGATGCCTGCGCCTTCGCTGTCTTCGGGCGTAATCACGCTGCCTTCGTTGCTGACGAGCCGCCGCCCGGTGACGCGCGTGATCTGGCGCAGCGCCCGCGACATGCCAACACCGACATCGCCGTGCGGGAAGCCGCCCGTCGTCCGTACTTCACCGGACGCAATCGTCCGGTACGCCCCCTCGACCAGATCGATCAGCACCGCGCGCGTATGGACATTACCAAAATCGACCGCCAGGATCGAACCACTGCGATTCACCGCCATGCGCGTTAGCCTCCACTCAAGCGGGCAATGATGAAGGCGAGTCGTTCACTGAGGATCGTCAGACTGGTCAGGATTGCCCCCGCGTACAACGCTCCCAATGTGACGACGATAAAGCTCTTGCCAAGCGCGCTCACTGCCTGCACGAACGCGCCGCGCCGTCCGGTCGTCGCCAGCTGCCCAGGCACACGCCGCCCGATGTACTGGAAATAGACCAGCGTCGAAACGACGCCGAGCAGCACGATAACGCCGTTCACACCATCACTGCTGAACAGCGCCACACTGCTCTGCGAGAGCGGGATAAGCGTACCGCTGACCGCGCCGACAATCGCTACTGCCACGCCGACGCCGATGATGAACGCCAGCGCCAGATTGCCCACGCGACCAAAGCGCGGCGAAATCTTGAGCAGCAGCAGCGCGCTCAGGATGATCGGGATGACGCCGAGAAGCCGCAGTTCCCACCCGGCAGTCGGGTTCAGGATCGTGCTGGAGATCCAGGGGATGATCGCGCTCTCGATGGCGACAATCGTGACGAACCCCGCCGTCAAGCCGACGAAGACATAGACTGCCAGGCGATAGAGGAAGTTATCGCCCAGCAGATAGCTGAAGATCATCAGCGTAAAGGCGAAACCCGCCCACAGTCCGATTTGATCGGGGGTCACGAAGCTGACCTCCTGCGTAAGATGCCACCAATAAGTCCGATCAAACTGCCCAGCACAATAATCACCACAATCACGATGATGCCCATAGTCATCGCGTACCAGCGCAGGGCATCGTTCGCGCCGATTTCGACAGGCACAGCGTCATCCGCCTGAAACAGCGGGCGCAGAAACGTCCCCGGAATACCAGAAGATGCGCCCGGGGTGCCTTCTGGCACTGGCGTCGCCTCACGAATAACGACCAACCCGGCGGACACCCAACCTTCACGCCCGTCGTCAAGCTGCACACGCAGCCAGTCTTCCGTCACCTCCAGCACCACCACCTCCGCATTGCGCCGCAGCCCGGCGATTACGTTAAAGTCCGTGCCGGGACCGCTGCGCACGTTCGCGCCGTTGGCAGACGTGACCGTCGCGATCAGGACGGGTTCTGGTTCGGGGGTTGGCGTTGCTTCCGCTTCTTCGGTGGATTCTACGCCTGGCGTCGCCTGTGCATCCGGCACTGACTCGTCCGCTGCGGGTGTCACCGATGGCTCAGCGTCCTGTGGCAGGATCGGGCGCGGTCCGCGCTCGACGGCTTCGACAGCGGGCAGCAGCGCGCTGTACGTCAGCGCATCGCTGTAGCCCACCAGCACGCCGGACAGCGCCTCCGCGACATACGGTTGTGCCAGCGGCGCGCTGCCATAGTTGACCGCGGCAACCAGCGGGCGCGTTGCCAGCGGCGCGATCTGCTCGGCATAGGCGCGCACATCTTCGGCGCGGTCGGTGATGAGCATGATAAGCGCGATATTCGCCAGCGATTCCAGGTTCAGCCCGCGCGTTTGGGCATTGATGTCTATCGTCAGCAGCGCGGCGGTCGCCTCACTGAACGCCCGCAAGCCGACGGCGCTGCCGGGCAGGAAGCGTGCTGCGTAGTATTCGACATTTGCCTCCAGCGGCTGCGTCTGGTTGATGCGTTCCAGAAACGCGTTGTCGGCATTGATGCGGTCGATAAAGCTCTGGGCGCGCAGCACGCCGAACGGATTGCCACTGATGAAAATGGGGCGCGCGCCACGCAGCAGCACATGGCGCACCAGCGCATCGGTCATCGGGTCAAGTTCCGCCGCCGCTGCGGGTCCGTAATCCAGCCCGACCAGCACCAGATCGAATTCCTCAAGCTGATCGACCTGCTCGAAGACGGCTTCCTGCCCACTGCCCGCTGCGAAGGTCGTCGGTGGCAGCGCACCAATGCGCGCCTCCTGCACGAAAAACGGCAGCCCGATGCCAAGCAGCAGCGCCAGACTGACGAGCAGACGGTCAATGCGATAAAGGCGCTTCTTGCGCACGGGCGCGGGCGGCGCGGTTACAACCGTCATCGGCAGCGTCGTGCGGATTGGCGCAGCTTCCCCGACGGCAACGACATCCTGCGTCTGGGTAATCCTGCCTTCGGCGTCTACGGTGGTCCCGGTCAGGTCTTGCGCGACGGCAAGCCGTTCACGCTGAGTCTCCGTCAACTGCGCATCACCCACCAGATTCGGCGTATCCAGCACGACGGGCGCGGGCGCGAGCGTATCGCTCATGCCCGGCAGCACACTGTTGACATTGTCTTCCGGCGCGGACACAACCGGCGCAGCCGGGAGTTCCGCCGTCCCGCGCTGGCGCAGCCGCTTTAGGCGGTCGTCCAGTTCCGCTTCTGACCGATCCTGCATCTGGCGTGCAATCGCCACCGCCGAAACCGCCCCTACCGATGCCTGCAATTCGTCGAGCAGGTCGGCGCGTGCCAGTGCTTCTACGTCTGAAGCGGTCTCAGACACGGGGGCGTCCGGCATCTGGAACTGCTCGTCAAACATCTGGTCGATGTCAAACTCTGCCGTACTGTTGATCGGGCGCGACAGATCCGCGCCGGGTGGCAGCACCGCGTCCAAACCATCATCCAGCCCAGCGAGGTAACTTTCGAGGTCAGGTTCGGGGGTTTCCTCCGTGCGCATCCACGCAGACGTGTCATCAACAGCGGATAGACCGCCCGGCACACGGTGGGTGTCATCAATCGCGCCCTGCGTATCGATGCTGCTCAACCAGTCCGGCAGCGGTTCTTCGCTGGCAGGCACAACCGGAACAGCGGGGACTGGCGGCACTGCTGGCGGCGGAGACGGCAGGAAGTCTGTCGGAAGTTCCCAGTCCCGAAACAGCGGCGTGTTATCAAAAGCTGCGGAGGGAGCCGGGGGCGCAGGAGGTATCGTCGCGGCAGGCGCGTCGTCTTCCGCCCAGTCAGAAACATACGGCTCAAACGTGTCTTCTTCTGCCCACTCTGTCGGCGCTGCGTCAAAATCGAACACCGACCCACCCGCACTTCCGGTCAAGCTGGCTTCCGCTTCGTCCTCCCACATTGAGGTCTCGCTTGTGCCGGAAGTGTATGTGGTCTTACTCACTTCCGGTTCTAGAAAATTCCAGGGGTCCTCGTCGCCCGGTTTCTTTGGCGGCGGGTCCCCGCCGCCGGGCGGCTCTCTGTCCAGCCCCAGCGCGGCGAAGAAACTATCATCGTCGGCAAATTCTGTCCCCAGGTCGGCATCGTCGTTCGGGGTCTGGCGGTGTTCTTCTTCAAATGCCGAAAACAGTGCCGTCAAATCATCGTCGTTGGGCGCGATTGCCTCTGAGTCATACCCGGACAGGCTGCCCGTCCCCGGTAGTTCATCCGATGGTTCTCCCGCCGAGTCGTCATCAAAACCGGCGAAGAGCTTATCGAAATCATCGTTCGCGGGCATAGCGTTCTCCTGTGCGAATAGGTTGCCAAACCGCGCATCCAGTTCTGCCGTACCCGGCAAGAATGAACGGTCATCGATTTCTTCGTCTTGAGCCTCACCAAACAGCGCATTCAGTTCGCCTGTATTGGCACTATAACCCGGCGCGGGTTCAGCAGACGCGAAGTCTGCCTCCTCATCCTGCCCGAAGAGCGCATCCAGTTCCCCGGTATTCGCGATGAAGCCCTGCATCATATCAGCGTCTTGCGGCGCGGTGGCAGGCACTGCACCCAGCGCGCTCAACAAGCCGGACAGGTCATCGGTTTGTGGCGACTCTTCATTGAAGAGTGCGTTGAGTTCCCCCGTGTGCATGACAGGCGCTGCACCCGTCTCCGGCTGCACGTTGTCATACGATTGCAGCAGCGCATCTACCGGATCGATGTCAGCAGGTGGCGATGGCACACGCCCAGCGGGAGATGACGGCGGTTGTTCAGGCGCAACCTCTTGTAGGGGCGCCATAGATTGCGCCTCTCCAGACGACGTATCACTCTCCCCGAACAAGGCGCGGAAGAGCGCGTCATCATCCGGCATCAGTTCGGCACTGCTGTCAGAGGATGCTGCGGGCGTATACGTCTCACGCGGCGCAGGCTCGTCGGTGATGAGGGACGGTTGCCGTCCGCCGAACAGTCGTGTGAATGCATCCGGTTCCAGCTCGTCCGGGCTGTCCTGGATAGGCGACGCAGGCTCACGATAGGCTGTGTAGGTGTTATAGCGTTGGTCTTCCGGTGGCGCGCTCAACAATCCCGTGTAGAGCGCATGCATTCCGTCATCATCGGCTGGCTCTGGCACTGGCGCGGGCGCAGAGGGTGTTTCCTCTAGCCCACTGTAGAGCGCGGCGAATGTCTCTTCGGTCGGCGTGCGCGGCTTGTTTTCTTCCTGCAGTGCCGAAAACAGTTCCGCCATCTCGCGCGTCTCTTCGACAGGCGGCTCCTGTACCGCTGGCACACGCGCCATTTCCTGCGGCACTACCGCAGCAGGTGCGTCGTCCTCAAAGCGCACGCTGCTCAACCAGCTCATATCTTCTTCCTGCGGCGCGGGTTGCGCCGGCGCAGGCGGTTTCACAGGCGCGGGCGCAGGGGGCTGTGTCGTGACAGGCGGAATAACCGGCGCGGCGGCGGCGGGGGCTTTGCGCAGCGGCTTGGGCGGCGGAATCGGCGAGTCATCAAACGGCAGCAGCGGCACGATCGGCTCAACACTGCTGACTGAGTCGTCGTCCACGACCGGGATTGGCACGGGTGCAGGCTTAGGCGGCGCTGGGGGTGCGGGTGTTGGCTGCGGCTGCATCAGCTCTTCAAACTCGAACAGCGCCTCAACCTCGTCTGTACGCATTTGTGCCAGACGATCCAGTTCTTCCGCTGTCTTACGTTTGAGTTCGGCAGGCGCGGGGGGCGCATCAGGAGCGAACAACGCCTGATCCAGTTCACCCGTCTTAAGACCGATCAGCCGCTCCAGTTCGTCGGACAGCATCTGCGTCTGGGCTACGGCTGGCGGTGCAGGCGGTAGCGCTTGAAAGTCGAATGTCAGGTCTTCGTCTGCACCTTGCGGCACGGGTCCGTCTTCCGGCAGGAGGACAGTACTTCCATCGGTCCGGCGCTTGGGCGGCTGCGGTTCCGGCGCTACCTGCTTTTGCTCGCTCGTCTGCACAGCAGCGATATTGTCAAACATCCCGGCGAATGGATCGCTGGTCTGCGGTTCAGGCGTATCAAAGCTGCTGAAGTCAAATTCGCTGAAATCGACAATTGGGCGCGCCGCATCTTCCGCATCTTCGTCCGTCGTTGCCGCGTATGTCTCTTCCTGCTCCAACTGATCCGGCATCGCTTCGATCTGGCTCAACCAGTCGGGCGCGCCGCTTTCTATCAGCGGCGCTGTTTTTGGGCGCTTGTCGGTGGTTAAATAATCTGTCGTTGGCGGCACAACGGCATAGCGCGCCGTATCTTCGTCTTCGCCCTGCTCGGACTGGATGACGTTCCCGACAATCAAGTTGATCTCGTCCAGCCAGCTCATATCGACAGCACTGACTGACTCGAGGGTTGGTTCTGGCGGCGGTGGCGGTGCGGCTGGATCAGGCATCATCGCCGCCATCGACAGCCCGCTTCTGGATGTCACCGTCGGTTCGACATCATTCGTCAGGTCTGGTTCATCAAAGTCGAAGTCATCTAGAGATGAGTATGCGGGTACAGACGGAAGCGCGTCAACCCGCACAGCTTGTTGGCTGTCCGTGTCGCTGCCAAAGTCTGGCAGTTCAAAGAAATCGTCGTCGTTCTGCGCTTCCGGCTGGCGCTGCGCCTCGACGCTGCCAAAGAAGTCGTCCATATCCGCACCGAACGGACCCGAACGCGGCGCGGGTGTGGTGGGCGGCTCATCGTTCAAATCAGGCTGCATGATCGACGCGAACAAATCGGGCGAGATCGTCACAGCCGGGAGTGCAGGTGGTGTCGGCGGCACAGGCGGGGCGGGTGCTGGCTCTGGCGGGAGCGGTGTCGTCCCGCGCGGCGATGGCTTACTGAACCAGTCGGGTGCCTGACTGTCATCCAGTTCTTCCAGCCCCAGGAACCAATCCGGCAGTTCACCTGTGTCCGGCAGTTTCATCGTGCCTTCGGGAAATGCCATGGAGGGCAATTCGTCATTCAGCAGGTCAGGGACTTCTTCCTCGATGCTGCGTTCGCGCTGCTTTTCCTGCTGGATGCGCCGCCACTCATCATAAGTGACGCTGCCCACCGACGTTTCCGGCAGGTCGTCGCCCGCCGCGAGGAAGTCGTCAGAAAATTCGCCCGTCGCCTTGATGAATTCCTTCGGCTTGTCATCAGCATCCATCAGCCAGGGAGGAATCGCAATGCCATCGTCTGCGTCATCGGCATGCGCTGGCGGCGGGGATGCTGAAGGCTTGGACTTCGGTTCCTCCGGTTCGTCCAAATCTTGCAGCCAGGGCGGCAGGAAGTCGCTCATGCGCTACTCGCGGTACGACCGGTCTTGCCCGACCAGGATACGTACACCGGTGACAATCGTCGCCAGCGCGATACCGAGCAGAATGCCATGCGCGCCTGCGCTGACTGGCACGGTCATGAGCCAGTTGCGAACGTCTGTAAGTGCCCCAATCTCGGTCAACGGCAGTGCCGTGACCAGCATAATGCACACTGTTAAAATGAACAGTCCGCCCGCCCAGCTCAAGCGCCGATGCAGCAGACGGTACGCCCCGTAAACGAGCGCGAACAGAACCAGCGCCGCCAGCGATGACTCAATCGCCACCTGGACGGAATTGAGCAGTATCGTGTTAATGTCGGTACGTCCTGCCAACCACAAGCCGACAACGGCAAATGCGCTGATAAGCAGGATGATGCTGTACGGGAAGCCGCGCTCGCGCCCGGCGATGCGCCCGATGTGGACGATCAGCAGGTTCAGCACGCCTGCCATAATCAGGAATGCCAGCGTAATGACTGCCAGCCGCAGGAAGACAGCCGCGACCGCCCCATTGCTGAAGGGCAGACCAATCGTCAGGTCGCCAATCGTGATGATACCGACGACAATCGTGATGACCGACGCGAGAATGGCAAGCAAACGACGCATCAACCACCCCCGCCGACGTTAAGCATGCGGGCAAGCTGCGCCAGCAGTGCGCCTTGCAGCAGTTGATCGAGCGCCAGAAAGCCAAGCGTCAGGATCAGCAGCACACGCAGTGTGTCCAGCGATACGACCGCGCCTGTTTGCGCGGCACGTCCGCCCAGATATGCGCCGCCAACGAACATCTCTTCGCCGACCAACAGTTCGTCAGACATGGCGTAGGCGATAGCCTGCCCGTCGAGCTGATCGCTGGCGGCAATCGCGCGCTGTCCGCGCCGCGTCGCCGCATCCAGAATCAGCGCCAGTTCGCTGCCAAAGCCGCCAAGCAGGATGTTCGCCCCCGTACGCCGATCTGCCATCGCTGCCGTCAATGCGGCTGCGAACGCCAGCGACCGCGCACCATCGGGATACCACTGCACAGCCCCGATCTGGAACTGATTCAGTCGTCCCTGCGTGCGGTAGGCGCGGCGGAGAATGTCGTAGCCAATCGGCAGCGTGGCGACTTCGCTGGTTGTCAGCAGCGGTGTGTTCGTACCATACGTAGTGCGGGTTGCCAGCAGCGTGAAGGTTTCCGCGTTCGCCAGCGTCAGCGGCGCGGCGACACCACCTGGCGTCAGGCTGCCGAACGAGAAATGCACCGGTCGGTCGGTTTCCAGCGACTCACCGATGTACTGAGGCATGGCGGCATAGGCGCGAATATTGCGCAGGACGATCGAGTCCCGCCGCGCACGCGCGATCTGCGTGGCAATCGTGTTGATGAGCAGTGCTGCCAACACAATCGCAATCGTCAGGTATGCCAGCGTTGTTTCCAAACCGCAGCCTCCACCCGATTTCCCCATCACTTAGGGCAAGGGACCTCAGTCCCTCGTTCAAGCTCAATTAATCCTGTTACAGCCTACCCTGTTATGCGTCTTCGCGCAACAGGCGGCGGATAGTCTCAATGCCTTCCGGCGTTTCCAGCGCTCGCGCCAAGGACTGCCACTGCTGCGACTCCAGCGCCCAACCCAGCGCCGGCTGGGCGACCCACATCAACTGCGCGCTCAAGGGTGCCAGCGGTTCGAGCGTGTCCAGCGCCAGCGCCAGCCATTCGCCGCTTGCCTTGCCTTGCCACGCGCGCAGCCAGTCGAGATTGTCGTCATAAATGTCGCCCATCATAAAAAGAGTATAGCATTGCTTGCCCAATAACAACGATGAGAAGATTGTCCCTCAATCTCGCTTGCGCTCGTAAATTCGAAATTCGTCAATCGTCTCAAGATAGACATATTCCTGATCAAGTATCGTGCGAATCGCCGGGCGTGCCATCAGGTAGCGATAGGTATCCACTTGATAGTTACCAAAGGGCGATATTCCATCGCGTATCAACACCAATCGCATCGTTGGGGCACTTAACGAGCTTATAATCGCACCCACGACATCCTCCGCAACTGGGGGAGGTACATGCGAGTCCATATAAACGTCAGTGGGTAGCGCTCCATAATAGGCCATCTCGATGCCAGCAGTCGTCTGATAGCGCTGCAAGGCTTGCCAGTGCCCCGCCTGCACGAGCGTAGGATAAACGTGTGTCAAATAGGGATCGAGTATCATCACACCGTCAGTTTCAAGTACGCGTGTCTGGATCGATAAGATGACATCCCGATCACTCTGTAAGTATGGCGATTGCGCCCACAACAGCGTGGACACAAACAGGATAGTGAACACCCCGAAAACACCTATCCCCAACATGATCACGTGCAAGTGCTTGAGCCGCCGCAGAAGGTTTTGGATGGCGGGTCTGAGCGTTATCCACCGGATAAGCATGGCAACGAGCCATGTACCTGCCCAAGTTGCCGGGATTTGATGATAAGACCAGCCTTTTCCCTGAACCGCGAAACCAATGACCGCACCGATTACTGCCAAGGTAGAGGCTTGCATCAAGGTCGCGTTCGCACCACGCCGCATTCCCACTGCAAATCCAGCCAGCGCCAGCAGTATCAAGATGCGCATCCCGGGATCGCCCCATGTCAAATCGAATACTGTCAGGTTACCCAGAACATCATAACCCATCACAGCAATGGGTATTACACGGGTAAGATACGCTTCAATCACCTGGGGAAACGCCAGTACATAAACCGCATATACCAGTGCAACCCCGAAAACACCCGCTATCTCCGGTTGAAGATAAAGCCGCCAATGTCGTGCACGCGCCACCAGCATCAGTTCCACGAAGATCACCATCAACGCATAATGGGGCTTGAGCGTGAACGCTACCGCAGAAGCCACCCCTAGCAAGAGGGCATGACTGTGCGGGTAGGGGTGGTTTTGCAAGCGCAGACAGCGCAGAAACATCCAGGGCATAAACGCCAACATGAGCAGGTGTTCACGCTGGCCATAACCAAACATAAAAGCGATGCCCGTCAGCAGCCCATATAATATCGGTACATATGACCGGTTGATGAGCAGCAGCGCCCGGTGCTGGTGTGCGTGAACCAGCAGGTTATCCGTGATGGCTGCGCTCGCCAACGTCAGAGCAAACACCATCAGATGTGTGACGACGATAACACCTAGACCTGACCACTGGCTGACCCATACGGGAACAGTGCTCAAATAGAATATAGGTAAGAGATTGACTTCAAAAAAATCGACATACGGGAGTTGACCGTTCAGGATGCGATAGCCGCTATCGAGCAGAAAGGTCACATCCTGATTACCTCGTAGTGGAAATGCCAGGAGGAGTAAAAGAATGGGCAGATATAGCACGACTGATAGCATCAGTATCAAACGCCCTGGATTGGAAATTCCAGATAGTTGCATCTACTCACCCATTTCATAAATAACAACAGTTGTATCCTACGGCATCGAAAGCGCTACCACAATTAAGAAAAAGCGCTACACTCCCCAGAAAAATGGCTCAGGAGAGTCTGATTATGTCTGCGGCAGTTTCTTCCCCCG
>JANRJX010000154.1:0-12570 GCA_033763755.1 Chloroflexota bacterium
TGATTGAATGGCTATACAGGAGCCAGCAGTATTGTGGCATTACTTACGCTGCCAACTGGATGCCAAACTACACGGCAAATGCTGCCCAAATCTGCACCTACTATCTGCCAGGTTCCACAGCAAGCATTGGGGGCGGGGCAAGCCTTGTCAACGGGAACAGTCGCGGCGCATTTGTCCCAGAGTCTATGAGCATGTCCAACTGGGGCGTGAACATGCGCGGCACTGCCCGCGTCCGCTATATCTACTGGAGTCCGCCTATCAATACTCCGACACCGCCTCCATTGCCGCCGCCAGGAACAAATGAATGCGCTGCGACTATCAGCATTAGTTCGATCGAAGTATTCAGCGCCGCAAGCGTGGTAGCAATTGGTAACGGTGATACGCAACAGACACCATTGCGAACTTTAGCTAGTGGTACACAAGTCGTCATCACCGCCATACACCCTAATCGTCAATTCGCGCGCATCACTTACAGTGTACCAGGAACACTTCTCACTGGATGGATACGTATTCGTACCAGTGCCACCACAGGTACATATGTCAATATAGATGCGGGGTTATGCTTAAGCGATCCGAGGAATACCCAAAGTAAAGTTGAATCGCTGGTAAATGTTGGCGAAACCTTACTATCATCTTTGTTCCCATGTACAGGGACATATCTACACGATTGTCAACCGGCGCGTCAATATAGCGGATTGCTTAGTAGTACTCCTCTAGTAAGAATAGGTGACTTTGCCTCAACTTCACAAGGATGTGCTACTTCAAGATGTCCCAACAGTTGCGGTCTCTGGACTACGACCGCGACAGAAAACTTACATTGTGGAACCGATTTCGTCATTACGGGAGATAATCCACCCAACCCCAATGCAGACCGGACAACATATGTAGCAACCGTCGGAGGAACCTATTGCTACTATAGTGATTTTACTCATGGCATCAATGTCCGCGAATACATGAATGCCGTCTCAGGAAAGCTGACCGCTGGGTGGTACATCTGGCAATACCAGTTCACGCACTTTGATGCTTCGACCGATAGATTTACTAATAACTTCTATGTTGCTGCCGGAACAACACTTGGGTCGTATCAACAAGTCGGCAGTTCGGACCAACCACATGTTCATGTCGTGATCAAGCTTTTTGCCGACGATTACGATGAAAACCTATGCTCAACAGGAAATGGCGTTACCTATCTCGATTGGGAAAATCCCACGAGCACCATTATATTCCCATAATAACAGGAGGAATGTATCATGCGAGTTTGGCTGATCTGTTTGTTGGCGTTTGGTTTTGTAACTATATCTAATTCAAACGGAACTTCCGCACAAGAATTCTCAGAAGGCTTCGTCATAGTGGGCATCGATCCGTCTGATGGTCTAACCTTCTATACGGGCGATCCAAATGAAACCTTGACTCGTTTAGAGACACTTTCAGGTCAATTTTCTCTACAAGATCAAAATCTTGATACGGAGTATATCATACCCGAATACACACAAATGGCGTTATCACCCGATAATCAAGTCATGGCAATGGTGGCACAAAATACTGCTACTCCGGTCTTGGCTTTGGTACAGGCTGGCAATCCACAATCACTAGTTGTTGCTTTACCAACTATTGAGTTGGCACCACTATGGTCTCCCGACAGTTCCAAGATCGCACTCATTCCCACATTTGTAGATGATGCTAGTACAGAAATTCCATCCAATCAACCGACTCAGGTTATCATCTATGACCGCTCCAATGAAGTGTTGACACCCATACTTTCAGAAATGACTGGCATAGAACATGGGTTTGTTTGGTCATCAGATAGTACAAGACTACTCTATAACGACATTGATGGGTTGTATTCAATAGCAACCGACGACACTCCAACTGCAACTCGGCTTGCTGAGTGGGAGCGGTATGATTTTGGGTGCAATACTGTTTGGTCACCCTTCACAAATTACTGGTACTTTGCAAGTCCATGTAGCAGTGATGGTTTAGTCGAAATGTTGGCCATTTACTCTGTGACCAACAATGGTGTTTCAAGTCAAATCCATAATCTTGCAACAATGTTGCCCGAAGGCACATATTTGGCAAAAGTTACAGGAGTTCACCCATTTGATAGTGGTGTGTTGGTTACGCTAGTATACTGGGCTGAAGACGTTACCTGGAGAGTCGTAAAGCTTAATAATGATGCTTCTGCAAGGATCGTAGGCGATTATCCACGGAACGGAGAGTTAAGCTATTCGGTGGTGTCACCAAATCGACAAGCAATAACACTCGTAGGGCTCGATAGCTTCATAATTGTAGAGGTAGAATCAGGGCGAGTCATTGCCGAAAATTCTGATACTTTCACCATTTGCAATCTTCAATGGGTTAGCAACACACAAATCATCTATGGATTACAGCAACCAGAATGTAATGGTGTGGCATCTGAGTCATTGGGAGTGCGTTACTTTGATATTGTAACTGGCAGACTAGAAGATATTCTCGTTGGTCTAGATGCTACAGATGTAGGTGCTACACAGCTTCTTCTGCCACGCTGACATCACGAGTCTCCTCCCCCGGCTGCCGCGCCGACCTGCTGGCGGTCGCGGCGGCGCTGGAGGCGCAGGCGGAGTAGGTGGGGATGACACTCAATGTATTTGGAAAATTCGGTTGGAACATGACGGGCAATGCCGATATTGTTTTTCGCGTGATTTACTATCGTACCCCGACGCCCACACCGACAGCGACGCCTTGCCCACCGGGTGGACAATCGCTGGGGCTGAACGATAACGAGCTGGGTATTCAATCAACCGCAGTCTGTCAGGCGAATACAAGCACGCCGACGGCGACCGCTACCAACACACCGACGCCAACGCCGATGCCGACACCATTGCCCAATCAGCGTGGACTACGTGTGGAAACCTTCACGAACAACGATTTGCAGGGGACGCCAATCGTTCAGGTGTACAGTCCATCCACCACAACACCTTTCCAGTTCAACTTTGTCAGCTCGCAGTTCACTGGACCTAATCCACCGCCGTTTCAGCTTCCACAACAGTCGGAAAACTACTCCATTCGCTTCACCGGACATATCTGGTTGCCAGAGTCTGCCGAAGGCTATCACTTCTGGGTTTCCAACGATGACGGAGTACGGCTGATTATTGAAGGTCAGACGGTTACCGAGGATTGGAATAGACCACTTCAGGGTGCATGGGCTATTCCACCTGGAAACAAAACTGAGTATATCACTGGCACTACTGTCAGTCGCTTCTACACGATTGAGATTCACTATCGCCAACTCATCGTTCCGGGCGCATCCATCGAAATTCAGTATGCAAGGCGACAAAATGGTCAACCTGGTACGCCAACACTCTTGACGTTCGAGAACCTGTATCTACCCAACGGCACATTGACACCGCCGACAGCAATGCCGAGTCCGACGCCGAACATACCGCTATATGCAATCCTGCGAGCGAATGCTACTGAAAATGCCGGAGCGATTGATTGGACACCTTCTGAAGTAACAGCAATCGACACTGCGGTAAACAATGTCGGTCTGGCATTACAACGCCTTTCTGTTAACCCTACCTCACCTCAGGCTGTCTTTAATCGCGTGATGGTACAAGGAAGCGTCAAAGACTATATCTGGTTTGTCCGAGCAAATACCACGACCAGTACTATTCAAGATCTGGCAAATTCACCCGACGTCACAGTGTCATACATCCATGAAGGTCAGACCGTCAGCGTTACGTATGAAAACATCAATGGTGGAAACTCGGTAGATGGCTTCATACCGGGTTGTAAAGCTTTCGCGTCGGCACTAAGCGGAACTATTCCAAGACCGCCAGCCGTTGTGTGTAATCTGACATTCACCCCGACTGAGCATACCTTCGTTCATGAGTTAGGGCATATCTTCGATTATAGGGCAGGCTATCCAAATAATGGCATCTCAAGTGCTATAGCAGCTGGAAGCTTCACTTTGGGATCATGCCCCTCAAGCGAATTCACTGATCCACAAACTGGCGCATTCTTTAACTATCGCGTCATGGGTTATTTTGCAGAACTGAACCCACCTTTTCGGCGTGGGGAAAGAGGATGGGGTACTGGACCAGGATTTTCCACATTCCAACAAAATCCTGAAAACATTCCTCTTGAAGCAGCCGCAGATATGTTCCTTAACTGGGTATATGGATCAAATTCAAGCTCTGGCACATCTCCAGTGACGGGTGTACAGACCAATGCAGCAGCACCAACTGGTGGTTGTCCAGTTAATCAGTCAGTGCCTCCTCCAAGTCAAAATTGGGACGGTTTCCGAAACAATAACTGGTCTACATCGCCATATCCTTATGACTGGGGTTTACCCGGTGATGTGCGATATGTGTACATGAATGGCTTAATGGTCACGATCTTTGCAGGTAACACAGGCTGGTAACTTGGAGGTGTTCAAATGGCTTTCTCGATGGTATCCTCAAAGTTTGTAATCTTTGTAGTTGTTATTCTGATAACACTATCACTCTTCACTACATCTGTCACTGGTCAAAACGCTACCCCACTTCCATACCAAGGCATTCGTGATATAGAGTGGTCTCCAAATGGAGAGCACCTTGCCATATCGAGCCCACAGGGTCGGATACGCATTGTGACTCGTGACAATCAAGTTTTGGTTGATTTTGTTGCAAATGCAGAGACAGTTACAGCTCTTACATGGAGTTCTGATGGCAGCAGTTTAGTCACAGGTGGAAATGACAGTGTTTTCCGCGTTTGGGACAGCAGGACAGGAAGTTTACTTCGAGAACTTGCAGGGTTAACTTCCGGCATCTCAACCCTAACTTGGCAACCTTCGGGAACAGTGCTTCTGGCGTCTGGATTTGACACATTCCAAGCGTGGCATACTGTAACTTGGACACCTTTCACAGAACAGTTATCTGTAAGCTTTGCGGACATGGCATGGAATTCCCAAGGGAGCCAAGTTGCAGTTGCGTCGATCAATGCATTAATTGGCATAATTGATCGAGACGATCTGAACAAACGCCCTATAGAATTTCGTTCACTTCGTGGACATTCATCTATTCCATACTCAGTAAATTGGAGTCCCGACGGTACGCAATTGGTAAGTGGTGGAGGGCGCGACGGGAGCGTGAGACTGTGGGATGTTGCTTCTGGACAGCAAGTTGCAGTCCTGCTCCAGACTGAAGAAGTCATCCAGGATGCTGTGTTTACAGAGAATGGAACAGCAGTTGTTGCTGTCACCGATAGCGGAACTCTGTACACAATAGATGTTGCAACGGGTCAAGTAAGTGGTCGCATTATTGCCAACGCACAACTGTGGACAGTTGCATGGAATCCACAATACGAGTTGTTGGCGTTGGGCGGCTTAGACACAAGCGCGTTGAATACGAATGCAATACAAACTGATGTGGCTACAGCGACAGTAGATCCACAAGAAACGGCATTCTTACAAATTCTGTCCCCGTAGTTTGGCAAGCGCCCGGCTGCCGCGCCGACCTGCTGGCGGTCGCGGCGGCGCTGGAGGTGGAGGGGGAGTAGGGACTGTGCCGAGCGATAAATCGCCCGGCTAGCCAGGATGCACCCACTGAAGGGGTGCTTGCGGGTGAGAGCAGATGTCTGTGGGTCACAGCGTCCCTTCAGTGGACGCCTTCCATAGGTGGGGATTTTAATCCTCAGATGTTGGATCAGCGTTCCTCATCCGGCAGCAAGCCGCGAAACAGCCCGCCGAGCCAGCTTCCCAGCCCGCGCCGTTCGCCGCCGCCGTTGCCATTGCCGACCGTTTCGGCGGTCTCCATCTGCAAGCCGACGCGCAGCAGCCCGACGGCGGTGCTGTACGCCGGGTTACGCAGCACATCCGCCACGCCTGTCAGCTTTTCCGGCTTGGCGATGCGCACGGGCATCCCCAACACTTCCTGCGCCACCTCGCGAATGCCCGGCAATTGCGCGCAGCCGCCCGTGATGACCGCGCCTGCGCGCAGCAAGCCGTCGTAACCGCTGCGTTTGATCTCCGCCAGCACCTTCTCGAAGAGTTCGGTCGTGCGCGCTTCGATGACCATTGCGATGTCCGAGCGCTTGAACTCCATCATGCCTTCTTCGCCGAACGTCTGCACGACGAACGTCTCGAACGGGTTGACGGCTTTTTCACGCGCGTGACCGTATTGCAGCTTGACCGCTTCCGCCGCGTCAAACGAGACTTTCATCCAGTGCGTCATGTCGTTGGTGATCAGGTCACCCGCAATCGGGATGACGGCAGAATGCCAGACCGTGCCGTCGATGAAAATCGCCAGGTCAGTCGTGCCGCCGCCAATATCGATCACAACCACGCCCATCTCGCGCTCTTCGTCGGTCAACACGGCGTCGCCGCTGGCAAGCGGATTGAGGACGAAGCGATCCGCCTGAATCAGCGCCGCCTGCAACGTCTGCTCCAGGTTGACGACGCTGGTCGCCGAGACGGTGATGATCGCCACTTCGACATCCAGCCGGAAGCCGTGCATCCCGATCGGGCTGCGGACATGCCCTTGACCATCCAGCGAGTAGGCGCGCGGGATGACATGTAACACTTCCTTGTTGTGGGGGATGGCGATGGTACGCGCGTTTTCGATGGCGCGTTCAATATCGTCCTCACGCACGCCGCGATTGCCTGTCAGCCCGACCGAGCCGTGACTGGTGAAACCCGCCACATCCTTGCCCGCCATGCTGACGAAAGCACGTTTGATGTCAAAACCGCTGGTCTTTTCCGCTTTGTGGACGGAGGCAGAAATGGCGGCGGACAGGCTGGTCAGATCGGTGACGACACCTTTCTTCATCCCCCGGCTGGGTTCGATGCCGACGCCGACAACGAAGATGTCATCCGCGCGGACTTCGCCCACAATGGTACAGACTTTGGTAGTGCCGATGTCGATCCCGACGACAAGTTGCCCGCTCATGCCCTGCTTCCACTAAGGTGTAGTACAACAAATCACCGCCGCGTCCGGGTTGCTGACGTTGATTTCCGTCGGCACTTGCCCGCGCGTTTGGATGTCCGCGACGACTGCGTTATAGATCAACAATTTCTCCGGCATGTTCGCCCCACTGCCAAACCACGCCTGCCATCCCCTGGGATCATTGTAACCCAGACCTTTGATCGGGTGATAACGCAAAACCTCAATGTCTGGCAGCAGTTCGCGCAGTTGCAGCGCGCCGCTGACGACATCAACCGGGATGCGCGTGTTGGGTCCCAGCGGGTCTGCCTCAATCGACTCTGCCTCGATGCGCAGCAGGTTCTCGACATCGGCGCGCTGGCTCATGACGCGCCCCTGCAAGTCGATCCAGACAACCTGCCCCGCCTGCACCCAGACGAGCGCGGGTTCACGTTCTTCGATGACGATCTGTACCATTGCGGGCGGCCAGCCGACCTGGACGCTGGCATCGGCGATGGTGGCATAAGCACGCAGCCGGGCGCGCACCTCTTCGGGTTCGATCCAGAACAGATGCCAGCCATCAATGCCTGCGATGGTGTAGACATCGGAAATAGACAGGAACTCCATGCCACCAATTTGCGCGTTCTTGATGTAGAACGGGTCGGTCAGGAAGAAGACCAGCAGCACGATGGTCATGCTGATGACGATGACGCCGCTGACGAGGCGCGCGCCGCCAGACAGCGCTGCGGTGCGCCTGCCATGTTCAAGCTGCGGTTGTTCGGCGGGCGCGGACGCACTCCCGCCGCGCCAGATGGCGGTGCGGGTGCTGCGGCGTTCCGAGCGAGTACGGCTGGTGGTCATCGTGATTATGGCTACCCTGTGTCGTTCTACTCCTATAATAACCCATATTTGACGTAGCAAAACCCACGTTATCCCACAAGCTGTTGATTCTAATGCAGGTTGATGCGCGTTGTCGTTCACCAACTGTTTACGTGACAACCTACCCCCGCCTGTGCTACGCTCATGTGCTTTATGACAGGTTATGAAAGACAGTGCGCCATGGAACTGATGATTAACGGGCAGGCGTATACGGTGGATGCCGACGCCGACGAACCGCTGCTGTGGGTGCTGCGCGATGCGCTGGGGCTGACCGGGACGAAGTACGGCTGTGGGCTGGGCATCTGCGGCTCATGCACAGTGCATGTAGACGGTGTACCGACGCGCAGCTGCATCACGCCCGCCAACACAGTCGAAGGGCGCGCCATCACGACCATCGAAGGACTGGCGACGCTGGACGGCGACGAGGAAATCCTGCATCCCGTTCAGCAGGCATTCATTGATGAGCAGGTGCCGCAGTGCGCGTGGTGCATGAGCGGGCAGATGATGACAGCGGCGGCGTTCATCGCGGACAACCCGACGCCGACAGACGCCGAAATCATCGCCGCGATGGGCAATAACTGGTGTCGCTGCGGCTGCTACGCGCGCATCCGCATCGCCGTCGCACGCGCAGCAGAGATCGCCCAGGAGCGTGCGTCATGAGCAAGCAGACACAACCCCCCAAAACATCATCAGACGGCAAACAGAAGGGCATCACCCGCCGCCGCTTCCTGCAAACGGTCGGCATCGGCGCGGGCGTACTGGCGGTCGGCGCGGTCATCGGCGGTCCAACCCTTGTGCGCGAAGGACGGTTGGCGATCAACCAGGCGTTCCTGACGGGGACAGCACCAAGCTCCGCACCGCCAAAATCGCCGTTCGTGTGGTTCGAGATCGACGCGCAAAACCAGGCACGGCTGTTTATCCCCAAAGTCGAGATGGGGCAGGGCATCCACACGACGCTGGCGCAGATCGCTGCTGATGAACTCGAACTCGACTGGCAGACGGTGACGGTCGCGCAGGCGGACACGACGACCGGCTTTGACCCAGACCTGATCTTCACCTTCGGCAGCACATCTGTGACCGCGCTCTACGCCCCGATCCGCGAGATCGCCGCCAAGATGCGCGAGATGTTACGCACAGAAGCAGCGGCGCAGCTCGGCGTGGATGTCGCGCAATTGACGGCTGCCAACAGCACCATCAGTGGGCAGGGGGGGCAAAGCCTGACCTATGGCGCGATCATCGCCGCCAAGCAGGGCGAATGGGTGATCCCGGAAGGCGCAGCCGCGCTCAAGAATAATGCCGATTTCACACTGATCGGGCAGCCGATCAAGCGCGTGGATTTGCGCGATAAAGTGACCGGACGCGCCCGTTATGGCTATGACGCGCGCATCGAGGGCATGGGCTACGGCGCGGTGGCACGCCCGCCGCGCTACGGCGCGACGCTGGCGAGCGCGGCGGCTGGCACAGCGGAGACGATGCCGGGCGTGATCGCGGTCGTGATCGAAGACGGCTTCGTGGGCGTCGTGGCGAACACGCGGCGGCGCGCGCAGGCAGCACTGGCGGGGCTGGAACTGACGTGGGAAGGCGGCACGAACATCGGGCAGGCGGAGATCGAGTCGATTGTGTCCGCGCCGCGCGACGGCGGCACGCTGATTCAGCGCGTCGGCGGCGAAGAGGCGGACGGGCTGCGCATTGAGGCGAACTACCGCACGCCGATGGCGGTTCACGCGCAGATGGAGCCGCAGGCAGCGCTGGCACGCTTTGAAGGCGACCACCTGATCATCGACTGTTCGACGCAAGCGCCAGGGCTGACGCGCGAACGCGCAGCGGCAGTGCTAGGCATTGACGCGGCGCAGATCGATGTCATCCCGACGTATGTCGGCGGCGCGTTCGGGCGCAAGACGGGCGCGGATGTGGGTGTGGAGGCGGCACGGCTGGCGCGCGGCGCGGGCATTCCGGTGCATGTCGGCTGGACGCGCGAGGAAGACACGCAGCATGGCTATCGCCGCCCGCCTGCCAGCAACTATCTGTGGGCGACGATTGACGACACGGGCGCGCCGACGATGCTGGTGCATGAGATCGCCAGCAGCGATGTCCTGTTCAATCCTGAGGTGGGCGGCGGCGGCTTCCTGGAGACGATGCTCGGCGCGGACCCGCTGGCGGCGTATGGCGGCTTGCTGCACTATGCGATCCCCAATCGCCGCGTGATGTATCATCACACGCGCATCCCCGTGCCGACAGCGTACTGGCGCGGCTTGGGGTCGTTCGCCAACACGTTCGCCATCGAAAGCTTTGTCGATGAAGTGGCGCACGCGGGCGGCATTGACCCGCTGGAGTGGCGGCTGCGCTTTCGACCGGAAGGCGATCTGGGGCGGCGTTACGAGCTGGTGCTGAACGCGGTCGCTGAAGCATCGGCGTGGGCGACTACCCCGGCGGACGGTCGGGCGCGCGGGATCGCTGCCTGTTATGATCGCGGGACGGTGGTGGCGCTGGTCGTCGAAGTGTCGGTGACGGACGGGCAGATCAACGTTCACAATGCCTGGTGCGCGGTCGATCCGGGGCTGGTGGTCAATCCGGATGGCGCGGCGGCGCAGGTGCAGGGCAGCATCATCATGGGCTTGAGTTCGACGCTGCTGGAAGCGCAGACGGTCGAGAACGGCATGGCGACCAGCCAGAACTTCAACGCCTACCCGCTGCTGACGATCCGGCAAGCGCCGCAGATCGAAGTCATCCCGATCAACAGCGGTGACGAGCCGGTCGGCGGGCTGGGCGAGCCAGTGATGGGTGCAGTGCCTGCCGCTGTCGCCAACGCCGTCTTCGCGCTGACGGGGACGCGGGCACGGACGCTGCCACTAAAACTATGAGGACCTCCATGAACGACACGCTGTACATCCAAAAAGGACCTGCCACGCTGACCGAGATGAGCAGCGAGGACGTGCGCCGCGCGCTCGAAGTGACCGACGTGCTGCTGCTGCCCGTCGGTGCGACCGAGGCGCACGGCGGGCATCTGCCGCTGGGGACGGATACATTCGAGGCGCGCGAGATTTGCCGCCGCGCGGCGCTGGCGCTGGCAAACGACGGCTACCCGGTGGTGATCGGTCCGGTCATCCCGTTCGGCACCTCCAACTTTCACATGGGCTTCCCCGGCACGATCACACTCACGTCCGAGACGCTGATCCGGCTGCTGAAAGAGGTTATGCTCAGTCTGTACACGACCGGCTTCCGCAAGTTCGCGCTGGTACACGGGCATGATGGCAGCCTGCCGTCGATGATGGTGGCGGCGCAGGATGTGGTGGACGCCACGCCGGACGCGCTGGCGATGGTGCTGAACTGGCTGACGCCGCTGAGCAAGGTCTACCACACCATCCAGACGAGCAAGAAGGGCGAAGGACACGGCGGCGAAGGCGAAACCTCGCGGCTGCTGGCGACCCACCCGGAGATCACGCATCCCGAAGTCGGCATTCCGCATCATCTCGACCCGGACGTGATGCGCAAGATTCAGGGACCGGAGCATATCAAGACGGGCGGCGGCATCTTCTACGCCACACGCAGCTACAAGGCGCACACGCCCTACGGTCACATCGGCGACCCGACGCTGGCGACGGTGGAGACGGGCGAGAAGGGCTACGCCGTGATTACGGAGTGGGTCACGAGCGTGATCAAGCGGGATTATTTCGGGGGGTAGACATCCGGCAGTAGCAGTAAATGACTCACTTTACGACGAGTCGTGCCCTCCTCCAAAGGAAAAGGGCACGACTTGAAGTGAACTGAGAGTTGTGGATATGCGTTAGGGCGTAGCAGTAGCAGTGGGTGTCTCGCCGCCCGTGTAGGACACGCGGTAGATGATGCCGTTCTGGTCTTCTGCGATCAGCAGCGAGCCATCTGCGGCAAGCGCCAGCCCGGCGATGCGCCCGAAGTTGGTGCGTCCGTCGCCCAGCAGCCAACCGGTGATGAACGGCGTAATGCTGACGGGCTGCCCGGCTTCGTCAAAGTCGATATGCACGACCTCATAGCCCGACGGCGGGTTGCGATTCCACGAGCCGCGCATGGCGACAAACGCATCATTGCTGTATTCGGACGGGAACTGTGTGCCTGTGTAGAAGACCATGCCAAGCGGTGCACTGTGGGCAGTGTAGGTCAGCGCAGGCGGCGCAGTGAGCTGGCAGTAGCCGAGACGCCCGAGACCACCGGGCGGCGGCACCGGAATGAACAGGTCGGGCTGGCGGTCGGCATAGCACCAGGGCCAGCCGTAGTTTTGCCCCTGCATGATCATGTTGAGTTCTTCCGGCGGCTGCTCGTTGCCGCGCCAATCTGAGCCGTGATCCATGCCCCACAGTTCGCCCGTCAGCGGATGCCAGCCAAAGCCGATGGTGTTGCGCAGCCCTGTCGCGTAGATTTCACGCATCGAGCCGTCCGGTTGAGCGCGCAGAATCGTCGCGTTTTCGGGGTCGCTCTCGCGGCAGGCGTTACAGGTACTGCCAACCGTGATAAACAGCGACCCATCCGGCGCGAATCCGAGCGTGCGGTTAGGGTGCTGTCCGCCCGTCGGCAGGTCGGTGATGATCGGGAACAGCTGCCCAATCTGCGCGCCGCCCAGCCATTCCGCCTGATAGACAGTGGTGTCCGTCACCAGATAAAGATAGCTGCCGTTAAAGGCGATACCATGCACAAACGGCAGATCGGACGCGACGACGCTCACCTGTGGATCGTCGGCAACGCCATCACCATCGGCATCCACCAGCGCGATCACGTCGCCTTCTTCGCGGCGCGTCAGGAAGACCGTGCCATCGGGCATCACCAGCATCCAACGCGCGTTGCC
>JANRJX010000155.1:0-31998 GCA_033763755.1 Chloroflexota bacterium
GCAGCGCGAGAAGATCACCGGCGGCGTGGCGGAAACGCTCGACATCCACATCTCGGACGAGATCGGCACGCGCAGCTACGAACTGTACAGCGGCGGCGAGGCATTCCGCATCAACTTCGCGCTGCGTGTGGCGCTGTCGCAACTGTTGTCGCGGCGGGCGCACAATTGCGAACACTGTTCATTGACGAAGGCTTCGGCACGCAGGACGAGGACGGGCGCAACAAGCTGGTCGAGGCGATCACGGCGATACAAGACGACTTCCACATGATCCTGGTCGTGACGCACATTGACGACCTGCGCGACTCTTTCCCGGTGCATCTGGTCGTCAACAAGACCAGCGACGGCAACTATGTGAGTTTGCGGTAGGAATACTCATATCAAATGTCTTGCTAGAAGGGTAGTCATAAGCTTAAATCTGTACAATCAATACAGTGAACCGGGATGATTCGATGACAACGAAGCCTTACTATTTTGTCAGTTACTCGCGAAAAGATGTGGATATTGTCCGTGAATTTGTGGATAAACTGCGCATAAAGGGTGTGGAAACTTGGATCGATATTGATCAATTGTCTCCCGGTGTCGAGTGGGCAAAACATATCAGCAAAGCCCTTCATAATGCGACAGGGCTAATCCTGTTCATTTCGAGCGCAAGTTTGAAATCTGACTGGGTGATGCGCGAATTTCAATACATTTTTGAGCGAGGAGAAAAAGTCTATCCTATCTTGTTAGAAGACACGGAGTTGCCATTTAATCTTGCGCGTATCCAGTTCATCAATCTTCGTGATAAGTCACATATCAATTTAGCAGTGGATGAACTTGTTCGTGCCATTAGCCACACTGCTAAAACAAAACCGACTATTGATTTGAAGCAAGGTGAAATTGCTCAAATCGCTCTCGAAACCAGAACAGAATTAATACAACCGCCGCCGTTATCTGCTCACGAGGAACAAAAAATACCGCCAAGTTCAGTGTTTGTTGTTCATGGACGCGACATCCAATTCTTGGAAGACGTTGAGCATCACCTTGTGGCGATAGGTGTTCAACCTGTCGTTCTCGCAAAAACTTCCAATGAACATCAAATGTCGATTCTCCAGAAGTTTCTTGTGAATGCTGGCAAAGCAGATTTTGCAATCGTCTTAATGTCCCCCGATGATTATGGTGCGCTTGTGGAACAGTTTGATGCGCCAAATGTTGGTGATCGTGCATTGAAATTTCGCGCACGTCAAAACGTCATACTTGAACTTGGATTCTTCTACGGCAAACTTGGCTTTGAGAATGTCTTTATTCTCGCAAAATCAGCAGGTCGCATCTTTCCAGACTTCGAGCCACCATCCGACATTGCTTCTGTGCCATTCGACACATACGATGCCAGTGGCAAGTGGAAAGATGAGATTCGCAAACGGCTGCGGCAGGCAGGTTTTACAGTCTGAGTAATTTGGGAGGTAGAAATATGGCAATCGTAGGACCCCGCGAACGACTGATCCGCAAACTGTTCGACATGACCGATGAGCAGATTATCACGCTCGAATCGTATATTGAGTCGCTGCGCTCGATGGAACTGCCGGAGGATTACAGTCCAGAGACCGATCTCTTGATCGGATTTATGAGTGGACCGCCGGATTTGTCAGTCCGTGCCAAAGACATACTACACGCGGAATTTGGAATGCCGAAGAAGGATTAGGGGTTACGATGTCGTCCATCGCAGACACAAGCTTTATTGTTGGCGTCGTAAATCGAAATGACCCGCGCAGCGTGCTTGCGCGTCTACCAGCAGCAGAGCATTATCTCAGTCCCTCAATCCGTGCTTGCCGAAACAGCCTATTTGATCAGACGCGAAATGGGCAATCGAGGTGTCATCCACTTCTTACGCGGATTGCCTACAGGTCGCTTCCGAATCGTCACTCTGACTGAGACTGACCTATTTCGCACCGCCGCCATACTCGAACAATACGCCGACTCACGGATCGATTTTGTGGATGCATCGGTAGTTGCTGTGGCGGAACGGCTCGGCATCACGCGCGTGCTGACGCTCGACCGCCGCGACTTCGCTATGGTGCGATCGGCGCATGTGGCGCATTTCGAGCTACTGCCGGAGTAGCGTAGGGCAAGCGCCGAGCAGCCGTCCATGAGCCAGCCTGCGCAATCAGTACGATCAAGGCATCTGTTGATCGAACATTGCGAGAAAGCTCATGTTGAACCGTCTATTGCTCATTGTCGGTGTGCTGCTGATGGCAGGCGTCATTATTCCCACAAGGGAAGTTGATGCCCAAAATGTCTCCATTAACCAGTGCAGCAACACATCTGGAGAATTTTATCAGCCTGATACTGCGGTCCGATTTGATCGTATCGCTGGGCGTTTGGATGTGATCAATCTGTCATCCGAATCAATTCTTTATGTCCTTGCCGACAATCTTCCAGAACAAACTTATCCTCACGGTTGGTCGCCCAATTGTCGCCTCTTTGCAGTTTCCACTCAAATGTCTATTAGTGTAGAAATAAAGCGCATTGATGGAGGTAGTAATGGACTAGCTCAATTCAATCGAGGTATGCGCTTGTATGATGTGGTTGATAGGGGTGTTGTTGGGGAAACTGCTGGTGGAAGTTCGATTCGTTGGAGTCCGAATAGTGACCAGGCGATAACCTACCTTCGTCGTAATCATCTGTTTTTCTTGTGGACACGGTCTGGCAACCAAGTCGCACATCTGCGAGAAGCTCTATCTCCAACAATAACTGGCGATTTTCAGCGATATGTGAGTCTTGCAGGTGGCGGATCATGGGACTATGCGCGGGGATGGATCTGGATGAGTGGACATGGTGGTGTTCTGACTTATGATCTAGCGGGACAAGTGATCCGAGTGCTGGATAACTATAATGACACCGCCAATCGTTACCGTGTACAAACCACGACGGGCTTCTTGTTTTCGACTGATAATTCGCTTGTTGTACTATTTGGGCAACGCAGTGAATTGCGATATACAGCCCCCGCCCTAGCCGTCTATGACATCGCCAGCGGACAGGGCGTGCGCTTGAACCCGGAACTGAACGCAGCCGGCATCGTGGCGCTGTCCGCCGATAACCGTTACCTCGTCATGGGCTACACCGCACTGCGCGTATGGGACTTGCAGAATGTCGCGCCAAACTTTGAAGACCGACTCCCATTCCTGCGGCTGGCAGGAACAGGTGGCAGGATTAGGGCAGTGCGCTTTATCGACACGCGTATCGTTGAGATGGAAACCGTGACTGATGTTATCATCCGCTACGACGTGCAGACGGGTGCGCGGGTGGATGCATAAAGCAATAGTCATACAAACAAAACGGGCGCACCATTCGGCGCGCCCCTTCTCTTGCTCAATGATGCACTTGAGTGACGATCATGACATCCTAAACAGGCGGAACCTCGGTGTTCCCGACTTCATAGAACATACCGATCCCGAACAGACTTGGATTCAGATAGCTTTGATCGCTGGTATCGGCATTTGACCAGATCAGTTTCACGTCCCGATCGCCGCCAGAAGAACCATTCGCATGGACTTGAAAACCGATCACGCTGCCCTGTTCCACCGGAACGGTGTCAGGAATAGGCACCGCCGCTTCAAAGCCCCAACCATCCGCAGTGCGGAACACGAATGCGGAGAATCCGGCCTCGGTCGCATTCACGCCTGTATAAACCAGCGCGTTCGGATCCGTATTGCCAAGGTTGCCTGGATTGATGTTGACCTGAAACACCCCATCCCCATAGCTGGTGCGCGCGAGATCACCACTGAAGTTCATGTAGAATTCCAGCGAATCTTCGTTCCAGAAGTCCTGTCCGTGTTCGCCAGTGACGATAGTCGCATCCGGCATGACCATATACACGTAGATATTTTCGCCATCCGATGCCAGCGAGAACTGAACAGACCCATTTTCTGCCGGGTCAGATGAAGTCATTGTGCCTTGCGTCACCACCTCAAATGGGATGCCGTTCCAGTCGCTCAGATTCCCATCCAGCGTGATCGACACGGGATACGGGATATAGGCAACCTCACCCGGGACATAGGCAAGCACATCCTCTGCGCCGAAAGCTTCACTTTCAGCGGATGGCAGCGCGACGACGGGCGTGCTGTCGGGGCTTACCGTAGTGGGGTCTACCTCGGCAACGGCGGCAGGGGCGCATTCTAGCGCGAGTTCAAGCCACGCCGCCGCAGCCGACACATCTGAATAACTCAATCCATAGCCGTAGGGGAACAACGGCGCGGCGCAGCCTTCAGTCGGCATGTTTTCGAAGTCAAACGGCAGTTGTTCGATGTTTCGCAGCCAGGTATACGACAGCTTGCCGACAAAATCCTGTTCGCCAAACAGCACATCGGTCACGCCTGCGCCTTCTGTACCCGGCAGCCACGCCGCTACCCATGCGTCAGCAAGGTTGAGGGAGGTATCGATAACCAATGGGCGACCGCTCAACTGCACGACGATCAGCTTATCAACCTGTTCACGCATCGCGGTGATCAGGCGCACATCACGGGTGTCGAGCAGGAGATCAGGATCGTCGCCTTCATACTCAGCGTAAGGCTGCTCACCCACCACGACGATCCCGACATCGCCACGCTCCCCATCGAAATCACCGCGCCGGCTGTACTGCACGGTGACACTTTCGCCAACTCCCGCTTGCAATGCAGCCAGTATGGTTGTCCCAACAGTTGCGTCGTTGCCCTCGAATCCCTGCCATTCGATTGACCAACCACCTGCCTGCATCCCAAGATTGTCCGCGCCCGTTCCCGCAACGAATACGATTTGCTCAGTATTTGCATTGATAGGCAGCGCGCCGTTTTCGTTCTTGAGCAGCACCAGCGACTGGCTAACCGCCTCGCGCGCAACGGCGCGATGTTCGTCCGAACCGACGAGCGCTTGCAGGTCCGCGTTCGGGTACGGGCGGTCGAACAAGCCGAGTTCGAATTTGACGCGCAGGATATTCGTGACCGCCTCGTTGATACGTTCCAACGAAATATCGCCGTTTGCCACTGCCTGTTTCATCGTGTCGATGTAGCGCAGGTAGTCGTATGGCACCATGTTCATATCAATGCCAGCGTTGATCGCCAGTACGACCGCATCATAATAGACAGGCGCAACATCATCGACTCCAGCCCAGTCGGAGACGATAAAACCGGTGAAACCGAGTTCGCCGCGCAACACATCCTGAATCAGGTACTCCTGACCGTGCATCCGAATCCCGTTCCAGCTAGAGTACGACACCATGATGCTGCGTGCACCGTTTGCGATGACACCTGGATATGGCGCAAGATGGATTTCACGCAGCGTCGCCTCATCGACCGCCGTTTCGCCGCGATCCAATAGAGCGTTGTCCAGCGGCGACGTGCCAAACGCAGTGCCGCCATCGCCCACAAAATGCTTAGCCGTTCCAAGAACCGACAGAGTATCTGATAAGTTCTCGCCTTGCAGCCCGATGAGCATCGCGGTTGCAAGCTCGGTTACAAGCGTAGTATCTTCGCTGTAGCCTTCGTAGGTGCGCCCCCAACGGTAATCTTGCGGCACCGCGAGCACTGGGGCGAAATTCCAATAGATGCCTGTAGCGATCATCTCGGTGGCAGTAATCTGCCCGATCTGCGTCACGAGTTCCGGGTTGCGCGCCGCGCCTAATCCGATGTTGTGTGGGAACAGCACCGCGCCTGACAGGTTGCTATGCCCATGAACGGCATCGACGCCATAGATCATCGGAATCGCCAACGCTGTGCTGAGGGCAGCGTCCTGATAAGCAGTGACCATATCCGCCCAGCCGGCTACTGTGTTGTTCCCGGCAGGATAACCGCCGCCACCGCTGAGGATGGAGCCGATGAAGTAGCGGGTGACATCCTCTGGTGTGATGCTGTTAACCTCTACCTGCGTCATCTGCCCAATTTTTTCTTCGAGCGTCATCCGACTTAGCAAATCGGCGACCCGCTCCTCAATGGAAAGTGTCGGGTCTTGATAGGGCAGCACGTCCGCGCGAACGGACATACCCACCATCAGCATCATAACGACCATCAGGGGGACTAAACGAAGTTTCATAAGCATACTCCACTTCAAAAATAGACTTTAGCGCAAGCCATACTCCATCGGGAATAACGGCGTTTCGCCATCATTGCGATACCGATTGGCGCTTGCATGCCCACTGCGAATTACACTTCTGCATCAGCGGGCACGATTGTTTATGGCGATGCTGGCTGACCAACTGCCGCAAGGATACTCGCTCGCAGCGACGTTACGCCAATTGACTTGTGACAAACCTGTCATGCGGATCGCCCAGCGTAGAACAGCAATTCTTCTATGACCCGGCGCAAATGGTACCGAGGCAGCGGGCGCCCACTGAAGAAAAAGATGTGTAGACCTATTGACTTCTCACTCTGCGCGAGCGGGCAATGCCCCCTCAGCCACAGCCGACATGTGCGACCGAGCGCGCAAGTACAGCGACTGAATAATCGTCAGATAGCCGATTGCCAGCACGATCCCGACCACCAGGCATAACGCCCAGACCGCATCGCCGCCATACTGCTGATAGACGCTGCCGCCGACCAGCGGACCGACAAAGTTCGCCATACCCCACGAAGCGCCAAAGATACCTTGATAGAAGCCGCGTCGCTGCGTCGGTGAAACATCGGCAATCAGCGTCGTGGCAACCGGATTAGCGATTAATTCGCCGAACGTGAAGATCACCACGCTGATGACGAACAGCGGCGCGGTCGTCGCCAGCGCGTTAAAGCCGAAGCCAATCCCCGACAGGATCGCCGCGCCCGCAATCGTCAGAAACGGGGAAAAGCGCGCCAGATAGCGGTTGAGTTGCAGCGATACCAACACGATCACCAACCCGTTGATCGCTGAGACCCAGCCGTAATCAAACTCGCTCAGCCCTTCCGCCTTCATCGCCAGCGGCATGGTCGTGTGAAACTGCGTATACATCGCGCCAAAGCTGACGGTGAGCAGCGTGAAAGCGACGACGAACACCAGCGTCGGCAGTTCCTGCGATGGAATACGCACCGCTGAGGGACTGGGGTTGTGTGCGCTCGGCTGCGCCGCCTGCGGGCGCGTTTCTGGAACGAAGAACAGGATCACCAGCCCGAACAGGAACGTCGTCAGCGCATCGCCGATGAAGAGCAGGGCGTAGCCCCGCTGTGCCAGATAGCCCGCCAGTGCCAGCGCCACCGCCGCGCCCAGATTGATCGCCCAGTAGCGCAGCGAATAGGCACGCAGCCGATCTTGCGCTGGCACGACATCCGCAATCAGCGCCGACGATGCCGGGCGGTACAAGTCCATAAAGAACCCGAGCGCCACCATAATGACAGCAATCATGCTGCCCTCCGATGCGCCGTACAGCAGCATGACCAACACGGGCGTGACGAAGAAGCTGATGAGCATGGTCAAGCGCCTGCCGATGCGGTCAGACAGATAACCGCCAATCAGGTGTGCGCCTAACGCACCGATGCCATAGGGCGCGATGACTGCACCCGCCTCCGCCTCACTGAAGCCCCGCTCGCGTGTCAGGAACAGCGTCAAAAAGGGGATAACGAAGATACCCAGTCGATTGATCAGTGTCCCCAGCCACAGCCACCAGAAGGTGCGCGGCAGCCCGCCTACCAGACTATTCACATACGTGCTTGCGCTGTTCACGTTGTCCCTGCTCTTATGGAAATCTCTGCCCAATACGCCGATCACAGCATAGCGCGAACTCCAGGCACGGCGTAGAGATTTTGCTTTTGCTAAATGTCAACAGCGCGACGATGTGCGCTGATCTGCCAACAAAAAGGGCGTACCGCTAACGGTACGCCCCCTGCCTTGCTGTGTTATGCAGTTTGCAGTTTAGTAGCGGTCACGACGGTCACGGCGACCGCCATCATCGCGCCCACCGTAATCACGGTCGCCGCGCCCACCACCATAACCACCATCCCCACGTCCACCGCCGTAACCACCGCGATCACCACCGCCATAGCCACCACGATCGCCACCACCGTAACCGCCGCGATCACCACCGCCATAGCCACCCCCACCCGAACGGGGCGGACGGTCTTCACGGGGCTTCGCTTCGTTCACAGTCAAGGTGCGCGTCATAAAGTTGGAGCCGTTCAAACGTCGGATTGCCTCTTGCGCCAGTTCATCGGTCGTCATTTCGACGAAACCAAAGCCCTTCGAGCGCCCACTCTCACGGTCGGTGATGACGGTTACTTTCTCCGTTGCACCGACCTGCTCGAACAACGCGCGAAGTTCTTCTTCGGTCACGCTGTACGACAGGTTGCCCACATACAACCTCTTAGTCACAGACTGCCTCCTGCAAAGCAAACATAATGTGCATTGTGGTGATACGGTCGAACGAGGTACTCAAACTGCGGGGAGAGCGTCAACTACTACTGCGCCGAGCCTGCAAACCTGAACGTGCGATCCACATATCGATCCGAAATAGAGTTTGACACATTCCGCGTAATTTGTAAATTACGAATTTACATTTTGTTCGTAATAATTATTTTTAACGTCCCTGCGCCCGCCGACACGTCCGCAGCCAGCGCCACCAGCCGCCCTGCTGGAACACATCATACGGCACGCTGTTCAATTCCTCTGTCAGCAGCGCCTCGCCCAGATGCAGCGTCGTTGTACCGTTCCAGTACACCGTCGGATTGACCGGACAGCTCAGCGACGAGACGACCTGTATCCCCGCCTGCGCGTAATCGACAATCTGGTAGGCGCTGGAACGGCTGACCGGGCGCACCAGCAGCGCATCGTCCGGCGACTTGAACAGCGCCCAGATGTCGCCAAACGGCACGGTCAGCGCGATGCGCAGCGTTCCCACACGTCCGCTGTTGAGGTAAATCAGACCCCGCGCTGTCCCGTCAATCGCGTTCGGCTGCCGCCCGTTCCAGTGCCAGGAGAGATGTGTGGCAGTGCGATTGATGTCCGCTACCCAGGGGTGCGCACGCAGCAGCGCTTCGGCATCATCGGCGCTTGTCTCGCCCGGTCGCAAACCCTGCCAGCAGGGAGCGGCGCAGTCCGTCGGCGGCAGCAGCAGCGCCCGCAGATCGTCATCGGCAGGACGCAGCACCCGCACCACACCAACCAGCACGACGAACGAGGTGCAAAGCAGCAGTGCCAGGCGAAACAGGGAGAGATACGGCGTGATCATGTAAGCGAGTAGAGCGCATCATCGCTAAAAGTGCAAAGTGTAGGGGCAGGATGTATCCTGCCTAACGTAACTTCAGACAGCCCTCATCTGCTTTGCGCGATAGGGGCGAGGAAGCTGCGGGATGAGAGCTTCTCCCGTTTAATTTTGGTCAAGTTGTTTGCAACGAACTGAACCTACTTCGGGTGATCAATCGCCAGTTCCATGCCTGCCAGCGCCGCACCAACGATGCCCGCATCGTTAAACATCTGCGCCGGCACAATCGGCGTGCGGATGGTGAGATAGGGGATGAACTTCTCGTGGTTTTTGCTCGCGCCGCCGCCGACGATGAACAGGTCAGGCCAGAACAGATTCTCGACGTAGGTCAGATACTCGTCCAGTCGCGCCGCCCACTGCCGCCACGACATATCCTTCTTTATACGTGCCCGTTCGGATGCGCGCGTTTCTGCGTCTTTGCCGCGTATGATCAGGTGTCCAAACTCAAGGTTCGGCACCAGCTTGCCATCGACAAACAGCGCCGTGCCGATGCCTGTGCCGAGCGTGACCATCATGACCACACCTTTGACATCGCGCCCTGCGCCAAAGCGGATTTCGGCAAGTCCGGCGGCATCGGCGTCGTTCATGATGCTGGTCTTACACTGCGTCGCGTGTTCGATGATCGACTTGGCATCGGCGTTGATCCAGCCCGCATCCACGTTCGCTGCTGTGATCGTTATACCGTTCTTGACCACGCCCGGATAGCCGCAGCCGATGCGCCCCTGCCAGCGGAACTCCTGCGCAATCGTTGAGATGATTTCAGCGCACGCTTCCGGTGTGGACGGATCGGGCGTGATCAGGCGGATGCGCTCCGCCATGAGGGTGCCGCTGGCTATATCGACAGGCGCGCCCTTTATTCCGGTCCCGCCGATGTCTATTCCCAAAACATGCATGATGAACTCTCCCTCAAAACCCTCACCCTAAATCCCTCTCCCTCATGGAGAGGGACTTTAAGACAACAAATATATTACCCCTCGCCCTGAGGGAGAGAGGCAGGGGTGATGGCTCCAAGTATATCCCGTGCGCGCTCATGCTTCCAACGGTACAATAGCCGTTACCGCATTTCACAACTGAAAGACTCTCTCCAACATGCGTTACCTGCCGTTTGACAAACCCGGTCGTTTTTATCGTGGCAATCTGCATACTCATTCCACCCGCTCCGATGGACGACGCACGCCGGAGGATGTCTGCCGCATTTACCGCGAACTCGGCTATGACTTCCTCGCCATCACCGATCACTTTATGGAACGCTTTGGCTACCCGATCACCGATACCAGCCAGTACTGGACAGACGACTTTATCACGCTGCTCGGCGCGGAACTGCACGCCGGACAGATCGAATGTGGCGAGTTGTGGCATCTGCTGGCGGTCGGGCTGCCGGGGGACTTCGCGCCCAATCTGCCCGGTGAAACCGGACCGCAGATGGCACAGCGCGCCCGCGCAGCCGGGGCGTTCGTCGCCGCCGCGCACCCGGCATGGTACAACCTGAGCGAGGAAGATGTGCTGTCGCTCGGTGAGGTCGAAGCCATCGAAATCATCAACGGCATCTCCGCTGACCATAATGACCGCCTCGACTCGTGGTACATGGTGGATCGGTTGGCGGCGCGCGGCTATCGTTACAGTGCGCTGGCAACCGACGACGCCCACTTTAAGGAGCATCAGGATGTGCTGCGTGGCTGGGCGTGGGTGAAAGCACAGGAGTTAACGCCGCAGGCGATTCTTGAGGCGCTCAAGGTGGGTGATTATTACAGCAGCACCGGACCGATGCTGCTCGATGTCAAGATACAGCCGAAAGTTTCGGTGCGTGTGCGCTGTTCGCCCGCCGAGCATATCATCGTCAGCGGCAAGGGCGCGGAAGCGGTCAGCGTGCATGGCAACGGCTTGCTGGAGGCAGAGTTGAGCCTGCGCAACTGGCGCAGTGATTACTGCCGCGTCACCGTGCGCGACCGTCACGGCGAAAAGGCGTGGACGAACATGGTGTGGTTCGATTCGTAGTTCACAGTTCTCAGTACATACTTCTCTGTACTTTGTACTCTGCACTTTGCACCCTGCACTTTGTACTCTGTACTAAAAGGAGTTTTGAATGCCGCAATATGACTTTTCGCATGATGTTGACCGCAGTGGCACGAACGCGATCAAGTGGACCATGTTCGGCGAAGACGTGCTGCCGATGTGGGTGGCGGATACCGAGTTTGGCGCGCCGCCTGCCGTAATGGAGGCGCTGCGTCAACGGCTCGAACATCCTGTGTTTGGCTACCAGGCGGATATGCCCGCGCTGCGCGAAACGCTGGCGCGGCGGCTGGCTGCGCGTTACGACTGGCAGGTCGATCCCGCGTGGATATTGCTGATGCCAGGGCTGGTCGCCGGGCTGAACATCGTCACGCATACGGTCGGCGAGGCGGGTGATGGCGTGCTGATGACGCCGCCGATCTATCCCCCGTTCATGCACGCCACCACCAACTTCGGGTTGGAGGTTCAGCATGCCGCGCTCGCCGCCCGCAGCGATGGTCACATTCTGCGCTACGAACTCGACTTCGACGCGCTCGAAAGGGCTGTCACGCCGCGCAGCAAACTGCTGCTGCTCTGCAACCCGCACAATCCGACAGGGCGCGTCTTCACACTCGACGAACTGACACGCCTCGCCGCCTTTGCCGAACAGCACGACCTGATCGTGTGCAGCGACGAAATCCACGCTGAGCTGGTGTACACGGGCAGTCAGCACATCCCGCTGGCGAAGATCGCGCCGGAACTTGCCAGCCGTATGATCACGCTGTACGCACCGAGCAAGACGTTCAATATCCCGGGACTTGGCAGCGCAAGTGCCATCGTGCAGGACGAAGCGCTGCGCAACAAACTGCGTATGACCGGCTTCCACTTCGGCATGATCTCGAACGCGCTCGGCTATGTGGCGGCGGAAGCTGCCTATCGTGAAGGCGATGAGTGGCTGGCGGCGCTGATGACGCATCTGGAGGGCAACCGGGATTTTGTCGTTGAGTATGTCGCCGCGCACATGCCCGGCGTCAGCGTCACACGACCGGAAGCGACGTATCTGGCGTGGATGGATTTCCGCGCGGTCGGGCTGGAGGATCCGTTCAAGTTCTTCCTGAAAGAGGCGAAAGTCGCGCTGACAAACGGAACGGACTGCGGACCGGGTGGGGCAGGATTCGCGCGCCTGAACTTCGGTTGTTCACGGGCGATGCTGACGCAGGCGTTGGAGCAGATGAGCACTGCTTTGGGAAATCGCGAAAAAGTGTGTTGATCGTTTATCCCACAATATCCCAAGTTATCCCTAGTAGCTGCTGGGTAATTGCAGTCCGTGTTACAATGCGCGCGTCATTCCGAATGATTGCAGTGTCAGAGGGGGTTCGTATGAAAAAAGCCATCTTCATCGCGGTTTGGATGATCGCGTTTGCGACCATTGCCGCGCTGCCGATGTACGCACAGGAAACACCGACCGGTCCGACCAACAGCGTCCAGATCACCTACGTTGCCTGCGCAGATGCGGGCGTGATCAACCTGAGCGGCACCATGCTGACGGGCTGGGACGTATACTACCAGTTGTTCGATAATGCCAATGGTGCGGGCAATGCGCTGTCGTCGCTGCGGCAGGTGTCGGTGGATGGTACGTATGCCGTGAGTGAACGACTGCCGTACATCTCGGGTGGCACGGTGGCGGCTGGGGGGACGGGCAGCGCGCGCGTGCTGATCGCGCGCGAAGGTAACAGCAGCAGTGTTGACTTCGAGACGACCGTCAACGACTTGCAGGACGGGTGCAGCACGCCTGTGAACGCGTCCGCAACCAGCCTGGACACAGGAACCGGTGCGCCCTCTGCGGATAGCGCCGGTGCGCCCGTGCGCATCCTCGCGCCCGGCAGCGGCTTCGTTAACCCGAACCTCGAACCGGAAAGCGATGTCTTCCTGGGCGCGCGCCCCAGCCTGCAATTCCGCTCGGAAACGCCGGGGCTGATCTTCGCCGAATGTGACAGCTACCAACTGGCGCTGCCTGGCATCATCTACGATACCGACAGCGTGACTATCTTCTGGTCGTGGTTCACACGCACGCGCGCACAGATGGATCAGCATCTCGCGACAGCAGATTACTCCGTGCGGCTGAACAACGCCGTTCTGACGACGGTGCAGCGCAGCGAACCCGCGCGGCGCGGAGGCGCGAACACCTGGGTCTTCTATACAGCGACGGTCGGCAACCTGCGTCCCGGTCACTACGAAGTTGAGTATAAAGTCGAATGGACTGAGCCACATTTCGACGGCTACGACAATTACGGACCCGGCACGGAGACACCGCTGATCAGCACACGCTGCAACTTTGACGTGCTGCCGAACACGACAGGCGCCAGCGTCAGCTATAACCTGCAATACTTCCCGACGACGTATCCGGTGCATGATTTGCTGCCGGGGCAGTAGAGAACTAACGTTTGGACGCCCATATCTGGTACGAGCCGCTGGCGCGCAGGTGCAGCCGCCGCACGCCCGGCTCTCCCAGCGCCAGCCGATAGATACTTTCGACGCCCGATTGCAGCACATAGCCCAGCCCGCGCAACCGCCCCGGCGTCAGCACATGCGAAAGCGCAGCAGGCAGAATGCCCCACCCTTCCCACAGATCGACGATTTCCATGCCTGCATGGTCAAGGATCGTGTGCCAGCCATCGGGTGTCATGTGGAAGTGCGATGAGGCGTGCCAGCCTTCCCAGAAGCTGGCACTGCCTACAAACCACCCACCGTCCCGACACACGCGCGCGATCTCGCTCATGGCGATGAACGGGTTGTAGAGATGTTCAAAGACGGCGGTCGAAATCACCAGATCAAACACGCCGTCCGCCAGCGGCAGTCGGTGGGCATCCACGAACATATCTGCGCCCGCTGCCTCCCAATCGACCGACAGAATATGCCTGAAGCCGAGTGATTGCAGGTAGCGCCCGTTGCCGCCGCTTCCGCAGCCGAGATCAAGAATACGCGCGTCTACCCCGCGTTCGCGCCACAACTGCTGACAGTAGAATTGCATCCCCTTGTCGAGTTTGGTGCCGTAGCGCTGGCGGATTTCGGCACGCGAATAATGCGGGAAGTCGGCGTTGATGGCACGGAAATAATCGCGCGCTACTTGTCCGCGATCCAGCGGCGTCACCGGAATACGGAATGCCACATTGACCGTTTGCGGCGTCTCCCGCGCGCGGAAGTCTGGAATGCTGAGCCCGTTCATCACTGCTGCCCCGCTGCTGAATGCCCCATCCGCGCTGCGCCAGTTGCCGTCGGCTGTCCGTGTCACTGCTTGCTGATGATCGAGCGGGCTGCGCAGCATCTCCGCCCAGGCTGCCAGGTTGGTCATATCGTCGCGTCCTCTGTCTGTTACGTTGGGCAGGATACATCCTACGCCTACAAGCTCTTTGCGCTGGGACGAGGCATGCCTCGTCCCTACTCGTCACTCATCACAAAAACCTGATACCTCATTCCCTCTTGACCAGCGGATGCACGATGCTGAAGTAAAACGCCAGGCCGACGACGACGAGTGCAATCGCTGCCCACAGCACTGCCCAGAGAACGGGCGGTACGAGTGGCGTGATTGCCGCCGAAAACGCTGCTGCGTCATTGCGCACGCCCATTGCGCTGGCGCTGGTATTGTTGATCAGGAAGATCAGATCGAGGATCGAATGCAGGGCGGTCAGCAGCGCCAGCACATTTAGCACCAGCAGATTCAGCCAGCGCGGACCGCGCCAGCCGAGCGCGATCAGCAGCAATCCACCGATAATGCCGACCACGCCCGCCAGCGAAAAGATACCCGTGTAGAGCAGCGTGACGATCAACAGCAGCACGCCCAGCACAACAGCGATGACGCGCGTGTGCTGGACGGTGTTGGTCAGGTAGAACAGCCCCGCACCGAAGCACGCCGCGCCGATGTACCCGGCAGGCAATATGACTGCCAGACTGCCGCCCACCGTGCGCGCCAAGCCGCTGCCATCGGCATTGACAAGGAAGCCTTCCAGCCGCCCGCCTGTCAATATTGCTGCCAGCCCGTGACCGCTTTCGTGGACGAAGGTGACGAACAGCCGAAACGGATACATCAGGAAGCCCAATTGCGGGATGTTCCACAGCGCGAAGGCAACGGCGAACGAGACCAGCGCCGCGATGAACGCCCCTCTGCGAAAGTTTGGCGACTCTGTGAGCATGAAAAACGCCTCAGTGCTACAATTGTTCTTGTTATTTACGATAAAACATGAGGTGTCGTTGTGCCTGATCAAGACCCCATCCGCTTTGGCACGGTTGGCTCGCCGCAAACCGCGCGCGAAAGCGGCACCGTCGCCGCCGTCTATCATATCCGCGAGTTGGGTTTGCAGCATCTTGAAATCGCCTGGGTGCAGAGCGTGCGTGTGACCGATGAGACCTGCGCGCAGATCAAGGCGGCGGGGCAGAAAGCCGGTGTGTCCATCAGCATCCACGCGCCCTATTACATCAACCTGAACAGCCAGACGGCGGAACTGATGGAGAAAAGCGATGCGCGGCTGCTGGCGGCGGCACGTAAGGGTTACCTAGCAGGGGCGCGCGATATTGTCTTCCACCCCGGCAGCTATCACAGCCAGCCCGCCGAGCAGGTCTATGAGCGCGCCAAGCAGAAATTGATCGAAATCACGGGCATTCTGCGCGAGGAGGGTGTGGACGTGCTGCTGCGCCCGGAGACGATGGGCAAGAGCGCCATGTTCGGCAATCTGGACGAGGTGCTGCAACTAAGCAGGGAAGTCCCCGGCGTGATGCCGTGCATCGACTGGGCGCATTTGCACGCGCGCACAGGCGACGGCACGTTCAACAGCTATGCCGAATTTGCCGACGCACTCACCCGCTGCCGCGCCGCGCTTGGCGACGAGGGGATGAAGCGGCTGCACTTCCACATCAGCGGCATTGATTACACGAGCAAGGGCGAAAAAGCGCATCTGCCGCTGAACGAGGCAGACATCCGCTACCGCGAACTGCTCCAGGCGTTCATCGATTTTGGCGTGGCGGGGACGGCAGCAATTGAAGCGCCGGAACCGTTCCACACCGCCGACGCGCTCACCTTCCAGGCGACGTACAGGCGGCTGTTGCAGAAGGATGATGTGAAGGAAGCGGAGGAGGAAGGGTAATCAAGTTATGAACACCCCTTCAACATAGCTGACGGTATCTAGCTTCTACGGCAGTATGTCCAGATACCGTCCATGGCGTGTGCGCATAATACTAAAATCGCGACGATCCAGTGTCGCTACTTGCGTGATTTCTAACCGTTCCGCCAGCGCCAGGATGCAACAATCGACAAAATCCAATTTCGTGCCGACATACTGGCGCATGAGCTGGCTGGCTCTGTATACATCAACATAGTTGGCTGGCTCTAACGGTATCCTCGCTGATGTTAGTAGCTCAAGAAAGGTGGCTACCAACGGCATTCCGCCAGCGCGATTGAAGAGCCAGCAAGCCTCAGTCAATACGACCTGGGGGACAATAAATTCCGCGTCAAGACTATCAAATACAGTACGCACAGCTTGATGATCTGGATCGTTCTTGCGGAAGAGGACGTAGAGAAATCCGCTGTCTACCAGCACTTTAGGCAGTGCCATTGTCGCCCTCTGAATTGCGCCAATTCATCGTTCCCGCTTCGTCCCTCAAAAGATCACTTGCGTCGCGTCCATTGAAGGGATTTGTGAAGGGTAAATCGGCATCATCAATAAGTCGGAGCAGTTTACGTGCGGGCGTCTCGTCTGTCGTCTGGATGATCAACGCTTCCTGATCGAGCAGTTCCCGCAGCACATCATCCAGCGACTCGCCCCGCTGACGTACCCTTGCCATGAGTTGCTGATAAACTTTCTCGTCATTGACTGTCACAGTAAACATCGATCAAGCCTTTTCGCGCTGTCATCCTGTGACTAATTATCACACACCCACCTCGTCTGCGCGACACTCAAACCTCAAACGCCACGCGCCCGACCAGTTCACCATCAAAGTAAAGTTCAGCACTGTAATCGCCTGCTTCCCAGCCTTCATCATTTTTGAAGACGAAGAAGACGCAGGTGCGCAAATCGGACGGCGCGACGATTTCGTCTGTTTCCTCAATCGCCTCGTCTTCATGCAGCAACCGGACAAATGCGCGCGTGCCAGCAGCGACATCCACCGGTTGTGTCGCGATGAAGATCTGATCGTCCGGCGCAAATTCGGAGGTGATGTCTGTCGGGCAGCTATTCTCGTCAATGTCTCTGGCAGCAAAGAGTTCAATCGGCAATACCTCGGCGTCCGCAACTCCAACACCGTCGATTTCCAGCAGTTCGACATCGAAGATCAGGATCGCATTGCCTGGTATCACATCGCCCGCGCCCGCTTCCCCATAGCCCAGATCCGGCGGGATAATCAGGCGATAGTGCGCGCCAACCGACATTAACTGCAAGCCCCCTTGCCAGCCAGCAATGACATTATTCAGTGGGAATGTTGCGGGTGTGCCACGCTCATACGAGCTATCGAAAACTGTGCCGTCCATCAGCCTGCCACTGTAGTGAACGGTGACAGTAGAGGCGAGCGTTGGATTTGGTCCGTCGCACTCGCGCAGCACAACGTATTTCAAGCCCTCGTCCGTCAGCTGCGACCGCTGCTCGTCTGCGGGGATGTCCTCACATGTTGGCTGCTCTCCCTGCGCGTAAAGACCGCTGGAGAGCAAGGTGATGCAAAGGCAGGCAAACAGAATGCGGAGGATGAGGCGGTTCATGAGAGGACTCCTCGTTAATTTCTAATCAAGAACGAGTAATCGTAGGGACAACACGCCGGGTCACCGTGCAATAGATTAAGCTTTACCCCGCGCCCTGGCGATACGCCCGCACCGCCGCTTCGACCGCATCATCGAGCGAGCGGTCAATCGCCGCATCGTCGGCGCTGGGGGGGGCAATCATTGTGCCTGCGCTCAGTTGGTCGAGCGCCTTCAAGACCTGCACGCCGCGTTCTGCCCATAACGCCCGATCCGCTTCATAGGCGTCATCATCCAGCTTGCCCAGCGCATGATCTTCATCCAGATCGCGCAGGTTGCGCAGCACGCGCTCGTAGTAGACGTGGGCGCGTTCGCGCTGGCGGGCAAGCTGCGCCGCCTGCGCGTCAAAGCGCCCTTCGCGTCCGAGCAGCGGGGCGGCGACAATCACCACCACGATACTGACGAGGATAAAGCCGATGATCAGTCCTTCGATGCTCATATCATCCCGCCAGCAGTCGGTCGATCACGCCGCTCAAATAGGTCACGTTCACGCGCGTATTGCCGATCAGCCGTTCCACCACCTGCCCCTCGCGGTCAATGATGTACGTCTCTGGCACGGCGCGGATCAGGTAGTCATCGCCAATGCGCGTGCCGATGTCTGGCGCGTTGGGATACGTCAGGTTGAAGTCTGCGATGAAGGCGCGCGTATCCGCTTCGACATCCGACCACGCAATGCCCAGCACAACCACGCCGCGCTCGCGGTAAGTCTGCCAGATCGCCTCCAGGTGCGGCGCTTCTTCCTTACACGGTTCGCACCAGCTCGCCCAGAAGTTGACAACCACGACCTGCCCACGCAGGTCGGAGAGCGTCATTGGCTGCCCGTCGAACGTCGTCACGCTGAAGTCCGGCGCTGTGCCGCTTTCCAGCGGTCCGCGCGTCTGACGCGCCAACTGCATCGCGACGACCAGCGCCACCAGTGCGATCCCCGCCAGCAGCACCACCGTACCAAGCGTGATACGCGGTCGGCGGCGCTCCGGCTGCGGCGCGGCATCCTGCAAAAAGTCGATGTCGGTCATCGCCTAGCCTTTCAAATCACGTTCCAGCCGCGCGCGGTAATCGTCGTCGTTCTTCCCCTCGCCCTGAGAGAGAGTTGTTTGGGGTGAGGGCGCGGACGACGGATTTGCGGACGAGGCATTTACGGACGACACATGTGTCGTCCCTACAACGGATGGCGGGGTCTGTAGGGACGAGGCATGCCTCGTCCGCTCCCCACCCCGCCGCCAGCGCGCGAGTGTGAACACCGCCACGCCCGCCGCCAGCACCAGCAGCACATAAGGCGTGTACAGCGCCAGCCCGCGCAGCGTCGCGTTCAGCGGCGTATCGACCACGCGCTCGCCGTAACGCGCCACAAAGTCCGCGATGATCTGTTCTTCGCTGCGCCCCGCCACCAACTGCACGCGGATTTCTTCGCGCCACTGCGCACAGGCAGTCGTGCGGCAGCTATCGAGCGTTTCGTTGGGGCAGACGGGGCAGTAGAGCTTCTCGGCAATCGTGTTCACATCGTCCAGCGTCACGCCGGGGTCGGTCTCCTGGGCTGCGGCGAGGTGGGGAGTAAACGCCCATAACATCAGGAAGGCGAGCAGCCACGCCATTGGCTGAAGCCGACGGCTAAGGGAACGCGTCCACTGAAGGGACGCACCATAGCAGGACATATGCGCTTTGAGCCGTCCCTTTAGTGGACGACAAGGTATAGCTGGGCAATTTATTGCCCGGCTTGCGGCACTCCCCATTGCATCCCCCCTCTCGTCGTCGCTGCGGTGCGCACACGTTCTGGCGCGCGTTCGTCTTTCCACGCTGAAATCAGCGTGCCGACGATCAGGATGAGCCCCCCCCACCAGACGAAGTTGATGAGCGGGTTGACGTAGATGTGCAGCGTCGCCGTGCTGCCATCGATTTCGTTATAGCCGCTCAGCAGCACATAGACATCGCCTTCGATGGTGCTGTGCACGCCGGGGATCGTGACCGCCATGCTTGGATAATGATCGACACGCGGGCGAATCTGCGCGACTGGCTGTCCATCACGCAGCACAGTGACATTGGCGATGTCCATCAGGCGTCCATCTTCGGCGATCTGTCCAAGTTCGAGCGAGTCGTAACGCACGCTGTAGCCGCCGATCTGCGCTTCACCTGTGCGACCGAGCTGCTGGATCGTCTCCAGTTGGTACGCCGTGCTGCCGATCACGCCGATGCCGATGATGACGATGCCGAGATGGACAATGAAACCGCCATAGCGCCGTCGATTGCGCCCGAAGATCGTGAGCAGCGCCACAGGCAGCGATTCTTTGCTCGTGACCATGCGCGCCCGCGCACCGCGATAAATTTCGTAGACGGCGACGATGCCCGCCAGCAGCACGATGCCGTAGCCAAAGAGCGTACCCGCCGACCGCGCGCCGAGCAGCGCGGCGATCACCACGCCGACGGCAGTGAGCGCCAGCGGCACAACCAGCGCCTTGCCCATGCGCCGCATCGTCATCGCGCCCCAGGCTGCCAGCGGCGCGACACCCATCAGAATGTACATCGCGGCGAAAAGCGGCACAGTGACCAGACTGTAGTAGGCAGCGCCAAGTGTGATTTCGGTGTCCATGAACGTCACGCTGAAGATAGGCATTCCAAAGCTGCCCCAGAAGACCACCAGCGCCAGCACTACGAAGACCACGTTGTTCAGCACGAACAGCGTTTCGCGGCTCAGCCAGCCTGCGAAACCATGCTCATCGCGTAGTTCGCCGCGCCCGCGCCGCCACATGATCAGCCAGACGCCAATCACGGTCATGATCAGCCAGAACAGGAACATCGGCATCCCGATTGCGCTCTGGGCGAAGCTGTGGACGCTTTCGATCAAGCCGCTGCGGGTGGCGAATGTGCCGAACAGCACTGCGGAGAAGGTGAAGATGACGAGGAACATATTCCATGTCTTGAGCATCCCGCGCTTTTCCTGGATCAGGACGCTGTGCAGGAACGCTGTCCCGACCAGCCACGGAATGAACGCCGCGTTTTCGACCGGGTCCCAGCCCCAGTAGCCGCCCCAGCCCAGCACGTCGTATGCCCAGCGCCCGCCCAGGATCAGCCCCAGACTCAGGAACAGCCAGGCGATCAGCGTCCAACGGCGCGTCGCTTTGATCCAGTTGGTCGTCAGGTCACCGCTTGCCAGCGCCGCCATCGCGTAAGCGAACGGCACGAGGAAGCCGACGAAACCGAGATAGAGCATCGGCGGGTGAATGATCATGCCGAAGTGCCGCAGCAGGGGATTCAGACCGTTGGCGGTCTGTGCCAGCCCTTGCTGGAAGAAGCCGTCACCGCCCGGCTGGACGAACATCGGCGGCGCTTCGGCGCCCGTCGGGATGAACATATGTGCCTCGACGACAGGCGGCAGGCTCGGCGCGGGCTGCGTTACCCAGTAGCGCGCGAACGGGCTTTCCATCAGCAGCGAGATGCCCGCGAAGAATGCCAGCGCCGCCATCTGGAAGACGATCACGTAGGGCATCAGGCGGTGATTTTCGCGCCAGTTGAGCAGCAGCGACGCGAACGCGAAGCCGCTCATCGTCACATTCCAGAATAACAGCGATCCTTGTTGTGATCCCCACAATGCCGTCACACGATAAAACAGCGGCGTAGACGGATCTGTCACCTGCCAGACGTAGCTGATCTGGTACTGCTGATTGATGAGCGCCATCAGCAGCACGCCCGCCGCACCGAGCATAAGCGGGAACGTCAGCAGTGCGGCACTGCGGGCGCTGACGAGCAGCCGCTCGCTGTGGCGGCGGGCGCTGAGGAACGCGGCGATGGTAGCATAAATGGACGCTGCGAGTGCCAGCGCCTGAAAGACAATCCCGATTTCTGCCAGCATGGGTTATGACCCCGCTTCTGTCATCTCTCCCGGCGCGCCTTCGATGAAGCGGCTCGGACACTTCAGGTTGAGTTCGCTGACGTGGAAAACGCCATCCGCGCCATACGTCCCGGTCATGATCGCCTGCGCTTCGTGGCGCAGCAGGTCAGGCTTGGTCTGCCCTTCGACGCGCACGCGCATCTGTGTGGCATTCGGGTCGTTGACGGCGTTGAAGAGCGTTTCGCCGGTTACGTCCTGCCCTTCGGGGATGTGGACGACGGTGAATTCGATAGTCAGCGTTGCCTCGTCGTAACGAATCGTATCACCCAGCACCGCGCCGGACACGCGCACGGTTTGCCCGGCATAGTTGGCGTCGTTGACGACTTCATCGACCGTGATGAAGAAACGCGCGCCTGCCTGCATCCCGCTGAAAATCAGGTAGAGGATCGCGCCGAGGATGAGGATGCCGCCAATGAGGAACTTGAGCCGTTCGCGGCTGACGACGGGCGCTTGCGCCTCACCAGCCGGCTTTTCCCAGACTGCCTGTGCCATAACGATAAATCTCCATCAGCCCGCGCCGAGCATTAAACTCACAGAACTGCTGTCAACATGCCCGGCAATAAATTGCCAGGCTATCGATTCGTCCAATAAATGGACGGTTTTGTCTGCGCACCTGCGCCCATTCATTGGGCGTGTTATTTGCCGGACATTTTAATGCTCGGCAACGGAAGCCAACATTTGCGCTTGATAGCACGCTCATTATACCCTGTTTGTGATAGAAATCACAAGGATATTACGCCTTCGGTTCATCCTCGCCCTGGCTGGCGAAGGCGAGAAAGATGCCGACCAGCGCGACGACGCCGACGCCGACGATGATGACGCCGATGCCTGCACCGGGGACGCTGGCGGGCTGTGTTGCTTCCGCTGCTTCCTGTGCAAACGCGCTGCCTGTCACGAGCAGCAGCGCGAGCAGTGATCCTGTTACGATCAGACGTTGGATACGGTTCATAGTAACCCTTTCTAGAAGTACCGACTGTTTATGAGGACTATTTTAGCGCGGCGGTCGGGGTTGTGACAGGATAGGCGGTTGATCTTTATGTTGGCACTTCAACTTCGAGATTTGAGCGCGCAGTGCGTATTGTAGTTTGCTCACGAGCAATACGTTCACTGCAATGCCACACAACCCCCACCCGTGTTACACTCATGCTCGTATCGCGCACAAATAATCGATTGCAGCAAACCCCATGACCCAACGCCTGTATTATGCCGACTCGTATACCTGTGCGTTCACGGCGCGCGTCGTCGAAACGCTGACTGTCGATGGCAACCCCGCTGTCGTGCTGAACCGCACCTACTTCTACCCGACGGGCGGTGGGCAGCCGCACGACACTGGACTGATCGCCAACGCGCATGTGACGGATGTGCGCACGCGCGCCGACGACAAGGCACTGCTGCACCTGCTCGACGCGCCGCTGATGGAAGGTGAGGCGCTGGCGGCGGGCGATGTGCTGTGCGGCATTGACTGGGGGCGGCGCTTCGACTTCATGCAGCAGCACACCGGGCAGCACATCCTGACGCAGGCGTTCGTGCAGACCTGCGGCGCAAACACGGTCGGCTTCCACCTCGGTGCGGAGACGGTGACGATTGATCTGGACGCGGCGGCGTTGACCAGCGAGCAGATCGCCCAGGCGGAGTCCGTCGCCAACCATGTCCTGTACGAGAACCGTGCCGTGACGACGCGCATGGTCGATCCTGACGCGGCAGACGGCGTGCGGATGCGCCGTGTGCCGGAAGCGCTGGCGACCGATGGGCTGCGCGTGGTCGAGGTCAAAGACTTCGACACGACGGCATGCGGCGGTACGCATGTCGCGCGTACGGGCGAAATCGGCATGATCAAGGTGCTGCGCAGCGAAAAATACAAAGGCGGTACCCGCATCGAATTCGTTTGTGGCGAACGCGCGCTGGCGGCGATGCAGGCGCGCGTAGAGCTGATCAACCGTCTGACGAGCGATCTGACATGCGCCATGACCGACCTGCCCGCGATTGTCGGTGGGCTGCGTGAGCAGATCGGCGCGGCTGAGAAGACGATCAAGGCGCTGCGTGAGGGCTTGATCGAAGGTGAGGCGTTGGAATTACTGATGGCTTCCGAGCGGCATGGGGACGCACGCGTCGTGGTCGCCGTGTATGAAGATCGCGATGCTGCCGAACTGCGGCTGTTGGCGGCGCGGCTGGTGGCAGCTCAGCATGTAATTGCGCTGCTCGGCATCGCAGGCGAAAAGTCGTATGTCATCTGCGCCCGCAGCACCGACCTGCCCGACGATATGAACGTGCTGCTCAAGCGCGCGCTGGAACCGCTTGGCGGGCGCGGCGGTGGCAGTCCGAGTCTGGCGCAGGGCGGCGGGGGCACTGCAGGCGTGGACATGGTGCGCGCGGCGCTGGCAGGGGCAGTGTCTCCGCCCAAAGTCTAGTGTACACCTTGTCCGTTCGTCGGATTTCGCTCGCGTGCGTCTTGGCTACACTCCGATCAACTGTCCATGAGTCGGAGATGTGTCATGTTCCGCAAACTTCTCTTGGTTGGGCTTGTCTCGCTGTGCGTACTCGCTTTCGCAGTACCCACGCTGGCGCAAGCAGATGAATTCCTGTATGGCGTTCGCGAGAATCAACTGGTGCAAATGAATGCCACCGGTCAAGCACAGGTTATCGCAGCAGTCGCGCAGCGTTATGGCGAACTGGTCGCAAGCCCCGATGGGCGTTATCTGGCGTTCGCCGCCTACGATACCGAATATGCCCGTACACTTGTCGTCTATGATCGCGTCAGCGATGAATTCTTCACCGTCGCATCGAGCATTTCTTTCGGTGTGCCGTTTAGCTTTACGCAGAACAACGAACTGGTCTACGCGGTTGATGGCGCATTCGTGACAAATGCTGAAGGGCGTGAAGTCATGCAGTTGCAAGTTCACATCCAACCGCTGCCGATGACCGACGCGCCGACCATCATTCCCGTAGAGTATGGCGTTGGCTGCGGCGGTGGATCGCCCTTGCCGACCAGCAATCTGTACTCGTCCGAAACCTACAGTCTGGGCGGTTCTCATCTCGTGCTGGCACTCACCCCGTTCGGTCTCGTTTACAGCGCCGATTGCACAGGCGGGCGCACCGTCGTGCAATCGCTTGAAGAGGCGACAGTCAGCATTTACGACCTGAGCCGCGCCATCATTTCGCCCGATGGCACGTGCGTTGCAGGCATCGCCATGCGTCTTAATGAGCCGACGCCGCTGGAAATCAGCGTGCTGGATTTGACGAATGACAACCTGACCACCTTCACTGTTGACGCGACACCGGATCAACTGGCTTGGAATGCGACAGGCAGCGGTATCTTTTACAGCGTGCGCGCGTTCGACACGTTGCTGAACTACGAAGGCGAGGCGCTTAGCCGTATCGAGGCAGTTCTGGGCGAAGGCACAGCGCTGGAGCGCTATACTGTCAATCTGTTCGCGCTTGACCTGAGCAGCGGCACGAACAGCCTGATCTACAACGGTGATGGCTACGCCATCGGACGCATCCTGCCAACGGACAGCGGCGTCTACTTCAGCGTCGTGCCAAATATTGATGCCTGGACCAACGCCATTGCAGACGGCTCTTTCGACCCGTTCACGGCGACGGAAGCGGAAAGTGACGCCCTTATGCCGATCACCATCTGGCGTGCGGCGCTGGATGCGAGCGCCGCGCAGCCTGTTGCCAGTGATCTGCGCAGCGCAGCCGTGCTCGTGCCGCGCGGCTGAGGTCTCCTAGCGGGGCATGATGCACACCGTCGTCTGGTCGAGAATCGCCGCCGGGCAGGTGTTGATCTCGCCGCTGACGCTGTTCATGCCAAAATCGACCTGCCAGAAGCGCAGTTCCGGCGCAATCGCCAGGCGCGCAATCACATCGCATGGGTCGGGTGGCGCTGCCTGCGGGTCGCCACTCGTGAACAGAATGCACTGCCCCGGCGCAAGCTGCCCCACCCGCGCAACCGGGCTGACATTGTCGCCATACAGCATCGGATCGCTGACGGGGATGCGCAATGCCTGCCCGGTGACGTTATTCACCACCTCATAGCCGCTCATCATCATCCATGCATCCGGGGTAGGGTTGATGATGGCAAGTTCATTGAGGGTGTACACCAGGTAGACGAACGGCGTGCTGGGATCGCCCGTCACGCCGCCTGGCACATACACTTCGCAGCGCCCCGCCGTCGAAACCGGACACACGCCGCGCTGCAAGTTACCCTGTACAACGGTGAAGATCGTGTTGCCGCGCGTCCCCGCCCAGAAATGCTCAGCGACGTTGTTGGTCGTCAGCCAGAAAGTATTGCCCGCACATTCCGGGATGTCTTTGGCAGCGGAAGCGCGTATCGACCACAACTGCGCGCAGTCGCCCGCGCCCAGGCTGCCGCGCCAGCGCGCCGCCGCAAACGTCGGATTTGTGCCATCGACGCCGTAAAAGAGCAGGTTGCTCAAATCCAGCGGCGCGCCTGTCAGGTTCACCAGCGTAATGTCGTTGTCGTCGTAGATCAGCAGCACATTCGCGCTGCGCAGCACAATGATATCCACTGCGCTGCCCGCCGGAACGGTCGTCCCTGGCTCCACGCCCTGCCCGCTGATGGTGTTCGGCGGCAGCCCATAGTCAGCCGCCCACAATACAGGCGTCTCAACCCCAATCGCCAGCCCGGCGCGGTTGAGGGTAGCAACGGTGACGGGCAGCGACAGCCCGCGCACATCCGGCACTACCACGTCACTCGACTGCGCTGCTGCGGGCAGCGCCAGTAGCAAAAGCACAATTACTATAGTTACGATTCGGAAGCGGTGTGACATTGTCATTTTCACTCCTACAAGTACGCCCGCAATCAGAGATTAGCGCTACCTGGCGGACGGCATTCTTGCCGTCTGCATAAATTCGGCTGGGTACGGACGCCATTCTTGGCGTCCATACCTTTTCAGCATAGGTGCTAATCATCACCGTCGTCATCATCGCCGCCGCCCCATGAGCCGCCGCCGCCACCGGACGAACCGCCGCCGCCCGACGAGCCGCCACCACCCGATGATCCACCATCATCGATAATGATCGTGGTGCGCACTTCAATGTAGGTTACTGCGGTGAACGCTGTGCCGCAGCCCCCGTCATCATCGTCTCCACATTCAACGATGATACGCACACGATCGCCAACGCGAATGCGCACCAGTGCCGGGTCGTCCGGGCGCAGCACAATCGTGAAATTGTAGATAATGACAATATTGACGTTGATCGAGATGATAGGACCCTCAATGATAATCCGGCGCGGGCGGTCAGTGCCATCGTCATCGTCATCGCCAGGCGTCCCGATTACGGTCGCGGTGCTGGTCAACACAGGCGTGACAGTACCGGGTGTCGCCGTTGCCGTGCCTGTCGCGGGCTGTGTCGCCGTTGCGGTGGCTGTCGGCGGCAAAAGCGTCTGCGTCACTGTGCTGGTTGCCGTGCTGGTAGGGACAAACGTACTGGTCGATGTACTGGTCTCGACAGGCGTGCTGCTTGCCATGCCAGTGGCAGTCGCTGTCACAACCGGAGTTGCGGTGGCAGTGACTACAGGCGTTGCCGTGCTGGTGCTGGTGGCTTCCGGCGTCGCTGTGACAACGATCACGGTCACATCTGCGCCGCCATCATCGTTTTCATCGTCGCCCCCTGCTTCGGCGCTGGCACAGGCAGCGGTCATCAACAGGACCACCAGCAATAACAGCGCACTCAATTCTCTGGGTAACATAACGTCCTCCTCTTGTGCATGACACCTGTAACAACGGACGAGGCAGCGCGTTGTTACAGATGAAAAGTCAAACGTTGTGTTTTCTCATCTTTGGGGCGAATGAAGCATGGTCACGGTGCATAATAGGGTGGGGCAATTGACATGAACAGGCAAGCAGCCAATGCAGCCACTCGATAACGAGCGCCAGCTCATCCAGCGGGCGCAGCAAAAGGACAAGGATGCGGTAGCGCAATTGTACGATGGCTACGTGCAGGCAATTTTTCGTTACGTACGCTATCGTGTCGAGAGCGACTATGAAGCGGAAGAACTGACCGCCGAAGTGTTCGTGCGCATGGTGCGTGGCTTGTCACGCTACCGCGATGACGGCGCACCCTTTGGCGCCTGGCTGTACCGCATTGCTGGCAATCTGGTGCAGGATCAATACCGCAGTCGCAAACGCAAACTGGAGCAGCTATCTGAGTCACAGGTCAGCGATGAGACCGACCCATTTGGCAAGACAGCACGGGCAGAAGAGTACGCGCGGCTGCATCGCGCGCTCAAGCAGCTTCCGGGCGATTACCAGACAGTGCTAATCCTGCGCTTTATCGAGGAATTGCCCTATGACGCGGTGGCGAAGAGTATGAACAAAACAGAACAGGCTGCGCGCGTGCTGCAACATCGCGCCTTGAAAGCCCTGGGCGCGCAGTTAGGCGCGACAGGGATACAGGCATTGCTGCGGGCAGGTGAACTCACATGAGCCAAAACTATACGCCTGAAGAACAGGCGATCATTGACGGACTGCGCAATCTATCGCGCCCGGAACTGCCCGCCGAGACGGTTGATTCCGTGCGTGTGAAGGTGATCGACGCACTCGATTTGCCGCCCGCGCCCGCGCCTGATAGCAGCACGCTGCCGCCGATGGTGTGGATCAGCATCGCGCTGCTGGTGGCAGGAAGCTTGCTGGCGGGCATCGCCTTGCTGCCGCGTCAGTCCGCAACCGCGCCCGAACCCACCATTACGATGGCGATGGACGCCCTGAATGACACCCCTACAGCAACCGCAACTAGTACGGACGCCATTCTTGGCGTCCACACGCCCACACTGGTGAGTACGGACGGCATTCTTGACGTCCGCACCTCTACCCCAACTGCGACCAGCGTTCCCACAGATGCCCCGCGCCGTCTGGTGATCGAAGGTCCGGTGAGCGCGATTGACGGCACACGAGTCACGATCTATACGACGACCATCACGCTGCGCGCCGATGATCCTGTGTTGGCAACGCTTAGCCCCGGCGACCGCCTGCGCGTTGTCTGTGTGGATGACGATGGCGATCCGACCGTCGTTACCGCAGTGGAGTTCAGCATTATCATGACGATTGCCGCGCCTGCTCCGCCTGCGAGTTCGGGCAGTTCGTCGTCATCATCGAGCGGTAGTGACGATGACGACGATGATGATTAGCCGCCGGGCGGCGCGAACGTCGGGATGGGTGGCACCACGAACGTTGGAATCGGCGGGACGACAAATGTGGGGATCGGCGGCACTTCAAACGTCGGGATCGGCGGGATGACCACTGTCGGAATGGCAGGTGGTGGCGGCATCGTCGGCACGACGGGCGGCACGAACGTGGGTGCGACGATTGTCGGAATGACGGGCGGCACGAATGTAGGTGCGACGATTGTGGGGAAGCCCGGTGGCAGCAGGGTGGCAATGATCGTTTGCGCGGGTGGTGGCAACGTCATAGGCGGGATGCTGGGCGGGCGCACGGTGGCGATCAAGGTTTGAACGGGCGGCGGCAGCGGCGGGATGACGATTGTGGGGATGGGCGGGATTGTCCCCGGCGGCACGAACGTTGGCGGCAGAATTATTGCGCCGGGCGGTGGCGTGAACGTGCCAGCGGGCGGCGGGATGATTGGCACAATGATGACGACCTCCTCGCCTATCGCTGCACAAATTTGATCCAATGGAATGTCAGGTGCAATCGGTACCCAGCCTTCGACCGAAGCATCCTCACCTGTGATCGTCACTTCCAGCCACAATGCTGAGTTACCCACCGTGACGCCGCTCACATCGGCAGGCACAGTCACAGGCACATCCGCCGCCGCCGCGATGCCCGTCGCTGCCGGATCGGTGTAGATCACCTGAAGCTGGTCGATAATGGCGCGGCATTCTTCCGGCAGGTCAATCACGATCCCCGGCATGGTCGGCGGCGGCATGACACTGGCGATAGGTGTGGCGCTTGGCGCTGGCTCTGTCGGCACAGGGGTGCTGCTTGCAACAAGCGTGGCACTGGGAACAGGCGTCGTTGTTTGCCCCTCGCTAGAAAGGGTGGGTGTCGCTGTTTGTCCCGTGGGGATTGGGGTGGGCGTGCTGATGCTGCCACAGGTGATTTGCTGGCTCGGCAGGTCGGCTGTGTTCAGCCAGCTGCTGCCCAGTGCGGTGCTGATTTGCACCCACGACTCATTGTTGAAGATGCGCACTGCGCTGACGCTGACAAAAATACTGCTGTTGGCGGGCAGCGTGCCGATGACCGCTGCGTTGCGATCCGGCTGCGCATACAGCGACACGGGCTGCGCGCCCGTCGTCAACTGGCAGTTATCGAGTGTCGCACCCTGCATCAGCGGGTCGCCGTTGTCGCTGCCGCCGACCATGTGAATCGGGCTGAGTGCGCCTGTGCCAAGCGCGGCTGCCTGTGTACTCAGCGGCTCGCTCAACGGTTGCAGCGTGCGTGTCTGCTGCCAGGCGAAGACCGCGCCGAAGACGAATAAGACCATCGCAGCGGCGACGGCGGCGGGCAGCCAGCCCTGTATAGATGCGCGCCTGTGGCTGCGCGCGGCGGGATAAGTCGTCATCATGGGTTTACTCCGATCTTTTGTGTGACGCTGGTTGTGATTGACGGATGGCAGCGGGACGATCTTGTCTGCTTCGTCGGCGAGTGCGGCGTCCATGTCGGCGATCATTCGTGCCAGTGCTGCGTCGCGCTCTGCCTGGCGCAGCACTTTGGCGACGGTCTCAAAGTCGCCGCGATCAAGCGCGCTTGTGTACATGAACAGCCATTTCTCACGCAGCAGTGCCGCTTTGTTCGACCTATTCATGTGTCGTTTCCTTCCAGCTTGCGAAGTGCGTCCGCGCCCGCGCCAGCGCGCGATGCAGCCGCACTCGTGCCGCACCCGGCGAAACACCGAGCGCCCGTCCCAATGCATTGCCATCCAGTTGATGCTCAATCGCCAGTTTGAGAATGTGTTGATCTTCTGGCGTTAAGCCCGCCAACAGCGACTTGATCGCCAGTGCGTTGTCGAGCGCGTCCGGTTCGTCGTTCGCCAGCGCACTGAAGCGGTCAAAAAGTTCCGCGTCGCTCATCTCATCCTGATCCCCTGCCAGATCGCGCACGAGCGGCTCCCGGCGCATCATCTGTACCGTCTCCACCTGCTTGCGGCGGATCAGGTTGGCGGCGATGCCGAGCAGCCAGGCCCGCGGCTGCGCGTCGGGGCGAAAGCGCTGTTCATGACGCAGCGCCTGCACGACGGTCTCGTTCAGCAGTTCGCTGGCAGCGCCGTCCAGTGACTCATGAACGCCCGCGCGTGCCAGGTAAAAGCGAAGGGTGCGCAGCAAGGCAGGCGCCTCCTCGGCGATATAACGTCGCAGATTGCTCAACGTCGGTTCACGCTGCATAGCTGTCCTCGTTTACGCGCGCAACGAGTAGTGACATTCTCTTATTCGGGTTACGGGGTTGGAGTGTTACACGAAGCGATGCGGGAAGGTGGGAGTAAGGTGCGCGGAGCATCCACAAACAGAATATTGATCGTACCCGGTTTTGAGATACGGGTCACACGCTGCTGCAAATGATTTTGCTGCAACCACTTCACAAGGTCTCGTTTGCGGGCTTCGGAGTTTTCACGCAACTTGCCCTGTACGGTCATGATGCCTGAGCTCCTCCGAAGGTAGTCTCTCAAGCAAGAGAGAAAGGTACTTGTTCATCGTTTTGTGCTGATGATTGACGCTTACTAAACGGATATTCCATCACGTTACGCCTCTATTCGAGAATCGTGCCAAACCGACCGACGTACCAAAATGGCAGAATCAAGCGGAAGCGCACTATCAAGATGTGACCGAGGCTTTACCGCAAACTGACGTAGCTTCCGTCGCTGGTCTTATTGACGACCAGATGCACGGGGAATGAGTCGCGCAGGTCGTCAATGTGCGTCACGACCAGGATCATGTGGAAGTCGTCCTGGATCGCTGTGATCGCCTCGACCAGCTTGTTACGCCCGTCCTCGTCTTGCGTGCCGAACCCTTCGTCAATGAACAGCGTCCGCAGCTGCGCGCCCGCCCGCCGCGACAGCAACTGCGACAGCGCCACACGCAGCGCGAAGTTGATGCGGAATGCCTCGCCGCCGCTGTACAGTTCGTAGCTGCGCGTGCCGATCTCGTCCGAGATGTGGATGTCGAGCGTTTCCGCCACGCCGCCGGTGATCTTCTCGCGCTGC
>JANRJX010000156.1:0-20771 GCA_033763755.1 Chloroflexota bacterium
TGGCGTACATCTTCCGCGTTTAGGGCATTTTCCGGTATCATTCGCTCGACTTGGTTTGGTCTGGTTTAGTCTGGTAAACGAAACCTAACCGAATCAAGTCACCTGTCAAGTCTGACTTCACTTTCGTGATTCACTGAAACTCGTATTTGCTCACTTCACCGTGATGTTGACAACAGATCCGTCATCTTCCGGCTTTGCGGGCAACCTTGCCAACAAATGTACTACGAAGCCTGTGATGAGAGATGACCGCAACGCAGTCAGAAGTGCCTCATCCAACTTCAATGTCTCGGCAAGATAAGGGGCGACAAAAATCAACAAGATGATAATGACCAGGAAGTCAACCAACTTATTGATGATCTTATTCTGCGTAAAATCCTCGTATAGTAGCAAACCGATTGCGGACACAATCAAACCGACAGCTAGCGCTCGGATGATGCCCTGCGACGGCAATGGATTGACTTGCCCAACTGAATAGAGATAGATACCCGGTACAATTACAAAGAGAAAACGCAAACCAACATATGCTCTGAAACGCTCTTTGAGCCAGGGCCAAGTGAGAATCAACCCAACAAGAGCAGCGCCGACAAGGATTGTAGCAATCATCACAACTGCATGTATCTGATCAGCAACTTCGATTGATAGCCTTAATTTGAGCCATTCGTGTATCCAAATTATCGCCGAAACGATAGCTTGGAAAATAGTTTGAAATAGACTCTCCATATTCTGACTCCTTAGTGGGCTGCGTTCTTGCTTATCTCGCGCTTACGTGCAATTCTCACGAGTGCAGTAATGGCAATAGCGCATCCAGCCAATACGAACAATATTCGAATCCATCCGAGATACCACGGCGTTTCCCCAGTATTCGGCAATTGACGAACGACGAAGCTGCTGGCACAGCGTTCCACATCCGTATTTGCCGCTGTGACACAAGCTGTATTCGTCAAGTCTTCAGCAATACCTTGCAGGGCAGTGGTGAAAATGTCCACAATGACACTTTCGTCGGGTTGCATCTGGGGAATGTTGACGGAGACCGTTTGCCCCGAAATGTTCGATGTGCCGCTGCTGGTCTCAACCCGGTCAATTAGCAAGTCTGAATTCAATGTGTCGGTGATGATTACATTGCTGATTGCTGTGACGCTGTTGTTCCTAACTGTTACAACCCAACGGATTTGTTCACCCGCGATACCAGTTGAGCCAGGCAGCAGAAAGCCAAGCTTACTGATGGCGGGATCAAAGACCACAAATTGCCCAGATGCACCACTGATGCCCTCCACTTCAAAGGCACCGACATCACAGGGAAGCGACGCAGTTCGAGATACACCACGCTGATCGACTGTGACAGAAGCGCCAGTGATCGTGGTGCAGTCAGTGACTGCGCCAATGGCAGGGCTACCCGGTTGAAGTGCATGGGTTAGGGTCAGCCCCGGTGCGTTATTCGCAAGCGGTCCGAGCAGTAGTGCAGTGGGCGGAATGAATCGGAAGTTCGCGCCCCCGCTTGCACACGTCTCATCTGTGACAATGTTTACCCCATAGCCGACCAAGCGCCCGCCAGCAGCCGTGCAGTTCCCAGCCGTGTTTGATGCCAGGATAGAGTTGTTGACTGCTGTGGTCTCTCCATTGGTGAATATTCCACCGCCTGAACTAGCCGTGTTTTCCGCAAGAGTCACAAAGTTGAGCTGGGCATCGTGTTCATTGAAGATGCCACCACCGCTGCCAGGCGTCTCGTTGTTCGAGATGGTGGTGTTGATGAGGTTCAGGGAGGAAATACCCTCCAAAAGCGTTACTGGGGCTGCCCGTAGCCGCCCGTTGAAAATTGCACCTCCTCTTTGGATCTCACACAGGTTTGGATCTTCCGGATCTATAGAATCATCAAATGCAATACTATTGTTCGCAAAGGACGAATTCTCAATCCGACTTGATGCACCAAGTTCGTTTGCTAGCCCTCCTCCGTAGCCCGCACAAGTGATCACAATTGCCGAGTTGAGCGTCACATTACTCTCAACTATCGATAGAGTGCCCGTGTTGTAAAGCCCACCCCCAGATGATACATTTGCCCTTTGCCCGCGTGCTAGGTTTTCAGATACTTGACTACCTATGATGCTAATTGTGCCGCGGACAGCAGGTCCGGTAAGTGTGCGAAAGCCGCCATTGAATATCCCTCCGCCATAAGCACCACCACCAATCAGCCCAGCACCACCTCGAGCAGTATTTGAGGTAACAAGGCTATCTACCAAAACAAGTCTTCCTACGAAGTTATGTATGCCGCCTCCCTCTCCGGTACCACCGATCGCACCTGCTCCACCATCAGCAACGTTACGACTGATCGTCGAACCTGTGATCTGTACAAATCCAGAATTGTTGTACAGTCCGCCTCCAAGCCCTTGCTTAATTCCAAGTGCGCCAACTGCTCCAATTGCGCTGTTCTCAACGATTTCTGCATCAGTGATGGTCATTGCACCTGTGTCGTTGTAGATACCTCCACCCTGGCTGGCATTGTTAGCAACCAACAATCCTATGCGCCCGCGAGATTGATTAGCTTGAACAACTGCGCCAATAATGATCATGCTGGTGCTTGATCCACTGAAAATTGCACCACCCCGGCTTTGACCGGAATTAGTTCCACCATAGCCTGACTCGGTCACATTCTGGGTAAAACTAGAGTTTCTGATTGTTATCTGCGATGACGAAGCAACAAACAACGCTCCGCCGTCGGCATCACCGCCAGATACCCGTGCGAAGCTTGGAATGAACGGGAACAGGTTCTGTCGTTCCTCTTCGGGAAATAGATCTATAAAAGTGTCTGGTGCTGGAAACCCGAGGCTACCACGCGCTGCGTTCTGAACGAAGATGCTACCAGTGATTTCTAGCATTGACCCGCCACTAAAGATCGCCCCCCCTCTTGCACTTCCGCCCTTGGAAGCACCAATGCCTCCCTCCGCTACGTTATTGGCAAACTCAGAGAAACTTAGGGTTGTAATCGTTCCCATTGTTGAATTGTGAATAGCACCACCCGATCCGGTACCACCAAGTAACAGCAAACCGTAAGCCCCAAGAGCTTCATTCTGATTAAACCGGCTGCCTGTTATCCCAATTTGTCCTTGGTTGAATATTGCACCCCCTTGGTGGTTCCCCCCCAATGAGCCTCGGCCCAAAACAAGCACATTCGAACAATCAACAACTGAACAGATACCACCGACCAGTCCACTCAAGGATTGGATCGTCGCACGGATTTCTTCTGGAAAGAAGGGGATTAGACGATCCAATCGATCCGCAATTGCTCTGCCTAAGTTGGCGGTAGCACTAAACTCACCTGTAAATAATGCAGGCAGTTCGAGATCTTTTGATTTGACAACATTTTCTGAAAAGCGGCTTGAATCGACTCTTGTGATGATACCCCCATTCCATAAGGCACCGCCGACTGCATTTGTAGCAAATGTTCCAAAACGGCCCAACGCCGAGTTGCGCGTAAAAGTCGTATTTCCCTCGATTGAATCGATGATACCGCTTGATGCATTATGTAGAGCACCACCTTGCGCTTCAGGCGAGACAGCTACGAACACATAACCGCGACCCGACTCAACGCGATTATCTTGGAATTGCGTTTCGACAATGCGATTTAATCTCCCAGCGTTGTAGATGGCTCCTCCTTGTCCATCACCCCCTTGTATACCGAGTATCATGTCGCTTCCGAAAGCGCTGTTGAGCGCGAAATCAGCATTGCGTATCTCAGATATCGTCCCGCTATTCGCATTGAAGATCGCGCCTCCCTGCCCATCACCGGCGGTTAATTCCAGAGTTGTGTTTACCTCTTGAGAAGCAACCTCTACACTGTTTGCGGCAAACGTCACGTCTCCAATGTAAAGATTGCCTTCGTTTCGAATTGCACCGCCTTGTGCATTCGCCCCAGCTGGAGCTAGGATGCGGCCATTACTCAGTGTCAATCCGCCTAATGTCAAGCCACCTGTTGGTGCAACAAAGAAGAACCGGAAGTTAGCAGCTGTTACGTCGCGAGTGATGGTCGCCCCATTTCCGTTGATGACGATGGGAGTTTCAATCGGAGGGAGGGCATTAAGCGGGCTTGCGGGATAGGGTGCAATGAATGTGTAAGTGCTGCCAGGCGCAAGATTGATGATTGCGCCATTAGCGGCAGTTGCAGCCTCTATGGCTGATACAAGACCCACAACATCACCGGGACCAACATCGATTGTTAGAGAGGGCTGTGCATCTACGTCGAAGACGACCAGAAACATTGCAAGAAGCAGCGCCGCGAACTTGGGTACAGTATTCCAAAGAAGGCGCATGACTAGTCCTCCTGAGCAGCAATGGTCTACAACGTGTCAATAGGCCAATTCATTCGGCAGGTCACGTCGCACCCAAGTGTGTGAATTATTGATCTTTTGGAAACACTTTCAATTCTAACGAGTCCTACATAATCTGCTACAAATTCCTGTTGAGAGGGACGTATCTTAACAGTTCAGCTTCTACTCTCCGCAACCGCCGCGCGGCGAATGTAGGACGCGGGGCTCCCTCCTGGCAAACACCGCCAGCCGGTACGCTGGTACTACCTTCGGCAGTACCACCGAACCACCTGGCTAAAACGCGACTCAAAAGCAGTCGCATTTTTGTTTGCCAGGTTCCTCCCTCTGCGCCCTGCCTGCGGGTTGAGCGGTTGCGCTCGACCGAGCTGGCGGGTTCCAGCGTGGTGAGGAGTTCTCATCATGGCACTGTCTTCATTGGCTTCACAGATTCGTCCGTTTCCGCAGGTAGCTACCTATCCGACTTCGTGGGCAGGTGAGCTGACATTCGATCAGATATACGATGACCTGGCGCACTACGCCTCAAACGTGATGAAGCGTAACGGCTTTCGACCGCATGAGATTCCAGAGTGCTTGCAGAATGGCTTCATGGTGCTGTGGGAAACGCTCGTCCATCAGCCCGACTTTCTGACCGAGAAGACCCGTCGCCAGGTGGTCTTTTTCATCATGGCACGATGCAAGATTTCGACCATGCGTTATCAGGAGGGTATGTACGACAGCCTCGATGCGTTGATGAGCAGTGACTGGCACAACACCGCCGATGAGCATGTCATCGACGGGATGCAGCGTCAGCAGGGTGAGCGTTGGGCAGGCTGGGCAACGCAGGTCGATATGCGCGCCGACATCGAGCGTATCATGCACAAGCTGGCAGCAAAGTACGGACATTCGCTCAAGCACCTAGTCGCGCTGTATCACCTGACGACGCAGGTCAGCCGCATTGATGCTGCGAAGATCGTTGGTTCTGATCCGTTACGCTGGTATCGAGGTTACGCGCTGCCGGTGCTGCAAGACCTGCGCTACGAGTTCGCTGAGGCGTTTCTGGAAGCTCACGAATACGAACCCGCCGGGCCGGTTGAATTCCCGGAAGAGCGGCAGAACGGTGGTCGGTTTTCGTCGCCGTATGCGTGCTGGCGCAAGCAGTACGAGCAGGGCAACACTGCTCCTGCTGTACAATTACTGGAGCAGTATCAAGATACGATGTGTGTCGCTGGGGCTATTCGTGCCCAACTGGCGGGCAAGACTTACCGACAGGCTGCATTAGACATCGGACGTAATCCCAGGACTTTCCCCAAGTACATGAAGCGTGCGGCGCGGTTGCTGGCAGCAGCCTACGCCTGAGGGCTACCGTCCTGGCTGTGACGCTAAACCAGCCGATATTCTTGTTTCAAATTCAGAGTGTCTTCGTTATGCTGAGTGAGTTTGATACCAAATTGATGCTTGTGAACGAGAACTTTTACCAATTCAGACAGGGTTACATATTATAATCATAATCGTGGCCGATACGCCGGTCGGAACTGAAGACAATCTTAGGTTTCTCTATGTCACACACTGAACCTCTTGTGCAGCAGTTCATCAATTCACGCCTTCCGCCCGAAGAGCAGTATCAACAGCTCCTTCAGTTTGTGGATAAAGAAAAACTGGATGAGGCGTTTGCTGAGTTTCGCAGGCGTGCTGGACGTGTCCGGCGCATGATGCCTCCGCCGCTGCTGTCACCCGAAGGCGGCGAGCAGACTGGGTGGTATCTTGGGGGAGATAGAGTCCCCAACGCTCGTTTCTGGCCAGCGCTCAAGAGTCATCTTCTTTTCAAGAAGAACTGGACACAGCCCGCTGTCGATTCGATCAATGATGCATCAGACAAAATCGTTGCATGGCTCGAACATCCTGTTGCCAGCCGCTTTCAAACACGTGGACTCGTAGTAGGTTATGTTCAGAGTGGCAAGACAGCAAATTTCACAGCCGTGATCGCCAAAGCGGCTGACGTGGGCTATCGTGTGTTCATTGTCCTGTCGGGAACAAAAGTATCGCTCCGTGCGCAAACGCAGCGGCGGTTGGATCGAGAATTGGTCGAACTGAACGATGTTCTGTGGTACACGCCGACGCGGACCAGTGATTTCAACTTGACGGATAATCCGAACTATTTCTTGAATCCCGATAAGGACAGTCATGTGCTGACGGTCGTCAAAAAGAATGGGGCCGTGCTGCGCAGACTTATCAACTGGCTCTCAAATGCTTCCCCCGATATTCTGAACCGCTGCCCGATCTTGATCATTGACGATGAGGCAGACGAAGCGAGTATCAATACTGCTGCAAATCAAGCGCATGGAAATCCCGACACCTATCGACGCACTGCGATTAACCAACGACTGATTGATCTGCTCACACTCCTGCCGAAAGCGGCATACATCGGTTACACGGCTACGCCCTTCGCCAGCGTTCTTGTTGATCCCCGTTCAAAAGCTGATCTTTACCCGCGCGACTTTATCGTGGCACTACCAAAACCTGATGGTCATTTTGGAACAGAGCGTATTTTTGGACGTGAGCGTTTGCTGCGAGATGAAACTGATGAGGAATTTGAGGGTCTGGATATGGTGCGACTGGTACCGGACTCAGAACTTACTATGCTCCAGCCCAATTCAAGAAATTGGCATGACTTCATTCCGGGACTGTCTCTCAGTCTTAAGAGTGCTGTTGATTATTTCTGGATGGCAGCAGCAGCACGATGGGTGCGTGGTCAAGAGGATGAGCATTCGACAATGCTGATCCATACAACCCAATACATTGGTATTCACAACATAACCCGTCAGCTGATTGAGACCTATCGGATAGAGACTCTGGCGGTTCTGGGGGATAGCGAGCGAGATCGACTACTTGAGCATTGGCGCAAGCAGTGGGAGGATGAGCAGCAGCGCCTTCCTCGCGATGAGTTCACTGAACCATCGGTGAGCTTTGATACATTGTTGACACATCTGCCAAATGTGATTGCCCAGACCCAAGTCGTTGTCGATAACTATCGCAGTGATAATCGCCTGAATTATGAAAACGGAACCCGGTTGCAGATTGCCATTGGCGGTAATACGCTTTCGCGAGGTCTAACGTTGGAGGGGCTGCTCGTCAGCTTTTTTGTGCGTGCTGCGAATGCCTATGATACTCTGTTACAAATGGGAAGATGGTTTGGCTATCGTCCAAATTATTCTGATCTTCCCCGCATTTGGATGACCGAAGAACTGCGCGACTTCTTCTATGATCTCGCCACTGTTGAGGCTGAAATCAGGCAGGATATTGAACGCTATGCCGAAATGGGAATGACCCCTGAGCAGTTTGGGGTTCGTATTCGCACCCATCCTGCACTTGCCATCACGGCGCGCGCCAAAATGCAGCACGCGGCACAAACCCGCATTGCCTACGACAACAACAATGTTCAGACTGTGTTGTTTAATCATGGCGATGCCAAATGGCTGCGAAGAAATCTCAAGGCAGCAAATGATTTTGTGAGTCGCATTCGGCAATTAGGGTTTGAGGTCGTGAATCGGTCTGGACATCAGGTGCTTTACGGCATTCCGGCTGACATGATTATCGATTTCCTGGATCAATACCAGTTCCATGAGATGAGTAGGGAAGTCTCATCACGAGCATTGAAGGAGTACATTCGACAGCAAAACAGACACAACGTGCTGCGCCAGTGGAATGTAGTGCTTCGCGGTGTTACCGCAAAAGAGAAAGCGAACTATGGGACACTGAATGTGGGCGGGTTAGATGTGCCGCTGCTGGAGCGTTCACGCCGCACCACACCTATCGAATATGCGAATATTGGTGTACTGATGTCCGACGGTGACACGGGCGCGGATCTTCCCATGGATCGGTCGGGCTACAAAGGCAGAAAAGCACACGAAATCCGGCAACTGCGCCAGCAGTACGGCGATAACCAGAATCGTGGAATGCTCATCCTGTATTTGATTTCGAAAGACTCACAGCCCGGAACGAGTTCCGCCAGAACCAAACGCGCGCTTGAAGCCGCCGACCATCTGGTGGGCTTGGGTCTTGTTTTCCCACCAGCACCTTCCGATTCCGTATATGAAGTTGACTATGTTGAAGTGAATCCAGATTATCTGGAGCAGTATGTTGAACCGGATTTCCTTGAAGAAGATGAGAATGAATCATGACCACGCTGGAAATCATACAGCGCATATGGTCTCTGATACCGCCCCCCAAAGCGGACGGTAGTATCGAAGTCCGAGAGTTGGAAACGTCAGCAGACGAGATAGCCAGCCCACGACTTGCGATAGATCAGGCAGGTCAGCGGCACCTGCTCATCCCTGCACCTTCTGGCGTGCGGCTGCTTGAAGATAGACGCAGCAGCGGTGTACATCTGCTATCAGCAGAATGGGGAGACGAAGATACCCGTAGGTTCTTTGTTGATTTGGTTTGTCGCAAACCACATCTCAACGGACTGTTCGACCTCATCATATTCGAAGTTGTGTCGGCGTTGGGCAAGTCAGATAGTCATCCAGATCGAATCTGTCTTGCCGTCCTAAACCAATGGCGTGAACTGCTGTCGCGCGACAGCTCGCCGCTGCCTGAGCGCAGTACGGTAATCGGGTTGTTGGGCGAACTCATACTCCTGCGCGATCTCACACAAATCAACCCGCTTGTACTGTCGATATGGACGGGGCCCGACAGTGGGCGATTCGACTTCTATGCAGGCGGTCAAGCGCTTGAGGTGAAAGCAACACTTCGCAGACAGGGGATTTTTCTAACGATTCACGGTCACGATCAACTTGAAACCCCGCAGGGTGGAAGCCTTCACATCGCTGTGCTGCTGCTTGAAGAAACTCCTGCTGGGGGTGAAAACCTGCGTTCTCTCGTTGAAGAGGTTATCAAATTAGGCGTAAGCCGAGTGGAGATTTACCGAAAACTGACACGTTTGGGTTTTACGCCTGACATCCTGTCGCAGCTTGATAATCAACAGTTCAAACTCACTGAACGTCGTGTATATCGGGTTGATGATGGGTTTCCCCGTATCACAGCATCAAGCTTTGTTGGTGCAAAACTTCCGCGCGGCGTAACTTCGATCAGCTACACAATCGATCTTTCGGTTCCACCGCCGCATCCTCTCATTGAAGCAGATGCCGAAGCAGTGATCGCAGCACTGGCAGGAAGAGCATTCTGATGCGTTTGGCATTGAAGTCCGAACCGGTCAGCCCTACTGGCAGCATAAGTTCAGTCGGGATTCTCAATCAACTTGGGCGACCTAAACTGGATACCCTTGCGGTACTTATTCGCGAAACGGTTCAGAACAGCTGGGATGCCAGATTAGCTGATAACATGACTTTGTCCTTTAGAGTTCATGGTTGGGAGCTTCTCTCCTCTCAGCGGCAGGTTTTGACGGAGCAGGTGTTTTCCGTGCGTCCTACACCCGATAGTCTGCCCATGCCTCAAATTGAAAGCGACGAACCGCTGTTGGGACTCATTATCGCGGATCGCGGCACAACGGGACTCGAAGGGCCAACGCGCGCCGATATTGTCCCGGAAGGTTCTCCTCGGCGCTTCATCAGCTTTCTGCGGGATGTGGGGCAGCCATCCAACCAGAACCTATCAGGCGGGACTTATGGTTATGGAAAAGCCTCGCTCTATCTCGCCAGCGGCATGAGAACGATCCTCGTGCATACCCGCTGCAAGCTGCAAAACGGACGTTTGGAATCCAGATTCATCGCCGCTGGTTTAGGGCAGAGGTGGGCAGACAAACAGCATCGTCAGTTTACGGGACGGCACTGGTGGGGGCGTGACGGGAACGATACCGCTGAACCGATACTAAACGCTGACGCTGATAAACTCGCAGCAGCGTTGGGAATGGGCGGTTTCGTGGATGATGAAACGGGGACTACCATCCTCGTCCTTGATCCACTGCTGAATGATCGCGGAGCAAAAGATCAGCCACGTCTTGAAACCATTGACAGGACGCCGCTGCAAGCGCTTAATCTCATGGCTGAGTATGCGCTGTGGTTCTTCTGGCCCAAGATGCTTGACAACGGGTCTGGACACCCATCCATTCAATTCGCGTTTCAATGGGGTGAGACGCCGGTGAATCTTCCTCATCCAGCAGCATTTCCGCCACTTATGGGGTTTGTTGAAGCAATGGAACGCTTGAAGGGGCAGCGTAATGATGAGCCAGCACTTCGGTCTGGAATCAAAGATATTGGTTCAGAGCGTCCCCGTAAGCATCTGGGCAAACTTGCACTTCAGCAGTTCTTCATCGAGCGAAGTCCAACTCTCGATACTGGCAGTACAGAAAGCCCTCTTTTAGGGATGACACATCACACAGCACTAATGCGGCAGGCTGAATTAGTAGTGAAATACCTTGAAGGGAGACCACTTGCCAGCAGTAGTATCGGCTATGCCGGTGTGTTCGTCTCAGATGCAGCCGTTGATCCAGTATTTGCCCAGGCAGAACCTCCAACACATGATGATTGGAGTCCAAACTCCCTCACCGACAGTTGGCACAAGACCTATGTTCGTGTGGCATTACGCAGAATCGGCGAAGAGATGCTTGGCTTTGCCCAAGCGGCACGTACAGCCGCGCCATTAGGTACATTGACCCCTTTGGGTGCATTTGCGAATTGGCTGGGTGAAAGCTTAATCCCAGCAGAAATTGGAGGTGCGGCAAGCCGTCCGCCGCAGCGCCCGAACACATTACTGCCTAAATTCCCTGTTCGGACAGACCCTGGTTCGACGCTTGTTCAGCCTGTAATTGAGAATGTCTTTTCAACAAACGGCATCAGGGAACCCGCGTCAATTGATGGCAGTACATCCTTTGGTACTGAAAATCTTGATGGGTCGCCTTCTGGTTTGCAGTCAACTATGGGTCAAATACAGGCTAGTCAGATAGAACTAGTAGAGCCTGCTGCACATCCAATCAATGGGTTCGAACAAAGCAACGTTCCTCCGAGTCCAATTCTGCCGCCTGCCCCAACTTTTCCGACAGCACTGCCGCCTATGCTCGATGACATGACAGTCACCCGAAAACCAATTCGTGGTCAATCTGCTGCCGAAATCATCGACGATGCACTCATAGAGTACGAGAATAATCCTGCACTATTGATCACATTTGATGTGTATCACGCAGAAAACGCTGACGGTACAACTGTGAAACTGAAGGCACAAGCAGTTTTGGATAGTAATGTCATTGAGGATGAACCTCCGGTCGGAGCTGCCATGGTACATACTGCGTTGTGGATATCTCCAAGTGGAGAAGTGTTTGCTAACACGGAAGGCAGTATCTTTATTGCCGCATCCCTACCAAATGAGAAATGGCAGGTGCTGGCGCTGCTGCCCGACGACATGATGGTAAACATCGTACTGACAGCGAAAGCGGAAGCATTGTAATGAAAAAAGTGCAGCGTCGTCCTTACCTGACTCCACTTCGTGATCGCGTTGTGGTAGATCACTGGGAGCAGCAGCTTGATGATCGAACGATGCCGCTGGGGGATCGTCTGCCGGGATGGGATGCTGGGTCAGATATCCGAGTTCGCGCCGATGTCTTTGTCAATGTTGAGGGTATCTTCCAGGACTGCCGACTAGAACGGGATGCGGTGCTGCGCCTGGTACTGATTTGGGAGTCTAGCGGGACTAAGCTGCGCGGAAACGGAGAACCTGTTGACTTCACCTTCAATGTTCAATCTGGACACCTTGCGCTCGCTGCTCAAATTGATGGCAAGCTTTTGGCAGACTCCCTGAGCGTGTTCGTGAAACTGCTCTTTATCAGCCCTGGAACAACGCAGCATCAGCTAATGCCGAAATTGAGGGGCAGCATCCTGCTGGAAACCCCATCGCATATAGTCCAGCTTGAAGGCGATGGCGCTCGCTTTCCTATCGAGGTCATCGACTTCACGACTACGAATTTCCCGCAGCAGGCCGGTTGGTATCTTGCTTGGGATCCCGACGACCTTGCACAGCCCCTCTTGGGAGATGTTCGACTATATGTCAACAGCCGACACCCGCAGATTGCAGCCGCAGTATCGGACACTCGACCAGAAGCTGCTGGAATTCATGAGGCAGTGAGGCTGGATCTCGCCCAGACCCTCATTCGCGGTGTTCTGCACAATCCAGATTTCCTTGAAAACCCTGATCGCTATGCTCCCGGAACCATCGGGGCGGCAGTGAGAGCCATGATCCGCTTGTATTTTGATGGATATCAGCTTGACAGCGTACGCACACTGACTCAACGTCCTCACGAATTCAGCGCCTTCTTGCAGGAGAAAATGAAGATATTCACTTATGAGCGGTGAACTCTACTACCTCTATCCGCGTTTGCCACAGCATGTTGCTCAACAAGCAGCAGCGATTATTGTCACGCAAACAGCACACGAACTGATAGACCTCTGGCAAACCAGCCATGACGAAGCGACTTACGCTCCAACTGGGGGTAACCGCATCACTACTGAGCAGCTAAAACTGCTTCGCGCAGCAGTCCTCACTGTCGCTCAAAGGTACGGTTATCCAGATATGTCAGACAAGAGTTCCGCACGCGCGTTTGATGTGGAATGTGCGATACTGCTTCATGAAACCATGCATCTCCATCCTTCAGAGGCATCTCATAACGAAGTGTGGTCATTTCTGGGATGTATTCTGCTTCCTGATGTAGTACGGTGGCGTTTTGATGATAGTATGGACGCGGTCAGGTTTGTGGGACGCGAGCGTGGAATGCGGAGACACGCATTTGGGCGTCTTTGGTGGCGCGCCTATCTTGCCTGTAATCCACGCTGGGAAAAACCTTATGAGCTGCTGCGCCTCTTGAACGAAGACGATTTGGTTCAGGTGACAGAGCGCAGTTCAATCGCAGTACGCCCCGCTCTATTCCGCTCATTCTGTGTCTCATTTGCGATGACGGCCAAGAGTCATGCCGACTTACCAAGACGCGATCTCATGCGCGAAGCCAGTAAACGGATGTATCGGCTACTGTCGTTGACAGCGGTCGAAGCATTGAGCGAACAGGAGCTTAGGATGTTGACAGATGACGTATTCACCAAAACAGCCGAGGCACTCATAAATGTCATCGAAATGTCTTCATAAAAGGCTGCCAAATCCACAGAACATGCGTATAATGTCGGAATTGGCTGTTGGGTTGGCAGGTAGTGCACGTTGCATAGTAGGGCAAAGATACACCTTTTTCAGCAGGCGATGATCACGTTCTGGCAGCAGAACGGTCGCCATGAACTGCCCTGGCGCAGGGCAACCAACGCTTGGAGTATTCTGCTTGCCGAAGTCCTGCTGCGCAAGACAACTTCGGCGCAAGCGGCTGAAGTTTATAAGAGACTTGCGTCGTACTCACCTGTAGAGATTGCTGGGATGGAGCAGAATGCACTAGCAATCGAGTTGCAGCCGTTGGGTATCCATCAGGTACGTGCAAAACAGCTTCAGCAAATCGCTCAAGCTGTGATTGACACTGGCGGTGCTGTATTGGAATCCGACGAAGCGCTGCGCAAGCTACCGGGAGTTGGGCGCTATATCTCCAATTCAGTACGGTGCTGCGCTTTCGGTGTGGCAGCACCAGCGATGGATACCAATTTGATACGCGTGATGAATCGGGTTTTTGGTTGGACTTCTCGGCGCAAACGTCCGCGTGAAGATCGGAAGCTTTGGGAGCGTGCCAAAACACTTGTCCCAGATGATATGCCGCGTGAATTCAACTGGGGCATGTTGGATTTCGCAGCAGCAGTTTGCACGCAGCGCAGACCGAAATGCAAAGCATGTCCGATCAACACGATCTGTAACTACTACGCCGTCAATGGGCAGGCGCAAGCACTGGAGACGAAACAATGACCAACCGCAAAAGGATCGTTGCATCAGTTTTCTCTGGAGCTGGTGGTTTCGATTGGGGCTTCCATCGAGCAGGATTTGAAACTCGCTTTGCTGTCGAGCTGAAGGAGTCCCCAGCAGAAACTCTGGCACATAATTTGAAGTTGAATAAGCGCACTGCGCCCATTAGACCAACATTATATGATCTTCCGGTCGTCATTCAAGGCGATATTCGGTCGGTTGACTTTTCCGGACTGATATCAATGCAGTCGGATGTTCTAATTGGGGGACCGCCGTGCCAGGATTTTTCGATCTCGAAGGGTACTAAGCGTGAAGGATTGAACGGCGGGCGCGGTAAATTATACTTGGAATTCCTGCGCGCACTGATGTTTCTTCAGCCTAAAATGTTTGTTTTTGAAAATGTTCCTGGATTTACCAGTGCCAACAATGGTCTAGCCTATCGAACGGTTCTTGACGATCTTCGCAATCTCGAGTCGCATCGCCGTGAGGCGATTGAAGCAGCGCAGCCCGTTAAGGTGCCGCATGAAGCAGTCAATAGCTACGATATTCTGTTTGCGGATGTTGTTGATGTCCCGATGATCGGGGTATCACAAACCCGCCGACGCCTAATTATCGTTGGTATTCGAAGCGATTTGACAGAACCTCTTGGTGGTCTTAGCAGCGGGTTAGGCGATCAACTCAAAGAAGTGTTGACTGGATCAATGTGGCATTTTGACCGATATCCACTAACACCTCTCGAAATCTTCGAAGGGCAGCCTCTTCACAAATTAGGTGACAAATATGGGCAGGTCATGCGTGCTTATGAAGATTTGGGCAAAGAGAAACCGTTTCCCAAAGCCACCGTTTGGCATCGAGACGTGTACGCAAATCTGACATTTGATGTCATCAAAGACTACTATGCGGCGCTAGGAATGGACTTTACCAAAGATTATGACAGCGAAGCATTCCTTTCAGCGATGTTAGAACATGAGCAACTTCTGGAGCAGTTGGGGTGGCTGGGTAGGCCGGTTTATGAACTTAAGGATGCTCACTGTGCACTTCCTAGACAGTCCGATGATGTTCAAGCGCGCATGGCGCAGATACCGCCTGAAGAAAATGCTGAATTTGTAGATGGCACCGATTGGCGTGTCACCAGTAAAGAGATTAGCTTCATCTACCGCCGCCCATCGCCGTTGAAGCCTGCTTGGACAGTCATGGCGCATGGTGGGGGTGGAACCTACGGGTATCATTATGAGCGTGATCGTCAAATGCTTACCCTGCGGGAACGAGCACGAATTCAGACATTCACTGACGATTTTGAATTCAAAGGCACGGATGTCCGCGCTCAAATTGGCGAGGCAGTTCCTCCACTTCTGGGAGAACGCCTTGCTTGTGTGGTGAAAAGTATCTTGGAATTGGTTGAACAGCATTCGCCCTATATCGTTGACACGTCGCTGGCAGTTGGCGAAATGGTTGAAGCATAGTAATCGATCCCATGTCAGGCTCAGCCAATTCGCCTGCTGACAATGCTGCCCCTCTGAATTGATACGTGATCATTGGGACATTGTGCTCAAACGAGGTACATATCCCGTAAATTGCTTTTGATTCCCGGAATCTTCCATTGCAAAACTGTACGATTCCGGGGTTTGGACCAATCGAGTTTGCTATGCTGTTGCTACAAGTTTTACGCAGCAGAGAGCAAAGCCATGCCGCCACTGCCACGCATCACCGAACACAAGATAGCACCGAAAACGGACGGGGTTGACCAGCTCGCGCTCTGCCGTGCCTTGCTGGAGATTGTTGCACACTTCGAGGAATCGCTGTATAGTGACGAGCAGTCAACTCAACATTTACGCCAGACCGCCGGGGGCCAACCCGACGACCTGGCTGACCCCGCAAGTGCTTACGACACTGTGCAGGGCTAGAACGCATTGTACATCATGCGCTCGGCTCTTGTCGTACCACACGCGGGAGTCCGGGCGTTTTTGTTGAGCCGTGCAGGAGTTGAGTGAGATGCCGAAGCGTTACAACCGCCGACCTGAACCCAAAACCGAGAACTACGGCGCATCCCCACTGCCGGTGGATCGTCCAGCGGCAATCTACTACCGCCAATCGACGGACGCGCAGATCGGCAACATCAACACCACCCTGCAAACGGTTGATATGTTCGAGCATCTCGTCCGCCAAGGCTGGTCGCCAGATGCTATCCTGATGATCGACATGGATGCTGGGGTCAGCGGCTCGAAGAAGATCAGCGAACGCCCCGGCTTGTCGCATGTCATGGACTTGATCGAGAGCGGTCAGATCAGCCTGGTCGCCGCCCAGGATGTGGATCGCTTTTTTCGCGATGTCACCCAGATTCAGGTCAACATCTTCATTGATGCCTGCAAGCGCAATCAGGTCTGCATCCTCACGCCGCGGATGCTCTACGACTTCAATCATGTGACGATGGGTCCATATCACATGAAGATTTTCCGCGATGAGGCGCAGCACGCGGCGGACTATCTGGAATACTTCATCAAGGGTCGCCTGCAAGCCAGCATTGCCCATCTGCACGGGCAGGGACAGTGGGCGGGACGCATGATCGTGGTCGGCTACATGGTCGATATGCGCCTCAAGCTGCCGGATGGGGCGAAGAACCCGGACTATCGCCGCTATGTGCCCTTTGAACCGTGTGCCGATGTGGTGCGTGCCTACTTCGCCCTGTTCAAGCGTTTCAATCGCAATCTCCAGAAGACCTACGACCACATCGAGCAGCATGGGCCGTTCTTCCCGGATGATGTCGAAGCGCAGACGCCGGAAGGCTTTCGCACGACGACGGTCATCAAGAATCGCTCGAAGCACACCGGGCGGCTGATGCCATCATGGACGAGCATCGCGCAGTTGTTCACGAATGTGGTCTACATCGGGCATTGGGTGCATCGCGGCGCGATTGTCGGCTTCTACAATCACCAGCCCATCGTCGATGAAGACTTGTTCATGGTCGCTTTCAACGCGCTCTCGCCCGTTGACTTCTATGGCGATCCCAATCCAGCCTATCAACCGTATCGACCAGTCATCCGGCATGACCGTGCCGAGCGGCAGATACCCCCACCTGCTTACGGCGGACTGGTCTTCTCGGACTCGCTGCCGAATCATCCGCACCGCCGATTGAACACGATCTGGAACTGCTATCACAAGATGTACCAGTACGTGCTGAAGGGCGAGAAACATCGTGTGGTGGAGTTCAGCATCCTGGCGCATACCATTGAGCAAATCATCGACGCAATGCTGTTGGAGCGGCTGAAGGCGACGACGGTGGATGAGACTGCCTGGCAAGCGGCGCTGGCGAGCAGCCAGAACAGCGGTTTCGCCGAGGTGCGGCGGATCGAAGGCGACATCCGGGGCGCGGAGCGCGCCAAGCTCGCCATCCTGGAGAACATGAAGACGCTTCAACATCCCGATGTGTTGCGGAGTCTGGAGTCGAGCTATGCCGCCCAGGAGCGCGAGATCGAGCGGTTGAGAATCGAGCTTGAAGAACTGCGCTCCAACAGCCGCGAGCGCAGTGTGCTGGAAGATGCCCGCCCGATTCTCGACAAGATCATTAGCCATTGGGCAGCCGTCCCCAATCCGAGTAAGCGAGCGTTATTCGAGGCGCTGGCGCATCATGCTACCTGTAATCGGCTGGATGAAGTTCGTCGTGTGATGATTGTCACCTGGCGCGACGGCTCCGAGACATCGACCGAGTTCCGGCACGGCATCATCCGCAACCACTGGACGCGCGCCGAGTTGGAGCAGCTCCGCGACATGATCAACACGGCGCGCCCGCAGGTCGAAATCCTGAAGGCATTCCCGAAGTGGAACTGGAACACCATGGTGCGGCAGTACGCCGACCATTTCACGCCGGACGGACGGTTCGTCCCCTACTACAAGGGCGAGAAGAAATATCCCTACCGCTGCTACTGGCACGATACCGAAGAGTATCGCGCCGAGCAGTTGGTTTCTCTGTTGTCGAGTGACACACTTCGCCCTGTGTCGGGCGATTGAACAGGTACCACAGCCCCTCGTCCTGGATGTCGAGAACATAGTGAAAGCGGGGCAGTGCCGCGATGATGTCGCGGTGCTGCTGGTTGAGATGCTGGAAGGCGGCATCTTCGTGGAAGACGTTCATCCCCTGCCGCTGCGAGAAGATCACCCGGATCGGGCAGTTCTCGAACACCAGCCGCGCTTTACCAGTCAGGAAAATACTCATCTGTTGGTTCAGACCCAACTCAACAAAATTTTGCGGCAGCCTTTGATTTAGGCGATGTAGCCCGCGCCATCGAACGCTATTTACCGAACAACCCAGGTGGTTCTAAAGCCAAACCGCGCAAACGAGCGTAGGTCACTGGCTTTTTTGTATTTCTCAAAGGAGAGAAGACCGTGAGTAAGCAGAATTCCAAGAAACCAGCTTTACCGGGCAGCACTGTGACGATGGGACTAGACATCGGTTACGGCGTTGTGAAGGCAGTCACCGCTGATCAGGTGGTGATGTTTCCATCGGTCATGGGTCATGCCCGTGAGATTAAATTCCAGCAGGAAGATATGACACGGCGGCATCCGGGTGACCAGATGACGGACGAGGATGGGGATTGGTTCGTGGGCGATCTGGCGCTGGCACAGCTTCCACCCGGCGAACTACTCCGGTTACGCGGACGCACAGCGAACGAGTCCACGATGGGCAATGCTTTCCGCCTGCGGCTGGCGAAAGTAGCGATTGGGAAAGTCATGCAGGGCATGTGGAACCGCGACATCGTGCATATTCGTATCGCTACGGGTCTCCCGACGGATCACATGCGGGATGCAGCGCAGTTAAAGGCTTCGCTGATTGGTCAGCATCTCATCAAGACGGATACAGCAGAACTCATCGCTAATGTGTCTGAGGTGATGGTCATGCCGCAGCCGTATGGCACGATTTATGCCAACACCCTGACCGAAAGCGGAGAAATCAACCGCCAGCACACCTACCGCAGAACAGGAGTTTGTGATGTCGGGACATATACCGTTGATCTGGCGTTAGACGATGAAGGGGAGTTCGTGGATGCGGAAAGTGGCAGCGTTGAAAGCGGGGTGTATACGGCGCAGGAGCGCATTTCAGCGGCGCTGGAACGGGATTACCGCGAGAAGATGCCGTTCAAGCTCGTCGAGGAAGTGCTGCGAACCGGGATATTCCATGCCAACGGGCAACCGGTGGACTACAGCGAAATCGTGGAAGAAGCCCTCGCCCCACTCCGCAGCGCGACCTTGAACCTGATGAGCGAAAAGTGGCAGCGCGGGACAACGGTGGATGTGATTTACCTGTCCGGTGGTGGTGCTGAACTGGTGGTCGAGGACGTGCGTGAGGCGTATCCGCAGACTGCACTGGTGCGGGACGCGCAGCTTGCCAACGCACGCGGGTATCTGAACTACGCCCGGTTTATCGCCCGTCAATCGTGATGGTGTAGGGGTGATGGGGTGTCGGTCAGGTGCGGACACGATTCGGACTGATTCGGACACCCTGTAAAGGAGATTAAGGTATGGCGAAGCAAAAACGAGCGACAGCGACGGTGAAAATGACCTACAGCGAGGACAGCGATCTGATCGCTTGGTGGAACAGCATCCCGCGTGGCAGCCGCAACGCGGTGATGAAGGACATGATGCGCGATTACATCGAACATAACCGGGGTGGCTATCGTCCGATCATCCCCAGAAACATCCCACAGCCGTTCGATCCGGGACGCTTCACGCAGGTGTGTGACGACACTGCGTGGATACGCACCGCCTTGATGGACTTGCCGGGCTATGTGGAACGAGTCATCCAGCATGTTGCTGCCAATGGCGGTGTGCAGTCCAACAAGCGTTCACCCACAGGGCAGGGTATCTTACAGGGCGAAGAAGTTTCCAACGAGGATGCAACCCGGCGCGAAAACCGGATGAAGAAAGCGAAGTGGTAGCGATGGATCGACGACAACTAGACGTGTCCTACATACAAAGCAAAGCAGTGCATGGCACTGCCATGCAGGTCGCAGCGTCGAGGCGCAGCGACTTCGCCAGACCCCGTGTAACGGCTGTGAGTAACCAGAAGGGTTCTCACGGGGTCTGGAGCGAGCTAAATCCGCTCGCCACTCATGCGCCGTGGGGGCTGATGCAGCGGCAGTCGCCCCTGCATGAGTGCGGCGGTGCAGAAATGCCGCCGCACTCGTGGACGCGGTTCGCCGCGCCCACCGAACGCACCCGTGACCGGGATGCGTTCCCAATCTGCATCACATCCGTTCAGCCGATTTTAGCTTCCAGTCGCGCTTTACAGCCGGATGGGAACGAATGCAAGACAGGAGAAGGGTAAAGATGAATCACCGTCAGACAGTCACCGAAATTAGCAAACGCCTGCCGCGCCTGAAACGGCGCGACGTGGCGGAGGTGCTGGAAGTGATGACAGAACTCTGGTTGGAAGCACTGGCACAGCCCGGTCAGACAGTGACGGTTGCCGATCTGGGCAAACTGCTGGTTGAGGTGCAGAGCTTTCGCAGCGGCGGTGCGGTAGGACGGCGCACCGTCAAGCGGGTGTATGTACGCTTTCGTCCAACCGGGAGATTTCGCCAGCATGTGTTGAATGCCCATATAAAGGAAGGAACATTGGAGTGAAGAAGAAATCCAATCCGTACAGCG
>JANRJX010000157.1:0-2408 GCA_033763755.1 Chloroflexota bacterium
TCGTCCGCACGTGGTCTGCCCGTCCGCTTGGGCTTGGGCAGTAACGGCTCGATAACTTGCCACTGGGCGTCGGTCACTTCATGTCGTCTGTTCATGCCCTCATTTTATCTGCAATCCCACCTGTTTTGAAATGACTTCTAAGGATGGCTGTATAAGTCGTCGCCCCCTCGAACACCTGCTGATCGCCAAAATGCACAACTTCTGAAAGGTGCTTTCCCCGCGCAATCAACCCGCGCAGATTTCGACCATATTGCGCGTTGAAGAATTTATGTGGGAGGATATAACTCATGACACCGCTCGAATTGAGCAGGCTTAAACCGCGCTCGACAAATGGGATATAGATGTCATAGTTTGCCGTCGCACTTTCATATCGGTCGTTCATCCATGCAACTTGGTCGCTGGGCAGCGATTGAATGCGAATGTATGGCGGGTTGCCGATCACTACGTCGAAACCGCCCGCCGCCATCACCTCCGCGTACCGCTCCTCCCACCGGAACGCCGTGCTGCCCGCCACCGCCGGGTCGTCGATCAGGCTGTTGCCATGCTTGATGTTCGTCAGCAGCGGCAGCTTTTCGCGCGTGTACGCCGCCCGCAGCGCCAGGTTCAGCCGCGTCACCTCTACCGCCTGGTCGTCCAGATCGACGCCGAACAGGTTCTCGCGCAGGATGCGCTGCCGCCGCTCGGCAATCTTCTGCGGGTCTTCGGTCGGCTCGGTCGTCGCGAAGTGGCGGTCGAGCACGTCGAAAGCCTCAATCAGGAACGAGCCGCTGCCGCACGCCGGGTCGAGGATGCGCAGCTTGTGGGCGTCCGCGCCTTCCGCCAGCTTGCGCCCCAGCGTCGCCTGGACGATATAGCGGACGACAAACTTGGGCGTGTAGTAGATGCCCTGTGCCTTGCGCTTTTCACGCTTGCGCGGGTCAAGCTTGCTCTTCCCCTGTGGGTCCTGCGCCTTGAAGCCCAGGTACTGCTCGTAGACCGCGCCCAGCACGTCGGCGTCGATGGCGTTGAAGTCGTAGCGCGCCATCCGCCCCTTTTCGATGATGTAGAGCCCATCGATGATCTCGCGCACGAGGTCGGGGTCGTGCAGCTCCATGAAGTCGAGGTTGCTCTGCGCGAACAGGTTGCTGTTGTAAATGGTGTCCAGTTCGCGAAACAGCTTCAGAAGTTCGCCAAAATAGTCGCCGCGCTTTTTCTGGCGCAGCAGCGGCTGCAAGCGCGCCTCTTCGATACCCCGATCTTCCATGCTGCGAATGAAGATCAGCTGGTCGATCAGCTTCTGGACAGCGTTATCGACCTCGTGCGGATCGGTCGCCCACAGCGTCATCTTCATCGTCGTGATGTTCTGGAACAGGCGGTAGCGCCATTCGGTCAACTTCTTGAACAGGATACTGGTGACCGGCTCGCGCTTCGCCTTCCTACCGACGCGCTCCGCCAGACGGTCGATCTCACGCCCGCCCATAGCTTCCTTCGAGAGCAGCCACAAATCGTCGAAGCTGCTCCCCGCGTAATCGGCGTGGCGCAAATGGAACAGGCGCGTCTTTTCCGGGTCGTCGTCCTCCCACTCGGCGTTGAAGACCATCATCTCGTCAAAATCGGTCAGCACCGCCCAGGTCACGCCTTTCAGGTAGGCGTAGTTGATGGCCTGTTTCATATATTCCTGGCGATTGATGTCCTCGCGGGCGCGCTTCGTCTCCAGATAGAAGACCGGAACGCCGTGCAGATAAAAACCAAAATCGACAAACCCGCGTGAAATGTTTTCTTCCGCGCTCATCTCGGCAGGGCTGGTAATATCCCATCCCAACGCCTCGAACAGCGGCAGAATGAACGAGACGCGCATCTGCTGCTCCGTGTATCCAGCGATGTCTTTCCTGGGGGTGCGGTCAAACTTTTGGACCAGGGCAGCAATCTGTGCGCGGGCGTTGTCTTTATCGGTCACGAAGCCCTACCTTAGGCCAGCCATCCTCAAGCGATCGCGAACGGAACCTGCACTGACGAATATCGGTATCGGCTTAATAGATTGCCGTATTCAAAGACGACTTACAATATGTAAAACGGCACGGGGTGTCAACACATGGGAAGGATTTGAACGAAAGAAAAGGTTCTCCCCCTTTGTTCAAGCAAACCCCTAATGCGCTCGTGGCCACCACTCCCGACCTTTGTCCCTCGGCGGCGGAAGTGGTATCATCCCGCGCGACTTTGCACACAGAAAGCTTGCCTGGATGACCCATGCTCTCATCACCGGCGGCGCAGGCTTCATCGGCAGCCACCTGGCCGAAGCTCTGATCGCCAAAGGGACGCACGTCACCATCATCGACAACTTATCCACCGGTCGATTTGAGAATGTGGCGGCGCACAGCCAGCACCCGCTCTTCCGCTTCGCCATCGAGGACATCCGCAACGTCACCGTG
>JANRJX010000158.1:0-1964 GCA_033763755.1 Chloroflexota bacterium
ACAAAACCTTACACCACTGGATGAAGCAGTTCGGGCAACCGGAAGTGTTGGACGTGAATACGGCGACGATGAGCGAACTGAGCAAACGCATCCGTGAGTTGGAGCGGACGGTCGCGCAGAAAGAGGCGACCATTCAGGTGCAAAAAAAGCTATCTCGATTGTCAGCCAGGAAAAGCCGAGCGATATGCCGTGATGGAACAGTCCCGCGAAACAGTTGCCGTTAGGGAGTTGTGCCGGGTACTGGACGTGTCCGAGAGCGGGTACTACGCTTGGCGTGAAACCAAGACGAGCGCACACGAGCAGCGCGACGACGAGCTAAGCACCCAGATACAAACGGTGTTTCAGGACAGCCGCCAGACGTATGGGAGTAACCGGGTCGAGGCAGCGCTGCGGACGCACGGCATTTGCACCTCACGCAAGCGCGTTGCTCGTCTCATGCGTGAACAAGGCTTACGCTCGGTGCGGGCGAAGCAACGTCGTCCTTGCCTGACCCGCTCGGTCCAAAATCGCTATGTCGTCGAGAACCTGCTGGCACAGAATTTCAGCGCACAGCGTGAACACGAGAAATGGGTGACCGATACCACTTACATCCCGACGCATGAAGGCTGGCTATATCTGGTGACGGTACTGGACAATTTCACCCGCCAGATTGTTGGCTGGTCGATGGGCATTCACCATGACGCGCAGCTTGCCGTTGCTGCCTTGACGATGGCCTTACAGCATCACCGCCCGCCTGCGGGCGTGATCCTGCATTCCGACCGGGGCAGCGAGTTTGCCAACCAACTCTATGCGGAAGCCTGTGAGGGAAAAGTGATCCGCAGCATGAGTGGTTCAGGCAACTGCTATGACAATGCGATGGCGGAGAGTTTCTTTGCCACGCTCAAGCTCGAAGCGATTCATGGACAGGTCTTTGCGACTCGGTTGGAAGCGCGCATGGCGATCTTTGATTACATTGAGGTGTTCTACAACCGGCAGCGGCTGCACTCTGGCATCGCCTATGCTGCTCCGGTCACGATGGCAGCTTGAGCCACTGTTACTCCATTAAACTGGGGGTAGACCAAGATACTTGACCATAGCTGTGAACCTGAGTACCACTGCTTGAATTAGGAAGCAGACTATTGCCAGGAACTCCGCCGCCTCCCGGTGGATCATCCGGCGCATAACGCAGGTCGCCAAGATCGTCCATCCACCCGCCCGCGATGGGCAGCACCGCGAGCGCGGTGTTCGCAGCGGCGGACCCGAAGTCTCCCCGCGCCAGGTCACCGATGACATCAACGCCAGTCACTACCCAGTCGATGGGTTCTATCAGAATGCTGCCGACCAGCAGCAGCAGGTTGAAGTCGGGCGGCGAGGTGTAGTCGTTATGCAGCGCATCCCTGAAGCCCCACAGAAACGTGCCACTGGGCATATTGAAACGTTCAAGCGCGGAAATCGCCTCCTCCAATGGGGCCAGTCGATGTATTGCTAAACCCAAATCTCTTTGTATTTGCTTTCATTCTTGTCTGTAATTTACCTTCAAGAGAATCTCATCGATGATAGATACGCTCTTAGCAATGATTTCCCACTCAACCCACGCTCGCAAGTCTTCCGATACTGTACCTAAGTAAAATACGTATGATTTCTCGTCTGTTCCGCTTTCCGAGAATTCACTATCAACTCTTTTTATTTCTGGAGCAAATCCAGATTTTTCATGCGCGTTATACTTCAGATATTTCAGGATTGTCCGCTGAGAAGCGCTGACTCCATCATAAAGTAGCGTGCAGCGTTCGTAATAGGTATCTCTCGTGATACCTGGATATCCTGCTGTTATTCCAAATATTCTTACAGGTACTCGAATAGTATTCGATGTGAAGTCAGGCTTTCCCAAAAACGCCATTGTGAAATCAAAATGGGCATTGCTTATGTGTTCACGAATCATACTGGCCACCTTTCCAGACTAGAGTCATTGTCTGCATAAACTGTAC
>JANRJX010000159.1:0-5155 GCA_033763755.1 Chloroflexota bacterium
GCTGCGCTGGCAGCTTGAAGGGACCTCCGTCAAGGTCTTCGAAGCGCTTCCCCCGCTGGTGGATACGCCGATGACCGCCGGGCGCGACGTGGCGAAGGTCTCGGCAGCGTCGGTGGCACGGGCGGTGCTGGACGGCATGTCTGAGGAGCGCTTTGAGATGTGGATAGGGCCAGCGCGGGGCCTGCGCCTGCTTCACGCCGTACTGCCGTTCTTCGCCCGCCGCATGATGCGCTACAGCTAAGAAGTGCTGGGTGCTGAGTGCTGAACAGCGAACGACCTTCCGAACCCAGTACTCAGGATTTTTTCCTCAATACTACTTAAGGCGATGAACGACGTAAATCGTGGCGCGGACCGCAAGTGCTGACGGCGTTACCAGGAACATGCTACAATCCTCGTCACGCGTCCTGTCCTGGACGCGTGACATGCCGTCTCTCCCCGCAGCGTTCGACATACCCTCGACGGTTCCTGATCAGTGATTGCAAGCCATCCAGAGGCCCCAACCTGATGGATATCCCTGTCCCAAACCTGCTGTCCACATTTCACATGCTGACGATCGGCACGGCCCCCGGCCTGATCGTCGAGCACATTCAGACCACGCCAGGCCGCAACACGTCCCCCCTGCCGCACCACGTCATTGGCCTGCATCTGGGCGCGGCGGCGACGATTGCCCACTGGCGGGAGGGCGTGAAGACGGTTCACCGCTTTCAGCCGGGCGATGTCGTCTTCACCCCGGCCGGCGAACCGGTTCGCTACGCCCATGCCGAGGTCGTGAACGCGCTGTACATCAACCTCGCGCCCGGCATCATCGCCGAGGCGGCGGACCAACTGGCCATCGATTTAGCCAGGCACCGCCTGGTCGATCACTTCGGGCGGCCCGACCCCGTCCTGGCGCAGCTTGGGCGCGCGCTGTTGAGCGAAATGCGCTTCCCCGGTGTAGGCAGCCAACTGCTCTACGACAGCTTCAGGACGCAGATCGTGGTGCATCTCCTGCGCAGCTATACGCTCGCGCCCGCTGCGGCCCAGCCGCCGGAGGACGATACTGCCGCGCTGCAACGGCGTCTGCGCCCCGCGCTCGAATACGTCCATGCCCACTTCGCCGAAGACATCTCGCTGAAAGCGCTGGCTGAAACCGTTCACCTGACCCCTGCCCATTTCAGCCGCCTGTTCAAGCGCGCATATAGCACTGCTCCACACCAGTACGTGATCCAACAGCGAGTCGAGGCGGCGCGTGAACTGCTGCGCGACCCGGCGCTGACGGTGCTGGATGTGGCGCTGAGGGTCGGCTTTGCCGATCACAGCCATCTGCTTCGCCACTACAAACGGCTGACGGGCACCACGCCGCGCGCCTGAGCGCGAACGTACACACGCCGAGCAGAAACGTCCTAACGCCCAGGTACACTCTTTGTTAGAGTGAATGTAACGTTTTGCAACAGGACACATGCTGATGAACGCATGGCATGCAGGCAGGAACGCGATCACCTTTGACAGCGCAGGCGTCTCCTTGAAAGGCAATCTGTTTCTGCCGCCGAACTTCGACCCGGCGCGGCGTTACCCGGGCGTCGTGGTGGGCGGCACCTGGACCTCCGTCAAGGAGCAGATGTCGGATCGCTACGCCGAGCGGCTGGCACAGCGCGGCTGTGTGACGCTCGATTACGACTTCCGCAACTACGGCGAAAGCGGCGGCGAACCTCGCCAGTACGAGTCGCCCGCGTTGAAGATCGAGGATAACCGAAACGCCGTGACCTATCTGGCCTCGCTGCCTTTCGTCGATCCCGAACGCATCGGCGCGCTGGGCATCTGCGCCAGCGCTGGCTACATGTCGGGCACGGTAGCGGGCGATGCGCGGGTGAAATCGCTGGCACTGGTCGCCCCCTGGCTGCATGATGCCGCGCTGGTGCGGGCGATTTACGGCGGCGAGGAAGGCGTGCAGCACCGGCTTGCTTTAGCGGATGCCGCGCGTCGCAACTTCAACGCGACGGGTGAAGTCGATTACGTCCCCGCGTGTGATCCGAACAACCCCGATGCAGCCATGCCCTTCCCCCTCGATTTCTATCTCAATCCCGCGCGCGGCGCGCTGCCGCAGTGGACGAACCGCTTTGCGGTGATGGCATGGCGCGACTGGCTCGAATTTGACGGCGTTCAGTACGGCGCGCAGCTTCGCGTGCCGCTGCTCATCGTCCACAGCGAAGCGGCGGCCGTCCCGGATGGCGCAAAGGCTTATTTCGCCGCTGTGACCGCGCCCAAGGACATTTTCTGGACCCAGGGCGAACAGTTGGACTTCTACGATCAGGAACCGCAGGTGTCCAAGTCGGTCGAAGCTGTGCACGCTCATTTCGAGCGCACGCTCTGAAGTAGGTTCTCGAAATAAAGCGTGCACGGAGGCCAACAAAGGCGTCCCTACCAGCACGATCCTGTAGGAACGGCATTCTTGCCGCCCGTTGAAATGATACGAATGCTGACTTGAGGAGGCCGAGTCATGACGACTCACGAACAGGCTGTTTCGGTGGTGCAGCAGTTTTTCGCCACCCTGGAAGCGATGGATATGGAGCCGTTCTTTGCACTGTGGGCGGCCGACGGGCGGCAGGAGATGCCCTTCGCGCCGCGGGGCTTTCCCTCGCTGCTGGAGGGCATTGACGCGGTACGGCGGCAGTATGGCGGCCTGCCGGACGCGTATGGACGGATGGTCTTTCCCGGACTGGTCGTGCGTCCGCTCGAAGAACCAGGATGGGTGTTTGCCGAGTACAGCGGGCAGATTGAACTCTTGAACGGCGGCGTCTACAACAACAGCTACTGCGGGCTGTTTCACGTCGAAAACGGCCGGATTGTCCTGTTCCGCGAATACTTCAACCCGATCATCCTACAGCAGTCGTTTGGCGGCAGTTTGGGCAGCACCTTCAATGTAGAGGAGCACTCGTGATGAACGCTCATCAATCGATTGTCGATGTGTTGAACGGCGTCGCGATCTACGCTGACCTGCGTCAGTGGGAGCAATTGCAAGCGTTGTATGCCGATGAAGTGGCGGTCGATTACACATCGCTGGTTGGCGGCGCTCCTGGACAGGTGAAGGCAGATGAGCTGATCGCAAGCTGGCAAACGGGGTTGGGTCGCTACCGGGCAACGCAGCATTTACTCGGCAATCATCGGGTGAGGATCAGCGGTGATCAAGCGCAGGCACTCGTCTATGTGCAGGCGACCCATTGGCTGCCCCAACCCGATGGTGATTCGACATGGACGGTACACGGCTATTACGACTACACCCTCACGCAGATGGGGGATGCCTGGTGTATCACCCGGCATATGTTCACGGCGACGATCGTGCATGGTGCGCGAACCCTGCTCGAAATGCAGGGCGTGAAAGCGGAATGGCTGACTACGTCGTCGAACGGGTAAGGAGTTCACATGAAGATCGGCGTCATCGGTTCAGGATTGATGGGCAGTGCGCTCGGTACAAGCTGGGCGCACGCAGGGCACCAGGTGCTGTTCAGCTACTCGCGGGATCGGCGCAAACTGGAAACGCTGGCGCACAGGGCAGGACACGGCGCGGCAGCAGTTTCACCCGCCGAAGCCGCCAGCGCCGATGCGGTGCTGATCGCCGTCCCCTGGCGTGCGCTGGAGGATGCGCTGGCAGAAGCGGGGTCGCTGCGCGGCAGGACCGTCATCACGTGTATGCTGCCCATGACGGATGACGATGAGCGTCTGGCCGTTGGGTTCACATCGTCAGGCGCGGAAACGCTGGCGCAGAAGACGGGTGCGCATGTCGTCGCGGCGTTCAATACTGTCTGGTCGGATGTGATTCGCTCGCGCATGACGGCATCGGACGCGCCGCCCAGCCTGTTCTACGTCGGGGATGATGCCAGCGCGAAAGCGACGGCGGTCCAGCTCATCCGCGATGCCAAGTTCGACCCCGTGGATGCCGGAAGCCTACAGGATGCCCGCCTGCTCGAACCCTTCGGGCTGCTGATGGGCAAGCTTGGATTTGCCTATAATCCGCAGGTGGCCTACCGATTTCTGAAACCATAGGGGCTGACTACGAACGAATGATGCCGTCCGACACACCCCAGGAACGCGACCCTTTCGCGTTTGCCCGCGACGACGAGCGCGGCACTACCCGTCTGGAAGGCTTCAGCGATGGCATCTTCGCCACCGCTGCTACCCTCCTCATCTTCAGCGTGTCCCTGCCGCAGACGGATGGCAGCGCCGAGTCTCTGCTGCGTGAGCTGGCCGATCAGTGGGCAATTTTCGCCGGGCTGCTGCTCAGCTACCTGCTCATCGCCAGCACCTGGAGCAATCATCACCACCTGTTCCGCTTCATCGCGCGAACGGATCACCCGCTGCTGGTGCTCAACGCGATCATGCTGCTCAGCGTCGTCGTCATTCCCTTCGTGACGACGCTGCTGGCCAGCACCCTGGCGAACCCGGCGCAGACCCAGGTCGGCGCAGCGCTCTATGGAGGCGTGTGGACGCTGGGCGGTGTGGCGTATAACGTTACCTGATGGTATGCCGTGGCTGCCCGCCTGATCGACCCGACCATGCCCAGGCAGGCGGTGCGCATCATCACGCGCCGCAATGCATTCGGTCCACTGCTGTATGGACTGGGCTTCGTGTGCAGCTTCATTCATCCCTACCTCGCGCTGGCGATTTACGTGCTGCCCGGCGTGTACTTCCTGCTGCCTTTGAACTGGTCCAGGCGGGCTGGGTCCACGGCAGCCTCCTGAAGATCTGGGGGCCCATCCCTGCGCTCCCGAATAGTTGACCGAGATGCACTATAATCGGGATGCCCAGGGGAACGTGGAGAGGAGCCCAGCGAATGTCAACCCGTGCGAATACGACCCAGCGCAGGACGGTCGGCAGTTACAGCCGCAGCTTCATCATCCTGCAGATTGTGGTCGTCTCCGCGCTCGTCGCGGTCCTCTACCTGGTCGTCCCGACGGACAGCAGCCCGTACCTGCCGCTGCTCATCGGCGCGGGCGCGTACCTCGTCTGGTCGCGGCTGGCGACGCTCACGCTGCTGCGCCCGCACCGGACGGGCGTGCAGATGCTGCGGGCGGGCGCGTATGCCCCGGCCATCCAGCAGTTCGAGGCGAGCCTGCGCCTGTTCAGCCGTTTCCCCTGGCTCGACACGTACCGCTGGCTGACGCTGCTCAGCCCGTCGGCG
>JANRJX010000160.1:0-17478 GCA_033763755.1 Chloroflexota bacterium
CATCGACAGCGGCACGGAAGTCGAAGCGCCGAAGACCGCCAGCCACAATCCCGTCCAGATCAGCGCGCCCGTCAGTACGACACCGCCGCGCGCCTGCGCCTGCGTGATCGGTACGACGAACAGCAGCGCCACCAATGCGCCTGCGCCCGATGCCGCCGTCAGTGAGCCGAACGTCTCGGCGCCACCACCGAGGATGGTATCCGCCACTGATGGCATCAAATTCAGGATAACCGCCCAAGCGCAAAACGTGATCAACCCAGTCATGGCGTACATGTCGATCATGCGTGGCTGTGTGCGCAGAAAACGCAGCGCGTCGCCGAGCTGCTTCAGCGGCGCTTCATGAAGCCGATCTGAACGCGCCTGGCTCGCACGTACACGCGTGAGCGCGATGATGACCGCGACGAAAGTGAGGGCGTTGACCCAGAAGGCAGTCGCCGCGCCGGACTGACTGATCAGCCATGCCGCCAGTGCCGGACCGATCATGCGGCTGCCCTGCAAGACCATACCATTCATATTGACGGCTTTGCGCACCTCGCCCATACCTGTCAGGTCGCCCAGGAACGCCTGATGCGTCGGGAAGTCGAACGCTGTTACCACGCCGAGCAGCAGTGATAGCACATACACATGCCAGATTTGGACGGTGTTGGTTTGCACGAGCAGCGCTAGTAGAACCGCCAGCGCCATCATTGTCGCCTGCGTGGTCAAGAGCAGCTTGCGGCGATCCAGGCGGTCTGCCCACACGCCCGCCCAGGGGGTCAACAGCAGCATCGGCAGCGCGTTGAAGAGCGTGACCAGACCGAGAGCAGCTTCCGAATTGGTCAGTTCCCATACCACCCACGCCTGCGCGGTTTGCTGCAGGAACGTGCCGACGTTTGAAACGAGTTGAGCACCGATGTACAGGCGGAAATTGGGTAAACGCAGTGGCGCAAATGCACTGCCAATCGCGGAGACAAAGTTGGTCAAGATGCTGGCTCCAAATCGTGTTGTGTAGGGGCAAGATATGTCCTGCCCTACAGAGTGTTATGCAGACTTAGTCGGCAACCACAATCTTACCATCATCCATATTGGTTATAACCGCCAGCGCGTGTACAGGTAAGTCCAGGTAGCCTGCTTCTTTAAGAATGGCACGCCCGCCTTCGAATGATTTTTCGACCACCACGCCCACGCCCGCCAGATTGCAGTTGGCGCTGGCGACGATACGGGCGAGCGCGAGCAGCGTTTGCCCGGTGGCGAGGAAGTCGTCAATGACGAGGATGTTTTGGTGCGGCGGCAGGAACTCTGCCGAGACGAGCAGGTTGACTTCGCCGCCTTTGGTATGGCTGGGCGCGGTTTCGAGGAAAACGGGACCCGCCATCGTGATCGGCTTGGTCTTGCGCGCGTAGACGACGGGCACGCCGAGCGCCAGCCCGGTCATGAGCGCGGGCGCGATGCCGCTGATTTCGACCGTCAGGATGCGGTCAATCGCGATGCCGGAGAAGCGGCGTGCCATCTCCTGCCCCATCTCCATCATCAGCCCCGGATCGATCTGATGGTTGAGGATGCTGTCGATCTTGAGAATGCCTTTGCCGAGGTTGCGCCCCTCAGCACGAATGCGGTCAATCAGCAGTTTCATGGTGTCTTCCCACCTGCTTCCTCGTACACGTCAGCGAAGTACATTTCGAACGAGCCGGGCGGCAGTCGTTGCAGTTCGCCGCCCGCTTCCTGCCCGGCGGGCGACCGCAGCGAGGCGTTGAGCGTGTCGAAATCCTTAAAGTAGACTTCCAGCACGCGGTAGTAGGGCGAGTCGCCAAACGGACTGCCCAGCACTGTGTTCGCCTGGCGCCGCTGCACATCTGGCATGCGTTCTATCAATGCCAGGAAGTCCTGATAGACATGTTCGTTGCGTTCGGTATTGACCGCCTTGCGAAAGAGAATTGTGAATTTGACCATCTCAACCCCCAATATTCTTTAGCAGCGCGCCGACAACATAGGCTACTAATGCAGCGAACCCGCCGATGATGAGCATTTCCATCCCACTTCGGACAGGATTAAGTTTGGTGACGACGACCTTTGCTGCACCCAATGTGAAGAGCGCTACTCCCGACAAAATCATTGATATAAGGAAAGCGGTGTTATCTGCCACAGGAACTACAAGTCCGACAAGATAGATAATTAAAGGTAGTGCGCCTGCGATGAGGAAAGCAGCAAAAGTAGCAACCGCGCTTTTGAAGGGATTGGTCTCGTCCTTGAGCAATCCTGCCTGCTCAACCAGCATTGTTTCTGCCCAACGCTCTCGATGTTGAGATTGTATTGCAACAAGTTGATCAGCTTCTTCGGGCGTGTAGCCTTTTGTTACATAGAGTGTACGAAGCTCGTTGCGCTGCCCATCGGGTACCTGTTCGATCTCCCAGAGTTCGCGCTGTTTCTCTCGGTCATAGAACTCTCTCTCACTTTTTGATGACAAATATGCTCCGGTGCCCATCGAAAACCCGTCTGCAAGCAGATTTGCAATGCCCAGGATCAGGATAATCGGTGCACCCAATTGGGCGCCAGCTACACCACTGACTACGGCAAATGTGGTGATAATGCCATCTAGACCACCATACACAAAATCACCCAGATATCGCCCAAGCAGACTTTCACCTTCTCGGTTAGCGCTTGAGACTGCAATTTGAGCAACGCTGGCAGGGCTATGCAGGTCTTCACAGCGTCTTGTGTCTCCATTGACAAAAGCATCGCGGGCAGCATCAAGGCGTTTTGTGAGGCTCATCTCAGGTTCCAATCGGTTTGTGTACAAAAGAAAAGGTCGGGCATACGCCCGACCTGCATTGTAACCCGAACTATGTGCTCAAAGTCTACGGTTTGATCTCGACATCCCCACGTACTTCAAGCTTGCGGTTGCTGTTGCGCATGATTAAGCCAATGACCAGCCCGACGACCAATGCGATCAATACAATGCGCACCGGGGGACGCCGCACAATCTTTTCGACGTCCTCACCCATGTCCTCGAATGAATGACGGTTAATGTAATGCGCCGCCTTCTCTAACTGGCGTGCCACGCTGTCCGCTGAATGGCGCGCGTCTTTACTGGCTTTGCTTTCGCGCACTTCGCGGCGAATGCCTTCTGCGGCGTCGTACAGCTTGCTCACAACGTCCTTTTTGGCGTCATTTGCCTTGTGACGCACTTCGCGCCCAAACTCGCGCAGTTCCTGCGCTGCATCATCCTTGAGCGCTTCCAGCTTCTTGTGACCATTACTCGGCATCGTCATGCCTCCTGAATGCAAATCGACATTACGGTATACATTATAGCGCGACTGCGATAGCCTTGCATCCATCAGGTGGCTATAATGCGGCGCATGATGAAACGAACCATACGCTCACTTGCTCTCCTCGTCACCCTCGCCCTCGTCCTTGCCGGGCTGCTGGCGCTTGACCTCGCCAATCGCGGGCTGGCATGGCAGGCGTTGTGGTCGGTGACGGGCGAAGAAGAACCGCTGCCCCAACTGCGTGGGGTTGTCGAATGGCTTGGCGCGTTCACGCGGACGCAGCCGCGCACCGACGCACTCGCGCCGATTCAGCACGTCAGTGATAACCCCTACGGCGTCAATACCTTCTTGCAGCAGGAAGTAGAAGTCGCCAAGCGCGACCGCCAGGTGCAGATGATCGCCGATGCGGGCTTCGGCTGGATACGTCAGGAGTTCCCCTGGGAAGACATCGAAATCCACGCACGCGGCGACTTCACGGATCGGCGCAACGATGTCACCGGCGATGGCGTGATTGACGAGATCAGCGCATGGGATAAGTACGATCATATCGTCGAGATTGTCGAGCAGCACGGGCTGCGCTTGCAGGTGCGTCTGAGCAATCCGCCCGTCTGGACGCACAGCGACCCCGCGATTGGCGAGAAAGCGCCGCCGGACGATATTCAGGATTTTGTCAACTACGCCGTCGCTGTCGCCACGCGCTATCAGGGGCGCATCTTCCATTATCAGATCTGGAATGAGCCGAATATTTACCCCGAATGGGGCGAGCAGGCGGTCAATCCTGAGGCGTATACCGATATGCTCTGCCGCACCTACGTCGCGCTCAAGACGGTTGACCCGAACATCGTCGTCATCGCCGCCGCGCTCGCGCCGACCATCAATCTGACCGAGCGCAACCTAAGTGATCTGGTCTTTTTGCAGCGCATGTATGACGCGGGTGCGGGCGACTGCTTCGACATTATGTCCACACAGGGCTACGGTTTTTACAGCGGACCGACCGACCAGCGGATGCGCCCGACAACGCTGACGTTCAGCCATCACCTCTACATCCGCGACATCATGGTTGCCAACGGCGATGCCCACAAACCGATCTGGCTGGCAGAGGCGGCATGGAACGCGCAGCCGGAAGACCCGTCGGTCGTGACCATCCAGTATGGCAACTTCGGCATCGTCACGCCGGAGCAGGCGGCGCGCTATATGCCGCTGGCGTTCGAACGGGCGCAGCGCGAATGGAACTGGCTCGGCGTGATCAACCTGTGGTATTTCAAGCCTGCCAGCGATGCCGACCGCAATCAGGCGTACTACTATTTCAAGATGGTCGATCCTGACTTTGCGCCGCTGCCCATCTATGACGCCATGCGCCAGCACATCGCTGCTGAGCAGCCGATCCTGTATCAAGGTACGCATCAGGAAGAGGCGCGCTTCCTGACCTTCAGCGCCGATGCTGTGTCAATCGAAGACCCCGACGCACAGTTTGGGCGCGGGATGCAGACGACGGCACTCACGCTGACCGCGCACGGCACCGAGGTAGTGCTGCGCTGGCGCGGAGATGAGCCGCTGAATGTGCGCGTTGGGGATGATCCGCCGCTGTCTATTGGAGCAAGCCGCGCCAACCCCGACTGGCAGACCGGACATCTGTTCCTATCGCTGAACGCGCAAACGCGGACGATCACGTTCTCGTCGCCGCGCCCGTTCGAAGTCGATGCAGTGACCATCATTGATCGCACGGGGACAAACGCACTTATCGGACTGGCGGTGATCGGGATTGCGGCAGCATTCATCGTCTGGCGCTGGCGCAGGCGGGTGCGCGTATGAATGCGAATTTGAACCGCCAACGTGCAAAGGACGCCAACTCAAACGGACGCCTTATGAGGCGCCCCTATGATGCACTCCCTGCTCTGTACGCTGCACTTCTTTCTCATTTCTCATTCCTCATCCTGATTTTCATCCTCCTACTTGCGTTCGCCGTCCGCGTTCACCTGCTCGGCGCGCAGTCGTTCTGGAATGACGAAGGCAGCAGCTACATCCAGGCGACCCGCACATTGACCGATATTGCCTACCATGCCGGGCGCGATATCCACCCGCCCGGCTACTACTGGCTGCTGGCAGGCTGGCGGCTGCTAGTGGGTGAGACGGAGTTCGCGCTGCGGGCATTCTCCACCTTCGTCAGCCTGCTCACCGTCGCCGTCACCTATGCGCTCGGCAGGCGGCTGTTCGGCACGGTGGCAGGCGTGGCGGCGGCGCTGTTCATCGCGCTCAACAGCTTCAGCATTTACTACGCACAGGAAGCGCGCATGTACGCACTGCTGGCGTTATGGGCGGGGCTGAGTTTGTGGGCGCTGGTGAATATGGTGGGGTCTGGTGGACGATTGAGACGCCAAGGTGCCAAGGACGCCAAATCAGTTAGGGAGGGGCGCCTCGACGGGTCGCCGCTGCAACGTTTCCTGGCGTCCTTTGCGTCTTGGCGTTTCATCCTCCCTTTGGCGCTCATCAACGCTGCCGGACTGTACACGCAGTATGCCTACGTCTACGTCATGCTGGCGCAGGGGATACTCATTGTGCTTTGCACTTTGCACTCTGTACTAAAAACTCGTCCCTCGTCTCTGGTCACTCGTTACGTGCCCCTTCTCCGCTTCACCGCCGCTAACCTGCTCGCGCTGCTGTTGTTCCTGCCCTGGCTGCCGACCGCGCTGCAACAGATCACGACCTGGCCCAGCACCGGTCAACCGACGCCCATTGCGGAGGCGTTCGGTACGATACTGGCGTGGCTGGTCTACGGCATCACCGGACAGAACACCAGCCTTGCCGTCCCCTGGCTGCTGCTGCTGTTCGGCTTGATCATCGTTCGGCGCGGGCGCGCGGGCGATAGTTGGGCGCTGCTCGTTCCGGTCACGCTGGTGGTCGTCTCCATCGGCGTGTTTCTGGCACAGGAGTTGTTCCGCCCGAACAACCTCAAGTTCCTGCTGCCAGCACAGATCGGCGCGGCACTGTGGATGGGGCGCGGCGTGTGGGTGTTATGGGAGGGGTTAACCGCTACAAAACTGTCCAGAGACCTCACCCCCGTCCCCTCTCCGCGCGCGGTGAGGGGTGCGAGACGTCACCAAGAGGAAGTTGTGCGGGGTGAAGTTAATTGGCGCCCTACCCTCACCCGCCTCGCCGGTCTGGTGGCTGCGTTTGCGGTGCTGGTGACGTTGTGGCAGGGCTTGCAGCCGCTTTATCACGATCCGGCGTATCAGCGCGCCGACTACCGCGCGATGGCGCGGCTGGCGGAAGCGGAACTGCAAGCGGGCGATGTGATTGTGCTGAACGGACCGAATCAGGCGGAAGTCTTCGGCTACTACTATCGCGGCGATGCGCAGGTGATCGGACTGCCTGCGGGCTTGGGCGGCGACGATGAGCAAACCCGTGTGGCGATGCTTGACCTGGTAGAGGCGGCGGGCGGCAATAACGAGGGCATGTATGGGCAAGTGATGACGCTGTTCTGGGGCGACCGCGAGCGCGACCCGAACCAGATCGTTGAAGGCACGCTCGATTTTTATGGCTTCAGCGTAGGCGATGTCTGGTACGGCGATGTGCGGCTGGCGCACTACATCATGTCCACCTCAAGTCCCTCGCCGATGGTGGATGGCGAAGTTTACGCCGAACTCGATGGCGAGCGCATGTCTGTCACCGCGAGCTACACCAACGAAGGACAGCCCGGCGCGCCACTGTTGGTCTCGCTGACATGGCTTAACCTGACGGAGCAGCCGATTGAGCAGCGCTACAAGGTCTTTGTGCAACTTTTGAACAGCGACGGCGTACTGGTTACACAGCACGATAGTGAGCCGCAGGGCGGTTCTGCGCCGACCAACAGTTGGCAGTTGGGCGTCGGCATTACGGATCGCCATGCACTGATTGTGCCGCCGGATACGCCGCCCGGCACGTACACGCTGATCGCCGGGATGTATGACAGTGCGCTGCCTTACGCCCGGCTGACTGTTGATGGCGGCGGCGATCATGTCGTGATCGGGACGGTGACGATTCGCTGAATACATCTCATCACCGACTCATGAGATCGTATTACACTGTTTGCCAGATTCAGAATTTGGTGAACATCACTATCACCTGCCACACGGGGAGCATGAACGATGCGTGTGATCATCACGGGCGGTACGGGTTTAATCGGGCGACGGCTGACGGCGCAGTTACTCGCGGACAAGCATGAAGTTATCGTGCTGACGCGCAATCCGCAGAAGGCGAGCAAGCTGCCGACAGGCGTGCGCGCTCAGCAATGGGACGGTGAAACGGGCGAAGGCTGGAGCAAACTGATCAACGGCGACACGGCGATCATCAATCTTGCCGGGCAGCCAATCATCACCTTCCCGGTGACGGAAGCGCACAAGACGAAGGTGCTGGAAAGCCGACTGTCTGCCGGACACGCGGTCAAAGACGCCATTATCGCCGCCACCGAAAAGCCGCGTGTGCTGATTCAATCAGGCGCGATTGGCATCTATGGCGATCGCGGCGATGAGATCCTGCCGGAAAGCGCGCACGCGGCGGACGACTGGTTCGGCTCGACCTGCACCGCCTGGGAAGACAGTGCCGACGGCGCACCGACGCGCATCGTCAAAATCCGCACGGGCATCGTGCTGGACCCGTCCGGCGGCGCGCTGCAACCCTTGATGCTGGCGGCGCGCGCCTTCGGCGGGGCGCTTGGCAGCGGCAAGCAGTGGATGTCGTGGATTCATAACGACGACCAGTGCGGCGCGATCCGTCACCTGATGATGACCGAAGCCGCAGAGGGCCCGATCAATATTGTTGCGCCGAACCCTGTGCAGAACAAAGAGTTCGTCAAAACGCTGGCAAAGGTCATGGGAACAGCGGCGATCTTCCCTGCCCCGGAACTGGCGCTGCGCATCGCGCTGGGTGATATTGCCGCGACTCTGCTCGACAGCCAGCGGGTGAGCGCGCAAAAGCTGCTCGATCTGGGCTATCAGTTCAGGTTCACACAGCTTGAAGCCGCGTTACGTGATTTGCTCAAGAAGTAACGCTGGATTGTGTGAATTTTCACCAAGAAATGTGCGCGCTTTTTGAATCTAGAGTAGGCTTGACTTAACGTTGTACTGCGTTAGTAAAAGGGGCTTGCTTTTGATTGATCTACACGCCGCGCGCACATTCACAATCGACCTGGCGCGGCAAGCCGGGGCAGCACTGATTCAACTGTATAATCAGCCTCATCAACTGACGCACAAGGGCAGCCGCTACGACTTTCTGACCGAAGGCGACCGCGCAGCGGAAAGCATTATCGTCTCCGGGTTGCGCACCGCTTACGCGGATCATCGTATCGTCAGTGAAGAAGGGGCGGGCGCGGATGCCGACCGCGACAACGCCGCGTATCGCTGGTATATTGATCCCATTGATGGCACGATTAACTTCGCCCATGACCTGCCGCACTTTGCCATCAGTATTGCTCTGACGGACGCGCATGATACACCTCTGATGGGGGTCGTCTACGCGCCGATGTACGATGAGATGTACAGCGCGGTCCGTGGCGCGGGCGCGGACGTGAACGGGACCCCGCTGCACGTTTCCGACACGCTCGATCTTGAGGACGCGGTCTTTGCCAGCGGCTTTGCCTACAGCCGCCACACCGACTTCGACACCAACGTCGGCAACTGGGGGCGCATGGTGATGATTTGCCGGGCGATGCGGCAGCTAGGCGCGGCGTCGCTGGACATCTGCTTTGTCGCCAGCGGGCGCATCGACGGCTACTGGGAAACTGCGCTCAAACCCTGGGACTATATGGCAGGTGCGCTCATTCTGGAAGAGGCAGGGGGCAGCATCAGCGACTTTGATGGACTGCCAGACGGCATGGTGCGCGGCGAAATCCTCGCCAGCAATGGTCGGTTACATCAGAAAATGTGCGAGCGCATCGGGGAGCGCAAATTCGCTGTCCCCCCACTTTTAGGGGGCGTTTAACTGCTCCGGACAGCCCTTGAAATAACGAAAATGTGTCTGATAGACTCAGTCACGGTCTTGGTACCATCGGATGTATGCCTCTATGATTCTCAACGTGCTTACTGTGCTGTATGTGTTTTGTGCAGTCCTGCTCACGCTCTACGCAGCCGGCGCACTGATACTGCTCTTTGCGTATATACGCCATCGAGCGCAACCCGTCACCACTCCGGTCATCACGGAATGGCCCCGTGTGGGGATTCAGCTTCCTGTCTACAACGAACTCTATGTCGTCGAGCGGCTGTTGGAAGCGGTCGCAAACCTCGATTACCCGCGCGACAAGCTCGTCGTGCAGCTGCTGGATGACTCGACCGATGAAACGGTCGAAATCGCTGCGCGCAAAGTCGCGTTTCTGCGCGCGCAAGGGCTGGATGTGCATCACATTCGGCGCGGCTCGCGGCAGGGCTATAAGGCGGGTGCGCTGGCATATGGCTTGTCGGTGATGGATGTCGAATACGTCGCTGTGCTGGATGCCGACTTCATCATGCCGCCAGAGTTCCTCAAAGAGACTGTGCCGCACCTCGTCGCAGACGACACGCTGGCAGTCGTACAGGGGCGTTGGGGACACCTGAACACGTTCGCCAACCTGCTGACGCAGGGGCAAACGCTGGCGCTGGACGGGCATTTCGTCGTCGAACAGACGGCGCGCAACCGCGCGGGCTGGCTGATGAACTTCAACGGCAGCGGCGGTATCTGGCGCGTGAAGGCGATTGAAGACGCGGGCGGCTGGAAAGACAACACGCTAACCGAAGACCTGGATTTGAGCTACCGCGCCCAGCTCAAGGGCTGGAACTTCCTTTATCTGCCGCATGTTGTCGTGCCGGGTGAACTGCCACCACAAATCGCCGCCTACAAGCAGCAGCAATCGCGCTGGGCAAAAGGCGGTTCACAGTGCTTCCGTATCCTGATCCCGGAAATCTGGCGCAATCCGAATTTGACGTTTATGCAGCGCTACATGGCGACCATGCACCTCGGTCAGTATATGGTGCATCCGGTCATTATCTTGCTGGTGCTGCTGACACCCGTTCTGGTGCTGGCGGGGACTCTGCAAGAATTGCAGCTTGGGCTGCTCGGCTTTGCAGGCTTGGGTCCGCCGCTGGTGTTCATCATCAGCCAGCATGCGCTCTATACCGATTGGCGCAAACGGCTAATGGCGTTCCCAGCGCTCCTGGCATTGGGGACAGGCATGGCATATTGCAACGCTGTCGCGGTCATTGGCGGGCTGCTGGGTCATCAGGAAGAGTTCCGGCGCACGCCCAAGTTCGTGCAGGCGTGGCAGCATAACACCTACGCGCTCGGCATCAACGGCACGATGTATGTCGAACTGCTGCTTTCGGTGTATGCGTTCTGGGGTTCGACGGTGGCTCTCCAGCAAATGCCTGCCATGTTCCCATACCTGACGCTTTATGCGCTGGCGTTCGGCACGGTCGGCATCTGGGGTATTTACGACTACTTCATGATCCGGCGCGCTTCTACCGACGCGGCAGCAGCGTAAATCATGGCAGTTTGGCTGCTGCTGCTCGGCTTCATCGCCGGGATTGCGTCTGGGATGTTCGGTATCGGCGGTGGGGTGATCATTGTCCCGGTACTGGTGGCGCTAGGATTTACGCTGACGCAGGCGACCGGCACATCGCTTGCCGCGCTGCTTGCCCCTGTAGGCATCTTCGCCGTGCTTGCATATTACCGCGCGGGTAAGCTCAATATCGCGACGGCAGCATGGATTGCCTGTGGTGTGATCTTCGGCGCGGTCCTCGGCGCTGATCTGGCGCTGAGTCTGCCTGTAGAGACGTTGCAGCAGTTGTATGGTGTGTTCCTGCTTTACGCTGGCTGGCGCTTTGCCGAGCCACGCAAGTGGTGGGCAGAATGGCGCGGAAAAACGCCACCGGCGCCCGCAGCCGCCGAACCAACTGTACCCCTTCAGGCGCGCTGGTACTGGCTGCTGATCCTCGGCATAGTCGCGGGAGTGGCATCGGGCATGTTTGGCATCGGCGGTGGGCTGATTATCGTGCCTGCGCTGGTAAGCCTGATGGGATTCGAGCAGAAAGCAGCGACTGGTACGTCGCTGGCGGTGCTGCTGCTGCCCGTCAGTCTGGGCGCGGTCTGGCGCTATTACGAAGCAAACTTGCTGGACATTGGCGTGGCGGCGCTGGTGGCGCTGGGGTTGATCGGCGGCGCGTTCGCGGGCGCACGCATCGCGCTTAGTCTGCCGTCGGTGACCATCCGGCGGCTGTATGGGCTGTTCCTGTTCGCGATTGCCGTGCGCTTTATCTTCTTCAACTGACAGGACTCAATCATCGCATGACGAACGGGGACACCATTACTGCTACACTGCTCATCTCATGTCCAGATCGTCAGGGGTTAGTCGCGGCTGTGACAGGCTTCATCGCCGGGCAGCACGGCAATATTCTGCATCTGGATCAGCATGTCGATGCCGCGCAGGGCATCTTCTTTATGCGTGTCGAATGGGACATCAGCACGTTCACCACGCCCCGTGAGCAGATCGCGCCTGCCTTCGCAACCGTCGCCGCGCCGCTGGGCATGACGTGGGAACTGCACTTCAGCGATGTCGTGCCGCGTATGGCGATCTTCGTGTCGAAGCAGTCGCACTGCCTGTATGACTTGCTCTCGCGCTGGCAATCGGGCGAATGGCGCGTCGATATTCCGCTGATCGTCAGCAATCATCGCGATCTGGCGGGCATTGCGGCGCAGTTCGGCATTCGCTATGCTGTGTTTCCAATGGAAGCGGCGACGAAGGCAGCGCAGGAAGCGGAACAGATCGCGCTGCTGCGGACGCATAACATCGATTTTGTCGTGCTTGCGCGCTACATGCAGATCGTCTCGCCGCAGTTCATCGAAGCGTTCCCGCGCCGCGTCATCAATATCCACCACTCGTTCCTGCCCGCCTTTATCGGTGACCGCCCGTATCACAAGGCATATGAGCGCGGTGTCAAGATGATCGGCGCGACGAGTCACTATGTGACAGCGGAACTGGACGCGGGACCAATCATCGATCAGGACATCGTGCGCGTCGATCACCGCGACTCGATTGCGGATATGATTCGTAAGGGGCGCGACATCGAAAAGCTGGTGCTGGCACGCGCCGTCCGCGCGCACCTGCATCATCGCGTACTGGTCTACCACAACAAGACCGTGGTGTTTGGGTGAGGTGAGAGGGCAATCATGACTTATGTGACGGAGCGCGCTGAGGCACTTGAATACACTCAGTTGTTCCGCGAGTGCAGCGCGAGCATGGCGATCTTCTGTACCGCGTCGCACTGGAATACCGAGGCGATCCTGCTGGCGGCGCAGCGCATCGGCGAGCGCTATCGACTGGCGCAAGTCCCGGTCGCCGTCGCCATGACCTACACTTACCCCTACATGCCGCAGGCACAGCGCACTACCTACTCCCGTAATGCGCAGGCGGGCTTCATCTCCAACATGCTTCATCTCAAGACGCTGTGCGACGGCAAAGACGCGCCCTATGCCAGCGTCGTCGCGCTGCCGCACCTCGATCATGGCGATCCGCAGCGCGATCAGTGGGCGCTGACGGAGGCGATCCCCTATCTGGCGACGGTCATGTTTGACGCCCAGAAGTACCCGTTATCGGACAATCTTACCTGGACGCGCGATTATGTGCAGACCTACGGCGACCGTGTGCTGGTCGAAGGCATCATCGAGGAGTTGAGCGTGCAGGGGCAGACCAGTGCCGTTCAGCATGACGATTATGTCGAACGCGCACGGCACTTCGTCGAAACGACGCGCGTCGATTTGCTCGTCGCTGATCTTGGCACGGAGCAGCAGTCGGGGAGCGTCGGCGGCGTGCGCTACCTGAAGGAGCGCGCACAGGCGTTGACGCAGACGCTCGGCACGGCGCGGTTGGTGCTGCACGGAACATCATCGCTGAGCCGCGCGCAGATGGGTGACCTGGCGGGCGACGGGGTGATTCGCGTCAATATGTGGACGCGCATCGTCCGTGAGGCGGGGCAGCATGCTGCACGCCGCCTGATCGAGCGTGGGGACGCGATTGCCCGCGGCGACTTTGAGGCGGCGGAGTCACGGCAGTATCTCGATGACTCGATAGAAGCCGCCGCTGACATCATGGTCGAAGTGATGGAGACATTGGGGTATGGGCGGTTGCGGCTTTAATCCCCCGTCGCAGGGACTGCCTCTCGCTGTGTTTGCGGCTGCCCCTGTGCTGCCTGCTCTTCCGTCATCAGCGACTCGCCGACCAGCACGCGCTTGAACGCCGCAATCGCCACTTCCAGCATTTCTAGGTCGGGTTCGCGCGTCGTCAGGTGTTGCAGCGCCAGGTTGGGCTTGATCAGGATGCGGATGATCGGGTTGTTGATGTTCTGCGCTGTGAAGCGGATCAACTCGTAAGCGATACCCGCCACGACCGGAATGCCGATCACGCGCGACAGCACCAGCAGCGGAAAATCGGGACGCCCGATGAGCGAGAACAGCAGCACACTCACCAGCATGACCGTGAGCAGGAATGCCGTGCCACAGCGCGGATGCTCAATCGGGTACTTGGCGACGACTTCCGGTGTCAGTTCCGCGCCCGCTTCGTAGGCGTTGATCGTCTTGTGTTCCGCGCCATGATAGCCGAACAGCCGCTTAACTTCGGGGATGCGCCCGATCAACCAGATGTAACCGATCAGCAGCCCGATCTGGATGACGCCTTCGATCAGGTTGATGATGATTGGTCCGGCGCTCCATGCGGTCTGCACGGTTCCGTCCGGCGCGGTTAGCGGTGTGCCATCGGGCGTAAGGACGGGCACGGAGTAGGTGGTCGGAATCGAGAGCAGGTTGCCGATGCCGCTCGATGCCAGCAGCGGCACAAAGAAGAACAAGCCAATGCCAAACAGCAGCGAGACGCCAATCGTGGCGATGCCGACGGGTCCTGTGAAACTGATCTTCTCATCCTCTTCGCTGACAGCGACATCTGCCGACCACATGAGCGCGCGCGTGCCGAGACCGAGCGCATCCCACAAGCCGACCAGCCCGCGCAGGAACGGTGTCCGTGCGATGCGACCGCGATAGACGGTTGCGTTGAGCGGCTCTTCGTGGATGACGATCTCTCTCGACTTTTCCTGGCGCACAGCGATTGCCGCCTTGTGTGCGCCGCGCATCATCACGCCTTCGATCACGGCTTGTCCGCCGTAGAAGAATTCTTTCGCCATCTCGCTACCTCAATTCCATCCTATAAATTGTAGAGACGCGCCGTGGCGCGTCCGTTTGTTGTTAATCCACAATTGTTGCATCACGCGGACGCCCTGTAGGGTATCCCTACATCATCCAAATGGTATAGCCATGATGCCATTCGGTGTCACTTCCTCAACGATGGTTTCGCCCGCCACCTGGACGAGGATCGCCGGTGCGCCGCCCACCGGACACGAATCTACAGCGTTACACAGCGCGCCGGGCAGCCCCATCGCATAGACGCCCGCCAGCGGACGAACGTTCACAAGCATACCATAGGCATCGTAAAATTGCGCTTCTGTTCCCGTCGCTGTCACGTTGATCTGCGCGGGCAGACCCGTGCGTGCCCAGGCGACGATGATCTGCTGCGCGCCCGCGTCCAACCGCACGACATCGACTGTTTCGGTGCGCGCGAATATGCCACCTGTTACGCCCGCGAACTGTGTCACGATCATTTGCCAGGTGGCAAAGGCAGGGCGGCGGCTGCCATCAGGACGCAGCAAGCCGAACGACTCGCCCCCCAGCGGCAGGTTGAAATCGTTCAGCTTGTAGACTCCGATGTGATCCGCGCCTGCCGCCAGCCCCAACGCCGCCGCCTGCACCAGAAATGCCGACTGCTGCTCAAGCGTGATCTGCCAGTTGGGACGTTCGACACGCCAGTCTGGATCGAGGTTGGGCGATGCGTTGGTCTCTCCAATCCAAATCGCTTTGTCGTTCAATCGGTAACTTTCCAACAGCGTGCGCGTTTCGGTGACGATTTGCCAGACGGTTTCACTGCGATAGTAGATGTGCAAGGTGACGGCATCAAAGTAGTGACTATGATCCGCCGCTTCCGGGTCAGCCGTGAGCACTTCTAACAGACGGTCGAGATACAGCCGCCGCCCCTCATTGATGTCGTGCCAGTAGGTCGTGCCAGCCAGATGAATGATTGCATCTGGGTTGCCCTGCCGCGCCGCCAGATAACTGACTTTGACGAGTTGGGCGTAGTCTTCGACTGTGCCTTCAAACTCATAGCCGAACGTCCCGGCAGTGATGTCTGGCTCGTTCCAGATGATCCAGCGGCGCACACCGAACGGCGCGTAATGCGCAGCCGCGCGGCGCATGAAGTTCGCCCACAGATTGGCAGGGTCGTCAATCGGCAGTGCCAGACCGCGCGGCATGCCGATGTTGACGGTGCGGTCGGTCGCCCAGCCCGGCGTATGCTTGACGATGGCGATGACCTCGCGGTTACACGCCTGGGCATCGCGCAGCCAGCGTTCATCGACGTTGAGTGTGTTCCAGTCGTCGGGTCCGTTTGGCTGGATTTGCGCCCAGTCGAAGATGATGCGCTCCCAACCGACGCCGAGCGCACACGCCTCATCCGCGACCCAGAATCCTTCGACCACGCCGAACGGGTTGGGCGCCTCGTCGGTGGGTTGGGCGGTTGCGGGTGCGGTCGCCAACAGGCAGATCAGGAAAAGCAGACAGATAGAAAGATGTGGCTTCATAAGCGGGGTGTCCTTCGTGTGGTGGTACATTCTACCACGCCTGCAATTGTGCCTGCGTCACCGCGAAAACTGCCTTGACACAAGAGCGGGCGTTTGCTACCATGCGCTCCATATTCCGTAGTAGCTCAACGGCAGAGCAACCGGCTGTTAACCGGTAGGTTCCTGGTTCGAATCCAGGCTGCGGAGACACGTTGTACACAGTCCGAACATCCGATGCCACCGCTGGCATCGGATATTTGCATTTTAGCGGGGGTCTCACCGCTCCGTTTCGCCCTGTCGGATAAGTCCTTCAAGTAGGCGAACGGAGCATTCAGTTCCAGAACAATCTCACCATCCGTGTTGACAACAACCTGCTTAACCATGTGAAGCAGCAGTTCCCTGCGGGCGCTCACTTCAAGACGATTATACAGCGTTCCGACCTGCGCGATAATTGCAAGCGCAGTTTCCAGATTGTCGATGTGAAACTCCTGCTGCTGCTCGATACTGTTGAGGTTCGAGCGCAGTCGATTACGCCGTTCCTGCCACTCCGCCCACAGCCCGTTCCAAATATCCTCACTGATCTTGCCCGATGCGAGCAGCCGCGCCATACGCGCTTCTTCCTGGTCAATCGCAGTTAGCGCGTCACTCATCAGTTTGCGTTCATCGGGACGCGCCAGCCCTAACTTCTCTGCCAAATCTTGTCTGTAAAAGGTTCGGATCGTGGACAGATGTGCCGGGTCGATCTGGATGGCGCACAACTCATCGGGTATTTGCGCGTCGATCTTCTCGCACATGAAGTTGATGTTGCTTCGCGGTACACAGTAGTATGCTGTGCCACCGCCGGGACGACTTGCGTTGGAGGTTGAGCAGGTCAGTTTCCGCTCGTTACCCTCAGCGTCAATGTAGCTGATGATACTTTTGAGCAAGTAATCCCGTTTTCGTCGCGCGGCGCGATTGCGACTACGCCGCTCCAGAATTGCAATCCCTCGCTCGAATTCTTCGGTCGAAACGATGGGTTCCCAATTTCCACGAATCGTCTTTGGCGGGATACCGTTCTTCAGGCTTACGACCCAGCCTGCGTACATCCAGTTATGGAAAACATGCGAGATTGAAGTGACGTTCGCACGCCGCTTACGGTTCGGCTTCACCTCTATGAAGGGACGACCACTGCGATGGCGATAGCCTAACTCATGGAGTTTATCCGCAATTTCATCGAGTGTCCATCTATCCTCAAGCAGCATACTCCATGCCAAGCGCCAAACGGGTGCGCGTTCTGGGTCGATCTCGATCCATTTATCCCAACGACCCAAATCCATCTTCTTTCTTGCGTCAGTACGCGCCGTCACGTTCTTGTACCCGTCCGGCGCATAATTTGTACAGCCGCCGCTCTTGCGCTTCGCCTGCTGCCCGCCGCGCGTGCGAATGCCCAGCAACGCCGACTCGCGCCTGGCAAGGGTAAACGACAGCGCGACCAGCACACGATCATCCGGATCCATCGGATCAAGATCGGGCGAGTTGGCGAAACGCACGCCGACACCAAACTCGTACAGTTCGTCGATGGCACGCAATGCCTC
>JANRJX010000161.1:0-44544 GCA_033763755.1 Chloroflexota bacterium
AAGCCGACGACCAGTATCGGCACAAAGCTCAGTTGTGCGGTATCCACATGCACCATCCTTTGCGTAACCGCGCGGGATTATAGCATAGATTGGGGCGGGGCGATGAATAGCTTGTTGGGCGATTGCCGAACTTGGCGGCACCATGCCGGAAGACCTGCCCACGCTCGACAGCATCAAGAAGCTGGAACGCGCGGAGAAGAAGCGGCTGGGGACGGGAAAAAGTAAAGCGCCTTGCACACATATACAAGAAACCCCACCCTCGTCCCCTCTCCGTTGGAGAATGTGCATAATTGATGAAAGCAAACTCTATCGGGGTGATGTCAGTATTCTATGACCCGTGTACGTGATTCGTCTTCACCATATGCTCGAATGATGCCTTTACCAACTCGCGCAGCACAGTCTCGTCCACATCCGCCAGCTTGTTGATGTACAGACACACCTTGCCTGTCTTGTGCTTGCCGAGCTTGCTTGTCAAATCCGCATACTGCTCAAACCCCGCCGTGATATAGAGTGTGATGTTCTGCTTGCGCGGCGAAAAGCCTGTCAGCATCGCGTCGCCTTCGTGACCGCTGGCGTACTTGTAATGATACGAGCCGAAGCCGATCATCGTCTCGCCCCACATCTTCGGCTCGTGACCCGTCACCTCGCGCATCAATTCCATGATGCGCAGGCAGTCGGCGCGCTTTTTCTCGTCTTCCACGGACTGCAGGAAGATATCCACACTCGTTTCAGTCTGTTTGGTCTTTAACTCTGCCATAATACACCCTCACCCCCCTGTACTGTTCACAATTGGAAATACTGCACTCACCACGCCCGGCACTAAAGTGCCAGGCTATTCGGGGCGTCCACTAAAGGGACGGTCATCGGAAACACTGCGGCATTGGCGTCCCTTCAGTGGACGAACCTGTGAGCCGTTGGCTTCAGCCAATGGCAGTATAGCCTACCTATCCCCGTAACAGCCCGCCGCCCTGGCGCTGTGCCGTGCGCTGGATGTCCTTCAGCCAGCGTTCAGCATCGCCGCGGCGTTTGTCTCCGCCGGCCTCGAACGCCTGTCGTGCGCGCTCCAGAAAGTTGATCGCGTTGGCGAGGTCACTCTTGTGAATGTACACCAGCCCCAGATAGTACAACGTCTCCGGACGCTGTTGATCCGCATAGTAGGCATCCTTGAAATGCGCCAGCGCCTCGTCCCAGTTCTGGTCTTTGTAGGCGATCATGCCGCGTCCGTAATGCGCCAGCATCTCATAGCGATTAATGACCAGCGCTGAATGAAAATCCTCAAGCGCCTTCTTCTGCTCGCCATCTTCCAGATACATAAAGCCGCGCGCCGCCACATATTCCGCCTTGCGCGGCACCAGCTCAATCGCGTCATTCATGGCATCAATCGCCGCGTCAAAATCACGCTTCTTGAAGGCATCGAGCGCCCGCCTGTAGTATTCGTCCGCTTCGTAGCGGGAAAACCCCATCCGTTGATTGAAACTCGGCATAGCGCAGCATTCCTGTGTGAGTTCCAGAAAAGCGTATTCAAGAAGATAGCTGAGAAAAGCCGACAGCAGTTGATGTTTCTTGCTCAGCTCTTGAATAATAATGCTTCCCGATTAGAGTACAGTATAGACAAACTTCGGCATATAGAGAAAACGAGTTTTGCTATGGACTTTGAACTTTCGCACGAACACAACATGTGGCAGCGCGTCGTGCGCGATTTTTGTGAGACAGAACTGAAGCCGCACGCCGCCGCTGTGGATGAAGAAGGCAAGCTCTACTGGGACGCCATTCGCAAGATGCGTGACATCGGCTTGCTTGGGCTGGAAGCACCGCCTGAATACGGCGGGATGGAGATGGACACGCTCGGTGTGGCGTTGGCAGTTGAAGAACTGGGGCGCGCTTGTGGATCGACCGCGTTGTCACTGGCGGCGCATAACGGGCTGGGTGTCGCGCCGATTGCGCGCTGGGGAACGCAGGCGCAGAAGGATGCCTGGCTGCCGCGCCTGATGAACGGCGAGACGCTCGGCGCACTGGCACTGACGGAGCCGGGCGCAGGTAGTGACCTGGCAGGCGGTGTGCAGACCTCCGCACGACGCGACGGCGACGAGTGGGTGATCGACGGAAGCAAGGCGTGGATCACCAACGCCGGCATCGCACCCGTCATCACGGTTCTGCTGCGCACCGACCGCGAGGCAGGCACACGCGGCTTCAGCATGATCCTTGTGCCGACCGACGCGCCGGGGCTGACCATTCACCCGCCGGAGAAGAAGATGGGGCTGAAAGGCTCACCCACGCATATGCTCAGTTTCGACGGCGTGCGCGTCCCTGCCGATGCGCTGCTTGGTGAAGAGGGGCGCGGCTTTGCGCAGACAATGATGACGCTCGACAACGGGCGCATCGGCATCGGCGCGCTCAGCGTCGGGCTGGCGCAGGCGGCGTTTGAAGAAGCGATCAAGTATGCACAGCAGCGGCGCGCGTTTGGCAAACCGATTGCCGAACATCAGGCGATCCAGTGGATGCTCGCGGACGCTGCGCTGGAGATCGACGCCGCGCGGCTGCTGGTCTACCGCGCCGCCTGGCTGAAAGACAATGGCAAGGACTTTGCCAAAGCCGCCGCGATGGGCAAGCTCAAGGCGAGCGAAGTCGCCGAGAAGGTCTGCTTCAACGCCATCCAGATCCACGGCAGTTACGGTTACAGCCGTGAGTTTCCGGTCGAACGCATTTACCGCGATCAACGGTTGATGACGATTGGTGAAGGCACGAGCGAAGTCCAGCGCATGGTGATCGCGCGCAAAGTCTTGCAAGAAGCAGGATCATGACCAATCGTGCGGCGCTGACGCGCTACGCCTGGCTGTCGATTGGAGCGGCGCTGGCGACTATCAGCCTGAAGGCGCTGGCGTATTTCATCACCGGCTCCGTCAGCTTGCTGTCCGACGCGCTCGAGTCGCTGGTCAATCTGGTGGCAGCGGTGTTCGCGTTATGGGCGCTGCATGTCGCCGCGCAGCCACCGGACGACGAGCATGAGTTCGGACATGACAAGGTGGAGTTCTTCTCCAGCGGTATCGAAGGCGTATTGATTCTGTTCGCGGCGGGCAGCATTGCCCTGACCAGCGTGCAGCGCTTGCTCAGCCCGCAGCCGCTGGAGTCGATCAATCTCGGTCTGATCCTGTCGCTGTCAGCGTCGGTCATCAACGGCGTCGTGGCGTGGGTGCTGCTCAACGCCGGACGCAGGCACGACTCAATCACGCTGGAAGCGGACGGACGCCACCTGCTGACCGACGTGTGGACATCAGTGGGCGTGGTTATCGGCATTGCTGCCGTCAGCCTCACCGAGGCGTACTGGCTTGATCCGGTGGTCGCGCTGCTGGTGGCGGTCAATATTGTGGTGACAGGTGTCAGGCTGGTGCGGCGCTCGGCAGACGGGCTGATGGACCGCGCGGTGAGCGGCGCAGACCGGGCGGCGATTGAGGCGGTGCTGGAAGGCTACAAGACGGACGGGATGCAGTATCATGCGCTGCGCACGCGCTGTTCGGGGGCGCGGCGCTTCATTAGCATTCACATCCTGGTGCCGGGCGGCTGGACGGTGCAGCGCGGGCATAACCTGCTCGAACGGATCGAGCAGGACATCCGCGCCGTCATCCCCAATGCCGTCATCGGCACGCATCTCGAACCGCTCGGCGACCCGGCAGCGATGGCGGACATTGTGCTGGACAGGAGCGAAGGCGGGGAGGACAGTTGAGTGCGCATGGACACAGAAAACTCGGACAAGACAAGCCTGCAATCTGCATTACAAATTCTCGAAAAAGTGGGACTGTATTTTGTTGTCATGCAGGGTGGTAAAGGAATTCATGGTGGCAGCGAAGAGCATGAACCTCAAGTCGTTCCGGGCGTTCCAGGACTTCGGTTGCGCAACTTCAGGAATACATTTAGCATGTTAATATATGACCAAGACTGGACAGGTGAAATCGTACTTGGTCAAGCTGGTCTAGATCTGTTCCAGAATAGCAGTATCGAAAATGTAGCACAAGCTATAGCAAACTATTATGCACTCGAACGCGCAGCCGATATTGGACAAGCACTGCGAATAGCACTCTTTCATATGCAGTGTAAACTTAATCTGTTAACGCGCATTGAGTCGCCCAGCCGCGTCCGCATCATCCGTCCCACGCACGAGGAGCAGCCTGCACGCGGGTACGTGCTGGACTTTGATGCGGCGTCACGCAACTGGACGCTGCACGATGAGGGCGGGGCGATTGTGGTGAGCGATACGATTGAAGAGGTGCTGGAGCAATTACGGCAATCATGAGAACGCGAAACCCAGCATAAATAAAAACGGACATCTCATGAGGCGTCCCTACAACGCCTAACGGCCTTGTAGGGACGAGGCATGCCTCGTCCGCTTATTCCTAAATCACAATCCGTCCCCGACTCTACCCCTCGCCCTTCTTGCGCGGCGGAGTGCGGCGCTTGGGCTTGCTCGCCTCAGCAGTCGGCGCTTCTGGCGCGGGTTCAGGGGCGGGCGGCGGCGCAGCAGGTTCAGCGGCAGCGCCACGACCACCACGCTTGCGCGCCTTCACCGTCGCGTCGGCGGCTTGCTGCGCGGGCGCAGCCGGAGCCGACTCCGCAGGTGCGGCTGCTTCTGCCAGTGACGGCGCATGACGCTTGCGCGCACCCGTCCCGCCACGACGATTGCGCACCTGCGCCGGTTGCGGCTCGCTCACAGCCGGCGCGTCCGGCACGACCGCCTCTGGCGTGACCGTTTCAACAACGGGCGCGGCTTCTGGCTGCACAGCCTGTTCCGCCTGTCCCTTGCCGCTGCGTCCACCGCGCCGCTGCGCCTGAGTGCCCTGGCGTCCTTCGCGGCTTTGCGGTTGTTGTTCTTCCTGGCGTTCTTCAGGTGCCGGCGTTTCGAGCGCTACCGGTACTTCAGGCGCATTTGCGACTGCCTCGGCTGCTGCCGCCGCTGTGCCGCCCTTATTGCGCCGCCGCCCGCCGCGCCGCCGCCGCTTGCGCTTGGCAGGGGCATCCGCCGTCACGGGTTCGTCCGCCTCTAGCGCGTCGCCGTCGTCATCGCCATCCTCGGCATCATCAGCGCTGATCGCCTCCTGCGCGATTTGCACAATCGGCATCGGCACTTCGACCGCTTCCGGCACAGGCACGTCCACAATTTCGTCCATGCTGCCTGTCGCTGCAAACACCTCTTGGTGTTCCTGGATACCAGGTGTTTCGGTATCTGCGCTCACTGCCACGCCGTCTTCCGGCTGCGCTTCTATCTGCGCGAACACCGCCCAGCCGCCGCGCAGTTCGCTCTCCGGGATGCCGTAGAAATAGCGCGCACCGTCGGCAGTCCGCAGTACCAGGTCGTAACGCACTTCCGTCAAACGGCGGTACTTGCGCCACAAGCCACACGGTCCGTTCCAGCGCACACGCTCCAACTGGACGGGGTTTGTCTCGTTCTGCTTGATGACGTACTGCCAGGCTTTCGCCTTGGTTACGCGCGTGATGTTCTTGACGATTGCCTTCGTCTGCAAATCGCGCAGCGTGTAAATGTTCAATCCGCTGCGGGGTTCGACCGCGATCAGTTCCACACCCACACGAGGAAGGTCGGCTTCGGAGACCGTCTCAACCGCCTGCTGTGGTGCTTCTGGCGCGCGTGCCGACCGACCCTCGCGCGTCGGGCGTTCCTGACGTTCGGGACGGGGCGCGCGTTCCTCACGTATTGGCCGCTCGGCACGCTCTTCACGAACAGGGCGTTCCTCGCGTTCGGGCGCACGGTAGGCAGCCGGCTCGTCAGTAGTGGGGGTGGGCGCAGACTCGCGCACATCCAGCATGGGCGGCAGCGGTCGGCGCCCATCGCGCTCACGCCGTTCATCACGACGCGGGCGGGCGTCCGAACGACGCTCTTCACGCATCGGGCGCGGTGCTTCCGGCTCGGCGGCGGCAATCGCGGCAGGCATTGATGCAGGCGTGCTGCCGCGTGTGCGGCTGTCCATCACCAACGCAATAATTTCGTCGCGCGTCGCCAGCCGCGTCTCGTGACCGCTGCGCAGGTAAATGCGGCTACCTTCGAGCGCATAAGGGCGCTCCGTGCCGCGCGGCACCTGCACGCGCACAATTGTCTTGCCGTTCGCCTCGACCGTTCCCATGACCAGGTTGATCGGCGGGATCATCATCAGGCTGGTAGCGCGGATGATCTGCTCAATGATTTGCGTCGGGTTTTCGACGCCGACCGGGATACGGCGCGTCTCGCTCACACCCAGGTACAGCGTGCCGCCCTGCGAATTTGCGAATGCACAAATATCGGACAGGATGTTCAACCGCAGCACGCCCGCCTGCGTCGCGCTTTCGTGTAATGCCTGCGTCTGTGTCGCGCCTTCGGCAAATGCCGAGAGCAGCGGGTCTTTCGGCTTCAGTGCGGGCGTGTAGGCGCGCGTGCTGCTGAAGTCGTCATCTTCCAGCATCGCCCTCAACGCCGCGAACGACCGATCGCGCAGCCGCGCCTCGGTCGGGCGCTCACCCACACCGAAGTTGATGATCTTGCCCATGCGGTCGGTTTGCGAATCAAGCCGATGCGCGTCCGAACCCTGAATGCAGCGCATTGGGCGTGGGTACTCCGGCTTGTTGCCGTTGAAGAAGTTCTGCGTAGCGAAGCGTCCGCGCTTGCTCAGGTCGGTCACTTCGAGCGCGTGCAGATTCACGTCCTGCGTGTAGGCGATGCGCGTCTGCCCGCCGAAGTCCATGTTCCACATGGCAACGCCGTGCGCAGCATTGACATGCGCGGCGATGGCGATGCCACCTGCCTCACGAATCGCGCGGTAAGCGGCAAGCACATCCGACGATGCGCCGACTTCGGTCAAGCCGCGCTCAATCGCCTCATACGGCACGCGCAAATCGAGCAGCACATGCTCCAGCTTGCGCATCGGCGTATCGGGCGGGAAGATGCCGAGGATGTGGAAGCCAAACGTGGCGGTGAATTCAAAGCCTGGGAGGACGAGGATGTTTTCCAGCAGGCGGTGATACTCTTCCAGCGTGCGCTGCTCATCAGGCGTAGCACGCCCGCGCGCGACGAGGAATTGCAGCTGCTCGATCTCGCGCCGCATCGCCGCGTAGCCGGAAACGGTGTTGTGGTCGGTGAAGGCAATGATGTCGATGCCGCGCATTTCTGCGCGCTGTAAAATATCAATATAGGAAATGTCCGGCTGATGGTAATCAGCCGACGCCGGGGTATGGGTATGTAGATCGATTCGATACCACTGCGCCCGGTCCTGGTTGCGTGATGTCACGTATTTTGCTCCAAGCCTGGGAGGTATTGCGATTCTGGGCGCAAACCTGGTTGTTTTTCTGTTGTCTCAGACAACATTGTCGCACAGATTAAACATATTGCAAAGATTCCATCTTTTTCTCTTCAAGACAAATCAAAACGCCAGGAAATAAAGAACGCCAAGAAGCTTGACATAATCTTGGCGTGCCTGGAGATCTGGCGTTTATGAGCCCTGTACCAGCCGATTGAAGAGCGGGGGCAGTTCATCTGGCTCGAACGGCTTAAGCAGGAACGTGGTCGCGCCCGCCTGCATCGCCTCACGTTCGACATCCATGCCGGAAGTCATGATGATGGGCAGATGAGCATAGGTGGGCTGCTGGCGCAGTTCACGAATGATGTCTACGCCTTCCATGTCACTCAGGTGATAATCCATCAGAATAACATCCGGCTGTGCGCTTGCCATCTTCGGCAGCACATCGCCACCACGCCCGACAATTGTCACATCAAATCCATCGAGTTCGAGCAGTGTTTGCAGCAGTTTCGTCGTCGTACGGTCATCATCGACAATCATGACTTTTACCACAACCGAAGTCCTCTCTCTTTATAACATTCGTTATGACCGTAGTGTAGCACAGAACGTGAATGGCAAAATAAGGGGAAGAATCTTAACGCAGAGACGCCGAGGTGAAGAGGCGTCTCTGCGCTAATGAATCACATCAGTGCACGGCACGTTTGGTCTTACGCTTGGACTTCGGCTCGCTCTGACCGTTCAGCGACGGCGCCGCTTCGGCAGCTTCGACAGCCGCAAGCGCCGTCCCTAACGCCTCTTCCAGCTTTTCCACCAGCACGAACGTCAGCTTGCTGCGCACTTCTTCCGGCAAATCATCAAGATCGTTCTCATTGCGCTTGGGCAAAATGACCGTATCCACTCCGAAGCGGCTGGCGGCAAGCACCTTGTCCTTGATACCACCGACGGGTAATACCTGCCCGCGCAGCGTGATTTCGCCCGTCATGGCGACGTTGTGCCGCACCGGTCGTTTCGTCAGCAGCGACGCCAACGCCACCGCCATCGTCACACCCGCCGACGGACCATCCTTCGGCACTGCGCCTGACGGCACATGCAGATGGACATCGTGGCTGTTGAAGTACTCCTCCGAGATACCCAACGCGCCCGCGTTCGAGCGCACAGCGCTGAAGGCGATCCGCGCGCTTTCCTGCATGACTTCGCCCAGATGCCCGGTGTACTGGAAGCCCTTGCTGCCCGGCATCTCCGTCGCTTCGATGAACAGTACATCGCCGCCGACAGGCGTCCATGCCAATCCGGTCGCCACGCCGGGGCGGTCAGTGCGCTGGATCACTTCGTCGTAGCCAAAGCGCGGCTTGCCCAACAGATCGCGTACGACGTCTGTGTCGATATTGATCGTGCTGGTCGTGCCTTCGGCAATGCGCGTGACGATCTTGCGCGCTGCGCGCCCGATCTCACGTTCCAGCGTGCGCACGCCCGCCTCACGCGTGTAATCGCGGATGATCGCCTGCAACGCCTCGCGCGTAAAGCTGATCTCATCAGGACGCAAGCCGTTTTCGCGCACCTGGCGCTTGACGAGGTACTGTTCGGCAATCGCCACTTTTTCCTGCTCGGTGTAACCGCTGAGCTGGATGATTTCCATACGGTCACGCAGCGGTCCGGGAATCGGGTCGAGATCGTTAGCGGTCGTGATGAAAATAACTTCGCTCAGGTCGAACGCCACATCCAGATAGTGATCGCGGAATTCGCTGTTCTGTTCCGGATCCAGCACTTCCAGCAGTGCGCTCGCCGGGTCGCCGCGGAAATCGCGCCCCAGCTTGTCGATTTCATCGAGCATAATGATCGGGTTGCGGCTTTCAACGCGGCGGATGGTCTGCACCAGACGCCCCGGCATCGCACCAATGTACGTGCGGCGGAACCCGCGAATTTCTGCCTCATCGCGCACGCCGCCCAGACTCATGCGGATGAACTTGCGTCCCATCGCCCGTGCGATCGACGCGCCGAGCGAAGTCTTGCCGACGCCGGGTGGCCCGATGAAGCACAGGATTGCACCTTCGCGGTGGCGGCGCAGATAGTCGGACTGATCAGACGTCTTGAACTCATCCTGACGTTCCGCGCGCAGCTTGCGCACCGCCAGATATTCGAGGATGCGCTCCTTGATGTCCTTCAGCCCGTAATGATCCTCGTCCAGCACGGTGCGCGCGTTGGCAATGTCGAGATGATCATCCGTGCGCTTCGACCAGGGCAGGCTGGTCATCCAGTCGAGATAGGTGCGGATGACGCCGTACTCGGCTGCCGCCGTCGGCAGTTTGGCGAGGCGGTCGAGTTCGCGCGTCGCTTCCTTGCGCGCTTCTTCCGGCAAGCCACATTCTTCAATCTTCTTGCGGAACTCTTCAACTTCGACGGTTTGTTCGTCGCCTTCGCCCAGTTCGCGCTGGATCGCCTTGAGTTGTTCACGCAGGAAGTATTCGCGCTGGACTTTCTCCATCTCGCTCTGCGCCTCGGTCTGAATCTTGCGACCGAGTTCCAGTACTTCCAGTTCCTTCGTCAGAATCGACATCAGCTTGCGCAGCTTCGCCTCAACGCTGTCAAGTTCGAGGATGTGCTGCGCGTCCTGCAATTCAATGCGGATATAGGTCGCAATCGTGTAGACCAGTTGCAGCGGGTCATCAACGTTGAGCGCGTTCGAGATCAGCTCGCCAGGAATGCTCGGCACAAGGTCCGCGAGGCGCGTGAACAGGTCAATGACGTTGCGCGTCAATGCCTGCACTTCCAACGACTTTTCGACCGTCTCTGGCGCTGCCTGCACTTTGGCGCGCAGGAATGGCTCGGTGCTGACGAAATCATCCACTGAGATACGCGCCAGGCCTTGCACCAACATACGAATCGTGCCGTCGGGTGCGCGGAACAGGCGATGAATCGTCGCAATCGTGCCGACGCGGTAGATGTCGTCTGGACCGGGTGTCTCCATATCCGGATCTTTCGCCGTCACCAGTGCGATCTGGCGGTCACCGCTTACGACCTCGTCAACCAGTTTGATGCTGCGCGGCTGTCCGACGGTCAGCGGGACTGCGGTCTGCGGGTACACAACCAGCCCGCGCAGTGGTAACAGGGGGAGTTCTGGCGGAATGTCCGGTTGCTCGCCATCCGGGTCGCCCAGGTTAGTCACAATCACGTCCTGCGCTTCGTCGTCCATCATTTCGACATCCATCTCAGGGATGTACATTTCACGCTCGTTTGAGTCCGCCATTTATCTATTCCTGTTGATGCGTGTCGTCCGCCTGGACATCCACGATGCGAATATTCATCTCGGGTTTGCGCGGCAAATTGATCTCCAAAAAGCCGTCGCGGTAACTTGCACCTACGTCCTCACGTTCGACCGACCACGGCAGCAGCACCTCTACGCGGAAATCACCATAGCCGATTTCGACCTGGTGATAAGCGGCGTTCTGCCAGCCGGGGTGTTCGCGGGTGCCGGTGATAATGACGCGGTTATCGAGCAATACGACCTTGAAATCGCCCGCGCGCATCCCGGCAATTTCCAGCAGCACCACCAGTTTATCTGGCAGCTCAATGATGTCCGTAGGGGGGCTGAAGGGCGTCGTCCTGCGCCAGACGACATAATTATCCAGCCGCCATGTTCGTTCCGGCTGCGTTTTATCCTGCATCACTTGCACACCTTTGTTCAGCTTTATGACGCCGAACCTGTATACTGCGCGCATTCCTGTGTGTCAGACAGGGAGTGAGGCTTGAATTGTACCTGCCCTCTATAAGAATAGTAGCCCACGCGCGTAAACGATGTGTAAGAGATGTTCAATGTACCTCACTCCGCACGCGGAGAGGGGACAGGGGTGAGGCATTCTCTATCCCCCAAACACCGCCCGCACGACTACAGGTGTCACATAGGTTTCGATCAGCGCTGCCAGCAGCAATCCCGGCAGGATAACGCCCATCCACAACCGCACGGTATCGCCAAGCGTTTGTGACCATGCCTGCCCGACGGTCATGCCAGCAGGCGGGCGCGTGACGACTGCGCCGAGCTTGAGCGCCGCTGCCGTCGCGACAATGATGATCGGGATTTCGACGATGCCGTGCGTCAGGACGGTGGGCGCAAACAGCAGCGGGTTGTAGCCTGCTGCGATGATTTGACTGAAGAGATAGCCAATAATGAAATAGACCAGCGGCGTGAGCAGCAGCGCCGAAATGCCGAAGGTGAACACAGCGAGAATGGTCGCGCCTGCGAGGATGCGCCAGTTCTGGATAAGGATGCTGATGACGACGGGGCGCTCGCCAAAGAAGAACGCCGACGCTTGCTCGAGGTTGGTCGTCATATCGCGCAGATCGACATTCTGGGGCAGCCGGAGCTGATAATCGGGATGCTGCCCGATGAGGTAGCCGCTCACCAGCGCCACCGCGAAGACGATCAGCGTCACACCCCAGGCTTTGCCGATGCGCCGCAGGCTTGCGCCGACACCTTCACGATACCACGCGAAGACATTGACACGCCGGTCCTTCAGGTCACCCCAGCGTACATGCTGCCAGAGTTCCGTGACCATGCGCTTGATGTTGAACTGATCGATGAGCCGTCCGAGCAGTTCCTCGCGGTTGAAGATGCTGTTGCCGATGCGCAGCAGCAGCACGACGACCACCAGCATGGCGAAGATGATCCACCACAAAGACGCAATGCCGTTTGCTGATTCTGCATCCGGCGCGAAGAACATGATCGCGCTTTCGCCCTGAATAATGAGCGTCATCGGAATGATGATGAAGCTGGCGAGCAGGTTCGCCGCGCGCGTGCTGGTCGTCTGGCTGCTGACCACGACAGCACCCGTGACCATAACCAGCGCTTGCACAGTGGTGAGCAGGATGATCTGCACGATCAGCATCGGCTGCGGACGCCACGCCAGATCGCCAAAAACGAGGCTGCCAAGATAGACCGCCATACCGCCATAGCTGGCGACCAGCGGCGGGATCATCGCGGACAGTGTTTTGCCAATATAGAGTTCGGTGTTGGTCAGCGGGGTACTCAGCAGCGGTTCCAGGCTGCGACGTTCTTTTTCGCCAACGAACGTTTCCAGCGCGATCACGAGCGAAATCGAGATCGGGAAGAAGCCGACGATCATCAATAGGAACGGAATCGTCCGCTCGCCAATGATCTCCGCGCCGAAATCGGCGACGAAATCGGTGAACTGCCCGGCGACAAATTGTGCCAGGAACGGAAACAAGAAGGTCAGAATGATAATGGGCGCGAGAATGCGCCAATCGCGAAAGCTGTCTTTAACTTCGCGTTCGGTCACCAGCAGCGCGTTGGCAAGTGTCTGTCGCCAGCCGGCAGCCTCGTTGTAGGTATCGCGCTTGGGTTTAGCGAGCGTCGCCATGTGCGCCTTCTTTCGCTTCGTCTTCCTGCATAATCTGGAGATAAACCTGTTCGAGCGTCTGGCTAACAGGCGCAAGCGTTACCACGTCGATGCCAAGTCCATGCACGCGGCGGATGAGCGCAGGGTTGGTCGTCTGTGGGTCGGCCACGCGGAAGCGCAGCCAGTCGCGCCCGCTGTCTTCGACGCGCACCATGTCAGAGAGGTCTTTCGCCAGTCCGTTGAGTTCGCCTGCTACGCGCAGCTCCATCACGGGCTCACCGACGACCTGTCGTGCCAGTTCCGCGAATGTGCCGCTGGCGATGATGCGTCCACGCCGAATGATGGCGATCTGATGCGCCAGTTCTTCGGCTTCAGTCAGGTTGTGGGTGGTAATCAGGAAGGTGCGTTCGTCGCCGAGCAGCTCGATAATCGCATCGCGCACCTGCCGCGCCGACTGTGGGTCCATGGCGGAGGTCGGCTCGTCGAGCAGTAGCACTGGCGGGTTATGCAGCATGGCGCGCACCAGCGCCAGCTTCTGCTTCATGCCCTTGCTGTATTCACCCAGTCGTTTGTCGAGCGCAAATATCAGCCCGAAGCGCTCCATCAGCCCCAGTGTGCGTCGTTTGCGTTCTGCCGCGTCGAGCTTGTAGACCTTGCCGAAGAAGTCGAGGTATTCCAGCGCCTTCATGCGTTCGTATAAGCCGTGCTGCTCGGTCAGGACGCCGACATGCCCGCGCACTTGAGCAGGCTCGCGCACGACATCGTAGCCCGCCACGCGTGCCCAGCCGGAGGTGGGTTCGAGGATCGACGTCAGCATGCGCACGCTGGTGGTCTTGCCCGCGCCGTTCGGTCCCAGCAGCGCCAGCACCGTCCCTGCCGGGACGTTTAGTGATACGCGGTCTACCGCGAGGAACTCATCGTAGATTTTTGTCAGTTCATGCGCTTCTATCATAGTTTTCCCTGCCACAAAGATGCTTTGATTATTTCACAGAACAGCCTGTGGCGGGGATTAACGTTGAGGTTCGCCGCGTTTTTGGGGGAGGGAGTCGTGTTAGTTCATGACATCCTGCCGTTGGAACAGCCAGACCGACAGCCCGATCAAGCCAAAGAGCCACGCCAGCACCAGCACGGTCGAAAGCTCAACACTGAATGGCACAAAGTCGAGCTGCTGCATCGCGGGCGGCACAAATCCACTGCCATACTGCGACCATGTGCTGATGTTTGCCAGGTTGTAACCGGGGGTGAGCGTGTAGAGTTGCAAAAGGTCAGGGGTATTCGTGAGGCTGCTGATGAGGAAGAGGACGAGCAAGATGCCCTGTTCGGCAAACGTGAACAGCCCGCCCAACACAATTGCGCCCAATATCGAGCGCGTGAAGATGCCGCCGAGCGCAGCATAAGCCGCCGCGATCAGCGCCGCTGCGAACGCGACCGCCGCCTGGATGCTGAAGCGGCGCAAGAAGTCGCTCAACCCATCGCTCCCGAGATCGCTCAGCGATGGGGGATAAGGCGCACCCGCCATAGCCGCGATGATGCCTACGCCGATGAAGACGATCACGCACATCAGCAGGAACGCGGTCAGCACGAAGACTGCGATCGTGAAGAACTTGTTCAGGATGAGTGCGACGCGCTGGCGACGCGGCAGCAAATTCTTCCACATCATGCGCTGGTACTCGCCGCCGAATGCTTCGCCCGCAAAGCAGACGAGGATCAGCCGCCCGATCTCGGTGTTGATGATGACCCAGGGAAACATCAACTGCTGCGTCCAGTCCGGCGGTTGCGCGATGACGTTATTACGGAACGTCTCAGACGCAAGCACGGCGATGGCGGCAAAGAACAGCAGCATGAGTGCGCCCATCGGGAAGATCCAGACAAAGGCAGCAGTCGGGATGCGGTTGCCGCTGATCTTCAGCCATTCGGCACGAAATAGACTGAGCATTATCCCCCCTCCTGCGTTGCTGCCAGGAAGTATTCTTCCAGCGACTGGCGCTGCGGCGTGATTTCGTAGACGTTGACCTGCTGCTCGACCAGCTTGCGCACGATGACCGGGATGTCGTCGCGCTGGGCGTCGATCAGCAGTGCGCTGCCGTTGGCGGCAATCTGCCAGTGATCAGCGATTACGGTGCGTGCCTTGTCCAGCGGCTCGGCGTCCACGCGCAGCCGCGTATTCTCCGCCAGCAGTTCCGCCACGGCGCCTTCCCGCACGATGCGCCCGCGATTGATGATGGTCACGCGGTCACAGATTTGCTCGACTTCGCTCAGCATGTGGCTGCTCAGGAAGACCGTCTTGCCGTCTTTCTCGACCAGTTCACGAATGAAGTGGCGCATCTCCTGAATACCCGCCGGATCGAGTCCGTTGGTCGGTTCATCGAGGATGACCAGATCGGGATTGCTGAGGAGTGCCGCTGCCAACCCCATACGCTGCTTCATGCCCGTCGAATATTTACCAGCAGGGCGGTCAGCGCGGTCTGCCATGCCCACCAGTTCGATCAACTGCTGAATGCGTTTGGCGTCGTAGTAGCCGCCCGTACGCGCCAGTACTTCGAGATTTTCGCGCCCGCTGAGATACGGATAGAACGTCGCGCCTTCCACGAGCGCGCCGACGCGCCTGAGGATGTCCGGCATTTTGCGCGGTGACTGCCCGAAGAGCAGCGCTTCGCCGCTGGCAGGGCGGATGAGATCGAGCAGCATTCGGATGGTGGTCGTCTTGCCCGCGCCGTTCGGTCCCAAAAAGCCGTAGACCTGCTGCGCCGCCACTTTCAAATCGAGCGATTGGACGGCGTGAACACGCTTCTTGCCGCCGCCAAACTGCTTGCTCAATGCGTGCGTTTCAATGGCAATCGTACTCATGCGCGTGCCTTTCTGTCACGTTGGGGATATGCGGCGCGAAAAAACAGCAGGACGAACAACGCTTGCCGCGCTGTGCCTGCAATGACGACCACCAGCACCAGCGTTTGCAGCGCCGTCACGTTGCGAAGTAATACGCTGAGCGCGCTGCCGATCAAGCCCAGCCCTGTGACGGTCATCGCGCCGATGAGCAGCGTCCCCAGTTGGAACAGGCGCGCGTCTTGCCCCATCAGCCGTTCGCCCAGCAGCAGCCAGCCCAGGCCGATCAAGCCGACGGTGGCGGCGAGCAGGATATGGATCGGCGTGAGCGATTGCTCCCACAACTGCTGATAGGGAAGGATGAACGGGTCGATTACGACCAGCACAGATGGGTAGTCGATCGGGTTCTGGTCAGCGACGAACGCCAGCACAATCGTCAGCAGCGTGCAGACTTCGATCATAGCGATGGGCAGCCGCACGTTCGGCGCATCCAGGCGCGCTTCGATCAGCCGTCGGAAGCTGCGCAGCATCACGAACAGCCAGAATACCGCGACTATCGTCAGCATGGCAGCGCTGGTGAAGAACGCGCCCATGACCACCCACAACAGCGATGCGAGACTTGCGCCGAGCGCCAGTACGTAGTGCCGCTGCGCCAGGTGTATCTCGCGCAGAGCGTGCGCCGTTTCGCGCGCGTCGCCCAACTGCGCCAGCGCCGCGCGGTGCGCGTCGGCTGCGTTCAGTCCGTCTGCGCGCTGTTCGTCGAACGCATCCTGATAATGCGCGCTCAGTTCTTCATAGACGACGGCTTTGATGGCGCGCGGCAGTCCGCGTGTGGCAGTGCGCAGCCAGGCGCATAAATCGAGTGGGGCGCTCATGTGGCTGCGCCGCCTTTCAGGATGGTGTTGACGGCGCTGGTGTAGCGCGTCCACTCTGTCAACTGGCGTTCGAGCATGGCGCTGCCGTCCTGCGTCAGGCGGTAGTAGCGGCGGGTGCGCCCGTTCTCTTCCTGCTCAAAGCTGGCGATCATGCCCTGTTGCTCCAGATTGTGCAGCGTGGGGTAGAGCGTGCCTTCCTTGAAATCCAGCACGCCTTCCGACTGCTGCTTGATCGCCTTGGCGATCTGGTAGCCGTGACTGCTACCGCGCGACAGCACGTAGAGGATCAACAGCGGCAGGCTGCCCTTGAGATTCATATCGCACTCCTATCCATCGAATTCCTATGTATCATAAGGGTATTCTTGAGTGTGTGTCAAGCAGGTAGGGAAGTTGAAGGGCAGCGCCCACACCCTAACCATCGTTTCCTGGCGTTCTTGGCGTCCTGGCGATTTAAGATTTAGAATAGGCACAGATCCGCCGGATATAAGCTGGAGTGGTGCCATGCCGCAGTGGGCTTCATTTGACGCATTCCTCGAAGATACCAACCGCGCCAAGACCGACCGCGAACGCCAGATGATGGTCGATGAACTGTTAAGCGAACGCCCGCATTGGCCCTGGGTCGAAGCGACGCACGCCATCTTCGCCTACAACGGCGCGAACGCGCAGAGCGTGGCGCTTAACCTCGATACCATTCCTGCCGACCCGCCGTTTGCGCCCATGACGCACATTCACGGGACGAGCCTGTGGTATGTCGAGCGCGACTTCCAGCCCGACGACCTGCTCGACTACCTGATCGCTGTCGATGACCCGATGACGCCGCTGGCGCAGGAACGTGATATCGTCGGACGCATCGCGCGGCACTGGCGGCGCGACCCGCTCAACCCGACGGCGTTAACAACCGGGCAGGCGTCCGTGTCGATTTTGCGTATGAACGACGCGCGCCCGTTTCCGGACTGGGCAGGCATGCGTCATGTCGAGCGCGGCGCTGTCACCGAGCATACGATTTACAGCAATGCGTTGCGCTTTGAGGGGCGCAAGGTGTGGGTTTACACGCCGCCGGGCTACGCTGATGCCGATCTGTCGTATCCGCTGCTGATATTGCAGGACGGGCAGTGGGCGGTCGGTCCGCTGCAAGTGCCGGAAATTGCCGATGTGCTGAACAAGCATCAGCGGATGCAGGCGGTCATCATCGCGATGGTGCAAAGCGGCAGCCAGGCAGATCGCGACCGCGAGTACGTCACCAACGACGCGCATTACCAATTCCTGACCGAGGAACTGCTGCCGTTCCTGCAAGGCGAGTATCGCGTGGACGGCAGCAGCATCGGCATTGGCGGCGTAGCGGTCGGTGCAGCGGCTGCCATCCATGCGGCGCTGCTCAACCCTGCTATCTTCTCGAACCTGATCATGCTGTCATCGCCGCTCGGCAAGGGGCAGCACGGCGAGCAGGTGCGCGCCTTCGCCGGGCGCTTTAGCGAGGCGGGTGTGCTGCCGCGCCGTATCTTCCAATCGGTCGGGCGCTACGAACCTGCCGGGCGCTTCCTCAAGCCCGCCCGTGCGCTGCGGGACATTCTGAGCGCGAAGGCAGGCGTGCATTACCGCTACGCCGAAATCGGCAGCGGACATGGACTGGCGGGCTTCCGCAGCGTGATGCCGGAAGCACTGGCGTGGGCATATCCCGGCGCGGCGTTCACATAATTTCAGATCTCTACCGCAGAGGCATAGGGCATAGAGATGCAGAGACGCCGAGGTATTTTCGCTGCGTCCCTGCGTCAAAACAAAAGTCGAGTTCAATCCAATCCAAAGACCGCGACAATAGGGCGGTGATCCGAGCCGTAGGACGCTGCGCTCGTCTGGAAATCGACTGCCTGCAACCCTGCGCTGAAGAACGCGAAGTCAATGCGCGCGATGGGGAACTCGCCCGCGATGTCGCGTGTGAAGCCCAAGCCCCAACCGCGTTCACGATGTGCATCGCGGAGGTAGGCGGCGATGCGCCCATAGGGTTCTGACCAGTCATTAAAGTTAAAGTCGCCCATCATCACGACAGGGTGGGACCTACGCGCCCCGTCAGCCACGAGTTCGTCAAGTTGGCGGCTGCGAGTGTCGAAGTCCAGCCCTTCCGGCGTATTCGGGCTGGCAAGATGAACGTTGTAGACGGTGATCGGTTCGCCAGTAACTGAGATCGTTGTGCGCAGGTAGCCTGTGTCTTCATTGAAAGCTGGCTCATCCACAAATGCCAGCCGACTCAGGCTCATCCAGCCGCGTCGTTCGCCGATATGAAAGCGTATGTGCGGATACTCGCCGATAAATGTCGTCTCCAGCGTGCGCGCGGCGTTGGGATGCACATCTTGCAGCAGGACGATGTCTGCATTTGCCGCCAGTATCAAGTCCGAAATCATCGGTTCGCGGTCATTCCCGGCCAGTACGTTATAGCTAAAGATTTGGAACTGTGACTCCTCATTCGGCATGACGGGTTCACGCGGTAGCAGCAGGGGCAGAACGTGAGTGAGCAAGAGCAGTGCAGGCATGGCGTTCAGGAGTGCCAGCGCGCGCCGTCGCCAGTGCAGCCGGAGCAGTGCCAGCAGCAGGCACGGCGCAAGGACGAAGGGCAAAAATGTATTCGCCAGCGCGATCACGACCCAGCGCTCGCCGATGACGACGCGCAGCGCGAGCAGCAGCAGCACTCCCGCGCCATATGCATCGATGAGCCAGACGAGTCGCCGCACTAATCCACACCGCGCATACGTGGGTCGAGCGCATCACGCAGACCATCGCCCAGGAAGTTGAAGGCGAACATGATCAGGAACAGCGCCAGCGCCGGGAAGATCACCTGGTTCGGATAGCTGACGATAGTGTTCGCACCTTCTGAGATCATGCTGCCCCAGCTTGGCAGCGGCGCTTGCACCCCCAGCCCGATGAAGCTCAGGAATGCTTCATAGGAGATATATGTCGGGATGGTCAGCGTTTCCGCCACGATCAGCGGACCGAGAATGTTCGGCAGGATGTGGCGGAACATGATGCCGGGCGTGCGGTTGCCCATGCTGCGCGCTGCCTCGACGTACTCTTTTTCGCGCGCCGAAAGCACCTGCCCTCGCACCAGCCGGGCCATCTGCATCCACGACGTTAAGCCGATGCCGACGAAGATCAGCGCCATACCGCCGGTGGCTTTGTCAAGCTGTCCTAACGTGTACGTCAGCGAGCCGGGGTCTGGCTCGGCGGTGCTGAAGCGGAAGAACGTCATCAGCAAAATGATGAACAGCAGCGTCGGGAAAGCGTACATAATATCGACGATGCGCATTAGCAGCGTATCGATCCAGCCGCCAAAGTAGCCAGCCGCCAAGCCGATGAACAAACCGACGCCAATGGCGACGATCGGTCCAATGAACGCCACTAGCAGCGACACGCGCGACCCATAGAGGATGCGGCTGAGCAAATCGCGTCCCAGCCCATCTGCGCCGAGCGCATAACTGTTATCAACCTGGATATAGCCGCCTTCCTGCCCTTGCGGGATCATGCTCGGGAAGACGCGCGTCACCCATTCCGGCGCGGCGTTCTTGGCGGAAAACGTGGCATCGGTGTAGTGGCGCGGCGCAAGCACGGGGGCAAAAATGGCGATGAGGATGTTGGCGAGGATGATGACCAGACCAAGCATCGCCATCTTGTTGCGCGCCAGCCGCTTCCATGCGCTTTGCCACAGGCTTTCACCCTTTTGATGGGCTTCGATTTTGGCAACACCGCTGGCGGGTAGCAATTGCTGGTTGTTCTGTACGGTCGTCATGATGACGCCTCCCGGCTTAGTAACGAATGCGCGGGTCAAGCCACGCATAGAGAATGTCTACGATCAGATTCGCCAGCACCAGGAACGCTGCGTACAGCAAAATCGTCCCCATCACGACGGTGAAGTCGCGATTATTGACGCTGGTGACGAAATAGCGCCCCATGCCCGGTACGGCGAAAAACGTTTCGACCACGAACGTCCCGGTCACGAGCGCGGCGAACAGCGGTCCGATGACCGTGACGACTGGGATGAGCGAGTTCTTGAGCGCGTGCAGAGTTACGACAACCCGTTCGGACAAACCCTTGGCACGGGCGGTGCGAATGTAATCTTCGTTCAGTACTTGCAGCAGACTGGCGCGCGTCAGCCGTGCCAGCAGCGCCGATTGCACGATGCCGAGCGTGAAGGCGGGGAGGATGACATTTTCGATGCGCCCCCAGCCGGACACGGGCAGCACTTTAAGCAGCACGCCAAAGACATATTGCAGCACAGGCGCCATGACGATGGTCGAAACCGAAACGCCGATGATCGCCACGCCCATCGCCGAATAATCGACCCACGTATTGCGCCGCAGCGCCGCGACAATGCCGAGCGGTACGCCGATGATGATGGCGACTGTGAGCGCAGCGACGCCGAGCTGGATCGAGACAGGCAGGTTTTCTGTAAAAATCATGTTCACGGTGCGGCTGCGCACGCGCAGCGAAGGACCGAAGTTCATCCAGCGGAAGGCAGCATCTTCACCGAGGATAGGCAGGTCAATATTGATTAAGTAATCGGTGGTCAGTGTGCGGCGGTATTCTGGACCGGTGATGCGCGGTACAAGAATGTCGCCGAGATAGCTGAAGTACTGTATATGCAGGGGCGCGTTCAGATTAAACTTTTCTTCCAGCGCACGCTGCACCGGCGCAGGAACCCCGCGTTCGGTGTTGAACGGTCCGCCCGGCACAGCGCGGAGCAGCAGGAACGTGATCGCCGAGACGACCAGCAGTACAACCGCCATCCACAATAAGCGTCTCACAATAAATTTTGCCATAATGCCCCCTATCGTTCTAAAGCCCGCAGTAAAATATTTAACGCAGGGGCGCAGGGATGATGTAGGGGCGCAATCTATTGCGCCCCTACGAGCCACATGCCCAATACGTCTCTGCGTTAAAGATTACGCGCTAACGTTAGCGGTTGATATCCCACTTTTCGTAGCGTTCGCGGGTGATGAACGAGTGCGTGCGCGTGACCCAGGGCTGCGTCAGGTCATTCGTCACTATAGTAGTAAATCGGTGCGATTGCCGCTTCGGTGTTGACCAGGATGTTGTCCGCCTGGGCGTACAGTTCGATACGTTCGTCGACCGAGCCAGCTTCAAACGCGGCATCAATCAGCGAGTCGTATTCGGCGTTTGCCCAGTGCGTGTCGTTTTCTTCCAGCAGGTCGCTGTGGAACGGCACATCATAGTGGAAGTTGTGGCTATCCGGGTAATCGAAGCACCAGGCAGCGCGGAAGATGTCGTAGTTACCGCGCGTTTCCAGGTACGTCGCGAAGTCAGCCGTGGCGATATTGACGGTCACGCCGAGCGTTTCCGCCCACATCTGCTGCGCTGCCTGGGCAATCGTGGCGTGCAGGCTGCTTTCGTTGTGGAACAGCGTCAGGTTGAAGTCAGCGGCGCTCTGGCCGGTCTCGCTCAGATATTCTTCCCACAGGGCGGCGGCTTCTTCATTGTTGCTAAAGATACCGAGTTCGGGGAACTGTTCAGAGGTCGGCGCGGCGTTCAGCGTCGGCAGCGTCCACAGGTTGGCGGGGATTTGCCCAGCGCCCAACACATCGTTCGCCATCGCGTCGCGGTCAATCGCCATCGAGAAGGCGCGGCGAGCGCGGACATCATCGAACGGCGCGCGTTCAGTGTTGAAGCCGTAGTAGTAGGTGCAGGTACCGGGACCGGTAAAGTATGCGGCGCTCAGTGCTTCGCTCGCCAGTACCCGTTCCAATTCGGTATCGGGCATTTCGGCAACGTCAATCGTGCCCGCTTCAAATTCGGCAAGCTGCACTTCTTCATCGAGGAAGCGGAAAACGACTTCATCCAGCGCAGGGGCAGGGATATTCTCCGTGCCAGCCCAGAACGGATTCTTGATCATCGTCAGGCTGCCGCCGTCACCACGCACCCATTCCTTGAGCGCGAACGGACCGTAGGTATTGATGTTTTCCGGGTCAATCCAGAAGTCTGCTGCTTCGTCAATGACCCACTGCGGCTGTGCGTTGACCAGCCACAGCGACGCCAGCACCAACTGCGTGACAGCCGACGGCTGCGCGGCCGTGATTTCGAGTGTGTAGGTGTCAACAACGTTGATGCCGACCGCCGAAGCATCCGCTTCGCCAGCGTTGAATTCGCTGCCACCCGCGATCCAGGGCGCAAGGACACCGCCATAAGGTGCAGCATTCATCGGGTCGAGACCGCGCAGGATACCATAGGCGAAGTCCTGGGCTGTGACGTAGCGCGGGTTGCCGCTTTCATCCAGCACCTGTTCAACTTCGCCGCTGTCGGCGTTATAGCGCACCCAGGAGACTTCCGGCATGATGCTGTAGGTCAGGACGGTGTTGTCTTCCGAAATGCTGAGCGTGGCGATACCATCTTCGACCGCGCTGCTTTCTTCATTGATGCGACCGAGACCGACAAAAATCTGATCGATGATCTGTACTGAGGGGACATCTTCCGCAAGGGCAGGGTCAATCGTGGGGATGTCGCTTGAACCCATCTGTCGTCCGGTGATCAGAACTTTGGGTGCGTCCTGTGCGGCGACAACGCCACCCACCAACGCCAACACGAGCGCCAGCAGCAGCACAAATCCGAGTGACTTCTTCATTACTTTCCTCCAGAAATAGCTTGTAAGTTCGCGGATCAAGTTCCCGTGATTAATCCGCGATCAGCAGGGGATAAGCCGACGATGAGAAGATAACATGCGTTTAACAGTGATGCAAAACTTGTCAAACGACTCTTTACCTTCTGCACTAGGCGTATCGTCTCGAAACTATAGTCCTTTCATCGTCAAAAGGTTCAGTCAATCTACCTAATTGTGGATACAGGAATTTGGTGCTTTCACGTATCATGGCAGGGTGGTTTAACCGTAAAGGGGATGTTATGGCAATCCATCTGGAATGGGACGACGACGCAAAAACAATCCTGCGCTGCCGCTTTGACCCGCAGTGGACATGGGATGACCTGTATAAGGTCACGGACGAAGTAAAACAGATCACGGACAACGCGCCTGTGACGATTGCCGCGATCCTCGACCTTACAGACGGTATGACCATCCCTGGCGGCAACTTCTTCAGCCCGACATCGCTCGAAAACGCTAAACGCCTGCTGACGATTGGCGAAGGCGGCACAGGTCCGATCGTTATCGTAGGCGCGAGCAGCTTCATCAAGATGGTCTACGAGACGTTCAAGGGCATGGACAGGCGTGCCGCGAAAGCGGACATCACGTTTAAGGATACGGTGGAGCAGGCACGCGCACATCTGTCGCAGGTACATCGTCCAAACGGTGCTACTCCAGCGGATAGCGGTCAAACGCCCAGCGCATAAGCGTGTAGACCGACGCCAGCCCCGCGTAGGTGCCATAGGTCGCGAAGTGTGTGTCCGTATCGTCGCGCGATGCGCGCCCTCGTTCGCCGCGCCAGTAGTGATTGACGGCGGCACGCAGCGCTACATCCGCACTGCCGACATATAGAAAGACGCCGAGTGCGCGAATCATCGTCCATGCCGCCGTCCAATGCCCGATGCCGTTGAGCGCAACCAGCGCGCGGTAGCTGATTTCCGGCGGCTGATGGCGCAGCGCTTCCAAATCGAGCCGCCCATCAGCGATTGCCTGCGCGATGGCGATCATACGCCTCATACGGATGAACGTAATCTTGAGCGGCGTCATCGCTTCGATGGATAATGACGCTATCGTCTCCGCCGTCGGGAAGGCGTAATAGTCATGTCCGTCATGGTGGATGCGTTCGCCGTATGTGTGCAGCAGCCAGCGTTCAGCTTTCTGCGCTGCGCTCAAAGCGATTTGCTGCTCAATGATCGTCACCATCAACGCTTCAAAGAGCGTATCAGTACGTAAGATGTGCAGCCCCCGCAGTCGCGCGACTGTCTCCATCATGGGCGCGTCGCCCTGCACCGCTGCATAGAACGGACGCATATCGGAGTCCAGCGCCAGCCAGTGTCGCAGCGATGCAGCCGTGCCCACCTCATCCACCGCACCCGATGTGGCGACGATCTCGGCATGGAGCGACGGTGCATCCGTTGTGCCGCTGCTCGTCACGCGCGCAAGTGCCAACCCGCCACCAATGCGCAGCACGCGCCAGAGTGCTTCATCGTGCCACTGATGCGCGATGCAGTACGAGCGCGACGCCTGGGCGGTCAGCGTGAAGTCGTAGGGCGGAAGAGGTTGAACGAAGACGCTCACAGCGGCTTTTGCGCGGGCATCCCGGAAGCGCGGGGGTAGGCGGACGGCGTGAGCGCGGTTTTGCGCACGATGATCAGATGATGCGTTTCTTCAATGCCAGGCAGTTGAAAAGATTCGATGTCTTCGACTTCGCCGCCCAGCACGGACAGCGCATGAGCGCTGTCGTTCACCTCGTCAACTGCTGTCCTGCCCTTCATCGCCACGCAGTAGCCGCCGACTTTGACCAGCGGCAGCAGGTATTCGAGCAGGATTGGCAGCCGTGCCACTGCTCGTCCCAGAGCCAGATCGTAGACATGACGATGTTCGGGGAAACGTCCGGCGTCTTCTGCCCGCGCTTTGACCGCCCGCGCGTTCGCCAAACCGAGCGATTGAATGACGTGTTCGAGAAACTGGATCTTCTTGCCGGTCGCGTCCATCAGCGTCACGTGGATGCCGGGATAGACGATTTGCAGCGGCACGCCGGGGAAACCCGCACCCGTGCCGACATCGACCACGCGCATCCCGCGATGCAGCTCCACTGCATCGGCAACGGTCAGCGAGTCGAGAAAGTGTTTGACCTGCACCTCTTCTGGCGCGAGGATCGCCGTCAGGTTCATGCGCGCGTTCCATTCGACCAGCAGCGCGTGGAAGCGGGCGAACAGCGCCTCCTGGTCGGCGGTTAGTTCAAGATTGAGCAAGGCTTTTGCCTGGTCGGTCAGCGTGGGCATAAGGCGGACTCGCTGGTTATCACGATAAGATGCTTAATTAAACGCCAAGTTGTAGAGAACGCCAAGATGAATCTATCCTGGCGTCTCATATGTCCTACGGTTGTCCGCCAAACCGAGGGGAATGCAAGAGAGTGGTACGGATAGCTACGCAAACGCAGGTTCTGGCAGTGCGCGATACTCAGCCACAAGGCGCTCCGTCTCCCGCCACACATGATCGCGCATCGATTGCGGATAGCGTTCCGGCTTGATCTCGAACAGCGTACCATCCCATTTGATCCACTGACCTGTCAGCCCCTTATGGCGCGGGTTGGTGGCATAATCGACCGGAACGCGTGCGTACTCTTCCGGCTGCGTCAGTTTCATGCGAAAAACCACTTTCATCACCATCATCATCACAGGCATGATCATCTTCTGTAGACCATGCAGTTTCATGTTGCGACGAATGTCTGTATCTACCCCGCCAGGGTTGAGGATGTTAATTGTAACGCCTGTGTCGCGTAACCGTTCCGCCATCTCAATGCCGTAGACATCGTTTGCACCTTGCCCAATGCCGTGTCCGGTCATGCTGTTGACCTTCGGTCCAGGCGGGAAGGAGGATGCGTTGAGCGTAAACGGTGACCCCGCCGCAGCAATGTGCAGGATGCGTGCTTGCCCTGCCTTCAAGTGGTCCATCAACAGGTCGTTCATCAGGAAGCGGCTGAGGTAGTTAATTGCGAATGCCATCTCATGACCTTCGGCGGTTTCGATGCGATCCATCGCCAGAATATCAGCGCTGTGGATTAGGATGTTGAGAGTCGGCGTCATTTCGCGAATGCGCAAAGCAACCCGGTGCGTTTCTGCCAGCAGTGACATGTCACCCTGTATAAAGGTTGCTGATCCGCGCTGATTCAGTTCGGCTTCCAGTGCTTTTCCAGCCTCTTCGCTGCGCCCGACGAACAGGACGTGATAGCCTTTGCGTGCCAACTGGCGCACGACTTCTTTGCCAATGCCTTTTGTACCGCCGACGACCAGTGCAACTTGCTGTTCCATTGTGAACTCCTTATGGTTCATATGTAGATAGTTCATACATGAACGATGTGGCTAAAATTTAGTCTGGATAGCAGTAGCGCGTGACAAAGCGCGCCAGCAGACCACTTAAGACGTTCATCTCGTCGAGCGTAAACTCGCCCTTCAAGCTGTCGGTGATGTCTGTGAACGCCGCCTGTGCCTGTTGCAGCCGTTCTGTCCCCTGCGCGGTGATGCGGATGTAGATCACCCGTCGGTCGTCCTCGCTGCGTATGCGCCTGACCATGCCGTCTTTCTCCAACCGATCTATCAACGGTGTCACGTTGCTTTTGCCCGTCCCAAGTGCTTGAGCTAACACGCTGAATGCCATCTCCTGCTGTGCCTCTGCCAGAATGTAAAGCGTGAAGAACTTGGCGGCGGATAGCTCTAGCGGTTGCAAACGCTCATCCAGCAAAGTCGTCATCGTGCGCCCCGCGCTGATGAGCAGTTGCACTAAACCCGGTTGATAGCTGGTGCCCATATCGTTCATAATTGAATGATACACCTATGAATAAAATGCGCTACTAGCTTAATGGCTAGGATAATCCGAAGTGTCTACGGCAGAGAGTTTAACGCACGCGCCTAATTTCTGTTAGACTGTTACAGGAAGTCATTCCATGGATGGAGCATCATGTCATGCTGGAGCAAGTTCCTGATGCGCTGCGCGAGGCGCTGGCACGAGGCGCTCTGATTATCGCCGTCATCGTTGGCTTATGGCTGCTGCGTTATGTCGTCATCTGGCTGCTCACGCGCCCGCTGGATCATATGGCGCAGCGGGCAGGCGCGCCGCAATTGGACGACCGCCTGCGGGATATTGTCACGCTGCCCGTGCAGCTTGCGTTCTACGGCGCGGCGGTGCTGGCAGTAAGTGTCCTTCTGAATCTCGATCCGGTCGGGCGCGGGATTGCTGAAAATATCGCCCGCACGCTCTTTATCGCGGCAATCGTCGCGGCATTGTACCGCGCGTTGGAAGTCGTCGGCTTTTCACGCGCCCGGCTATATACCTTCACCGGCATTAATCTGGAAGAGTCGCTGCTGCCATTCGTGCGTGTCGGGCTGCAACTGGTGCTGCTGGCGTTCGCGGTTGTCATTCTGGTGCAGGTGTGGGGCTATGACGTCAGCGCACTGGTAGCGGGCTTAGGCATTGGTGGTCTGGCGATTTCGCTGGCAGCGCAGGACACGATTGCCAACCTGTTCGGCTTCAGCATGATCGTCGGCGACCGTCCATTTGTCGTCGGTGATTATATCAATACGCCGGAAGTCGAAGGCACGGTCGAACGCGTTGGGCTGCGTTCGACGCGCGTGCGCCAGCCGGATCAGGCACTTGTGACTGTGCCGAACAGAGTGCTGGCAAACTCAGTCATCAAGAACTGGTCACGTCTGAGTAAGCGCTATCTCGATTTCACGTTGAGTATTCCGCCGGATGAGCGCCCGAAGGCAGTTGAAACGCTGGTTGCGGAAATCCGCGAGATGCTGGAGATACGTCCGCGCGTCGAAACCGACTCGATTCTGGTGCGCTTCACAGGCATTAGCGATACGGCGCTCAAGATACAGGTGACATGCTACGTGTTGATCGTCAACTGGACGGAGTTCACGCAGGAACGCGAGACGATCAATCTGGAGATCATCCGCATCATGCGCGAGACTCTGCACAGTGGCGCGACGGCAGTCGTGACGACGCCAACTGTAACGCCCATCGATCCGCCAATCATACCGCCTGTGCCGTTGATGGAGCAGCCACCCGCATGAACAGTTGTGCAAGTGCACGGCAAGAATGCCGTCCGTACCCACACAGGTGGGGCGAGATGGAATGTACGGACGCCATTCATGGCGTCTACCATACAAGATTAACTTTAGGACGTGGTTAGGCAGAAGTGCTACGTTAAACTGAGAACATTCACGCAGGGAGTGTGATGGAATGCGGGTACTTGTGACGGGCGGAGCCGGCTATATCGGCAGCCATGTGGTCGATATGTTGGTGACGCGCGGCTACGATGTCGTGGTCTATGACAATCTGGTTGCGGGGCATCGCGCTGCGGTGCATCCCAAGGCGACATTTATCGAAGGCGATCTGCTCAATCTCGACCAGGTCGCAGAGGTGTTTACGCAGTACACATTCGACGGTATCTTTCACTTCGCGTCGCACATTCAGGTCGGCGAGAGCATGAAGCATCCGTTCAAGTACCTGCGCGATAACGTGGACGCGGTGCTGAACCTGCTGGACGTGGCGACGAAGCATGGGGTCAAGCGTTTCGTGCTGTCTTCGACCGCTAACCTCTACGACCAGCCGCAGCGCATCCCGATTGACGAAGACGAGCCGCTGATCCCCGGCAGTGTCTATGGCGAAACCAAGTACATCGCCGAACGTTATCTCCGCTGGATGGATCGCATCTACGGGCTGAAGTCGTGCTGTCTGCGCTACTTCAATGCCTGCGGCGCGCACCCGGACGGGCATATTGGGGAAGACCACCGTCCAGAGACACATCTGATCCCACTGGTGATCCAGGTAGCGTTGGGGCAGCGCGACAAGGTGAGCGTGTTCGGCACGGACTACGACACGCCGGACGGGACGTGCATCCGCGATTATGTGCATGTCAACGATCTTGCCAGCGCGCATATTCTGGCGATGGAAGCGTTGGCGGATGGACAGAGTCGGGTGTACAACCTGGGCAGCGGCAACGGCTATTCCGTGCTGGAAGTCATCGAAACCGTGCGTAAAGTCACCGGGCATCCGATTCCGGTCGAATACGGTCCACGACGGGCTGGCGATCTGGCGGCACTCGTCGCGGACAGCCAGCGCATCAAACGAGAACTCGGCTGGCAGCCGCAATTCGACGATCTGCAACGTATCGTCGAAACGGCATGGCAGTGGCATAGCACCCACCCGAATGGATATGCGGATTGAGATCATGCAGTTGTATTTCGTCAGACATGGCATTGCCGAAGACGCAACGGAAACCATGACGGATGCCGAGCGCCAGTTGACGCGCGAAGGGATTCACCGCACCAAGACGACGGCGCGGGCGCTGATGGAGGCGAGCGTGAAACCGCGCCGCCTCTTCACCAGCCCGCTGGCACGCGCTCACCAGACAGCGGAGATCATCGCGCAAATTCTGGATACGAAAGTGACGGTGCGCAAAGCGTTATCACCGGGCTTTCGTACCGAGGATGTGGCACGGTTGATCGGGAACCTGCGCAGCGATGACCGCATCATGTTCGTGGGTCACGAACCCGACCTCAGCACGATTATTTCGCAGTTGATCGGTGGCGGGGAGGTGATCATGAAGAAGGGCAGCGTAGCGCGCGTGGATGTGGGCATGATCGAGGAAGGACAGCCGCTGCGAGGCGCGTTGATCTGGTTGCTGCCGCCCCGACTGCTCGAAAAATAGACGGCGCATCGCTCACGGTGCGCCGGTTGTTTTTGGATTCGCCTCTTGCGCGCCTCTCACAGCGCTCCAACACTGTTTTTATATGCCTGTCCTATACTCACGATAGCGACAGATATGAACTGTGGAGTGGACGCCAACTATGGCGTCCGTACAAAGCCGAGTGTGTAGGGACGGCATTCTTGCCATCCAACACTATCAGCATAAATCCCCTCATTTTGTCATGTTAGTGTCATAAAGTGATGAGACAACCCGCGAAAGCCGCTACAATCGTAGGTACGATAGTCGGCAGGGCGGATAAGCAGACCGAGAGGCGTAGAGGTAGCCCCACCATGATGCGATATGAACGGTTTACGGAGCGTGCGCAAGACGCTGCCATGCGCGCGGCGGAAATCTTGCAGCGCTACGGGCATAACTCGGTCGATACCGAGCATCTGCTGCTGGCACTGCTCGAACAGGCGGACGGCGTTATTCCCCAGATATTGATCAAACTGACCATCGATGTTGATGCCATGCGCAATCGACTGGATGAGATTTTGCGCGCCAGTCCGAAGGCGGCGATTTATGGCGGCGGGGCGGGGCAGGTGTTCATCACGCCGCGTGCCAAGCGCATCATTGACATCGCCAACGAAGAAGCGAACCGGCTGCGCGATGAGTACATCTCGACGGAGCATATCTTCTTGGCGATCCTGACTGAGCGCAACACGGCAGTCGCCAAGATCATGACCGATAACGGCATCACCCGTGAGCGCGTGCATGAGGCGGTCAAGGATATTCGCGGCGGGCAGCGCGTGACCGACCCGCAGGCAGAAAGCCGCTACCGCACGCTGGAAAAGTACAGCCGTGACCTGACGCGGATGGCGATTGAAGGCAAGCTCGACCCGGTGATCGGGCGTGATAACGAAGTGATGCGCGTGATCCAGGTGTTGAGCCGCCGTACCAAGAATAACCCGGTGCTGATCGGCGAGGCAGGCGTGGGCAAGACCGCGATTGTCGAAGGGCTGGCGCAGAAGATCGCCACCAACGACGTGCCGGACCTGCTGCAAGGCAAGCGCGTTGTCAGTCTCGATCTGGGCGCGATGCTGGCGGGCAGCCGTTTTCGCGGCGAGTTCGAGGAACGGCTGAAGGCGACCATCGAAGAAGTGCAGCGTGCGGAAGGCGAGATCATCCTCTTCATTGACGAGCTGCATCAGGTGGTCGGTGCGGGCGCGGCACAGGGCGCGCTCGATGCCGGCAACATGATGAAGCCGGCGCTGGCACGCGGCGAACTGCAATGTATCGGCGCGACGACGCTGGACGAGTATCGCCAGCACATCGAGAAAGACAGCGCGCTGGACCGCCGTTTTGCGCCCGTGTATGTCGAAGAGCCGAGTGTGGAAGACACTATTGACATGCTCTACGGCTTACGCGACCGCTACGAAGCACATCATAAAGTCACCATCTCCGATGAAGCGGTCGTCGCGGCGGCGCGGCTGGCAGACCGTTATGTGAGTGATCGTCGGCTGCCAGACAAGGCAATCGACCTGCTGGACGAGGCAGCCGCCAAGCTGCGCGTCGCGCTGTACTCAATGCCAGATCATCTGAAGGAGATGAAGGAACACATCACACGGCTGCAAAACGAGGAAGACGCGGCGGGACTGGCGCGGGATTACGAACGTGCGGCGGAGTACAAGATGCGCCGTTTGCAGGTGGAACAAGACTTTGAGCAACAGCGCTTCAACTGGCAGCAGGAGAACATGATCGACGAAGTGGTCGGCGGCGAAGACATCGCCACCATCGTCGCGCAGTGGACAGGTATCCCGGTGAACCAGGTGCTGGAGTCAGAGAGCGAGAAGCTGCTGCGGATGGAAGAGGCACTGCACGAGCGCGTCATCGGGCAGGAGGCGGCAGTCAGCGTGATTGCGCACGCCATTCGCCGCGCCCGCAGCGGTCTGAAGGACCCCCGTCGTCCGATTGGTTCGTTCATTTTCCTGGGCAGCAGCGGTGTCGGCAAGACCGAACTGGCGCGGGCGCTGGCAGAGTTCTTGTTTGACGACGAAGAAGCGCTGATCCGCATCGACATGAGCGAGTACCGTGAGCAGCACAACGCCAGCCGTTTGTTCGGCGCCCCGCCGGGTTATGTCGGGTACGAAGAAGGCGGTCAGTTAACTGAGGCAGTGCGGCGTCGCCCGTACCGTGTGGTGCTGTTCGATGAGATCGAGAAGGCGCACCCCGACGTGTGGAATGTGCTGCTGCAAATTCTGGAAGACGGGCGCGTGACCGACGGGCAGGGACGCACGGTCGATTTCAGCAACACGATCATCATCATGACGAGCAACTTGGGGACTGAGTTTGCACGCAAGGGCGGTGCGCTCGGCTTCGTGCAGGGCAGCGACGAGCAGACGATTGTCGATCACCAGAAGATCGAACGAGCAATGCGCGAGACGTTCCGACCGGAGTTCCTGAACCGTATTGATGAGATCATCATCTTCGCGCCGCTGTCGCTGCGACAGGTGGAAGCAATTGTCGATTTGCAGATGCACGACGTGGTCACCCAACTGCGCGAGCGCGGCATCGGCATTCACCTGACGGAGTCAGCGCGGGCATGGCTGGCAGCGAAGGGCTACGACGCGCAGTTTGGGGCGCGTCCGCTGCGCCGTGCCATCCAGCGCTACGTGGAGAATCCGCTGAGTTCGCAACTGCTGAAGGGCGATATTGCGACGGGCGACCTGATCTTCATTGATGAGGTGGACAACGAACTGACGTTCACGCGCGAAGAGAACGCGGATACGAACTATCTGAATGTGTCTGAGGATAGTTTGATGCAGTAGGCGACGAAACGCCAAGTTGCCAAGTACGCCAAGAGGGGCGAGCCATTTTGGGTTCGCCCCTCTTGATTGCATGTGGGTGTTCTGACCGTCGAGCGTCTAACTTGAACGCGGCGGCTGTGCTGCCTGCCAGTTCAAGAGCAGCGCGGCAATGGCGCCGGGAATCCAGCCTGCAATCGTCAGTGCCAGCACGATCAAGACCGTGCCGCAGCCTCGGTCGAGTACCGCCAGCGGCGGGAAGATGATACACAGAATAGCGCGTCCGCAGCCCATGATGACTCCATCAGGTGATGTACAAAAAATGAGTGAAGTACAGACGCCACAGCGGATTGCCTGTATTCATCAGTACCTTATACGAGTAACTACGGCTAGAGTTGTATTCTACCTCACCCCCGTCCCCTCTCACCATGCGGAGAGGGGCGCACGTACGTGCTCAGGTAGGATTTGTGCGGGGGTGAGATCAAGCTTATCCCGCTCGCCAGTACTGTGGATGCCCCGTCTCAGTGAAGCGTGCCCAATCGGTGGTCGGCGACCAGGATTCGCCGTCGGGCAGCGTCACACCCTCGTACTGACAGTTTTTCATCTGCGCGCCCGTCATGTCTGCGCCTTCAAACGTGGCATCGCGCAGATTGCAGGCGTCGAAGATCGCTCCGCGCAGCCGCGCTTGGCTGAAGTCCGCTTCTTCCAGGTTGCACAAGCCAAACACTGCGCCGTTCAGGTCGGCACTGGTGAACGTAACTTCTTCGCAGTTGCTCAAGCCGAAGATGGCATGGTTCAGATCAGCACTGTGGAAGCTTGCCTCTTCGAGGTTGATCAAGCCGATGACCGCGCCCGGTAACTGCGCACCTTCCAACTGGCTCTCGTGCATATCGCTAAAACCGATCACAGCTTTACTGATGCGTTCGCCCTGAGCAATGCGCCCTTCCAGCGGGTGTTCACCCACAAATACGCGCCGCTCGCCCACCCACGACGCAACGACGCCCGCGCCAATACCCGCCAGCAGCCAGAACCAACCGCCCATCCCTGTATTCCGTCGTGACATATCCTTGACCTTTACACAAATACTCGAGAGTAATCATGCCTGACTTGTGTTAAGCGGTGATGAAAGCTGCGATCTGTTCTGCCAGCACCCGCGCGCCTGCGGGCGTGGGATGCAGCCCGTCGAACGTGAAGGTGTAGCCGCCGCGCACGCGCTCTGCTTCGTAATCGTTCCAGCCTTCACTGCCCCGCCGCCCAATCAGATTGATCGTATCCATGCCAAGCGGTGGGCGCATGGGTAGAGTAGGGGGGACGAACTGCGCGGGCAAGTCCAGTACTGGCACGCGCAATGCCGTCGCCACATTCGCCGCTCGCGTGTTGTACTCACGCATCGCTGCGTCCAGCGCCGAGTCGTATTCCATCGGTTCGAGCGCTACCCACGTCAGAATGTGCGCACTTTGCAGGTGCGTCAGCACTTCGCGGTAGGCGCTCTCGAATTGATCCGGCGTGACGATGCCGCCAGGGATCATCTTCGTGCGCGCGTAGTACGGGCGCGTGGCGGGGTAGGTGTGGGAGATGGCATCATTGCCACCGATCATCATAAACACGCCGTCTGGCTCGCGCGAAATGACATGTCTGTCCACGCGCGCCAGCAGATTGACGACAGTATCGCCGCCGATGCCCGCATTGATGAATGTGTGCTGTGGCAGCAGGCGCGCCAGTTCATCAACATAGCTGCCCCCGTATCTGCCCCACGTCAGGCTGTCACCGAAACAGATAATGCGCATGAGTTATTTCTCTAGAAGCAGCGCTTCAAGGATTTGCAAGGTTTCTCGCAGTCCGGGCAGTTTCTGTCGTCTGAAGAGCGAAACATCAATTGCCAGCCCTGGCAGTGCTTTCGAGTGATATAAGCCGTTTTCGTCCGGCTCAACGTCTTCGTAGGCACCTTCGTCGTTCAGTTGATAAAACTTCCCTGAGTTGCGTATGTGATCGAGTACCCAGTACTCCGGCACGCCGCCGAGTTCATACTCGCGTAGTTTATCGACCGTATCTGTGCGGCGGCTGCCCTGTGACACCACTTCCACAACCAGATTGGCGGGTCCAATCACCTGATTTCTGCGCAATTGATGCAGGCGTTCCGGGAGCAGCACCTGCAAATCTGGCGTGCGTGAGGATGGCACGTTTTCCAGCTTCATCAATACCGGGTCGCCGAGTACACGCCCGCCTGTCGTCAGTTCTAGAAAGCCATCAAAGAACATGCGCAAGAAAGCCGCAAACGCATCGTGCTTCTCATCAATCGCTGGCATCTGTATCACCGCCCCGTTGACCCACTCGACGTGCATCTCGTCGTAACCCGCTATGAAATCGTCGTAGCTGACGTCCGTCGCGATGATGTCGCCGCTGATGCGCACAACAGAGTCGTGAAGATCAAGCACATTAATCATTTTGCTGCCCTCGCTCACTGAACGTCTCGATTATAGCGTAGTTATGCGAAACGCCTCACCACCAGGCGTAGAAGCCTGCGGCGTCGTACTGCACGACGTACCACAGCACGCCGGACGCCACATGCAGTGTGAGCAGCAGCGCGCACACAACCGCCTGCCATGTCCAGCGCGGCTGTGCGCGCAGTTGACGCACGAAGAAAACAGTGCTGATGACCATCAGCACGAAGATGCAGATTTGCGCGCTCCACCAGAAGTTGGCGGAGGTGAAGTCGCGCGGCTCATTGAGGAAGTAGAGATAGACAGTGCTTGCACCGAACGCCAGCCACGCCACGTTGAGATCAAGTTGCGAGCGCGCCTGTCGCCAGTACGCCAGAGTGACCGCCGCCGGGAACATTATCGACATGATAAACTTCCAGTGCCATGTGCCAGGCGACAGGAAGTCCATTACCAAGAATGGATCAAGCGCAAAGCCCCCCATCCCGCTGCGATGAAAGAGATACTGCCATGCCAGCACCAATGCGACAGGTGCGCCGACGCCGAAGATCAGCAGCAGCCAGTTGACAGGCTGGCGGCGATACAGGCGGTAGAGCGTGACCGCACCGAGCGCGGGCAGCAGGCAGATGCTAAAGCTTGGCTTGGCGAGCGTGGCGCACAACCCAATGACGAAGGTGAGGGCGGTGAACCCCATATTTCTCTGGCGCAGGTCGATGGCGAACAGGGTACTCAAGCCCACTGCCTGAATATTCGGGCTATCGCGCTGCTCGGATAGATATACCCGCAGCGCGCACACAAAGAACAGCAGGGCGAACGGCTTCAGCACATTTTGTGTCGGGTTGTGATAGACATGCGCGGGAATGTAGCCCAAATAAAGATTGCGTTCCGCCCAGGTCAGGATCGTTACTGGACCTATCAGCATTAGCGCCAGCGCACCGATGACTGCCAGCGCATCGCCACGCAGCCTGGATTCTGTACCGATGGCAGGACGCAGCAGCGCATAGACAATCGCGCCCGTCACCCCCGCCATGACGATGATGACCGTGCTGCCCGCCGCGTTCCAATCCATCAAGAGGGTGTGTGCGCTGATGGTGAGCGCATGAAACAGGAAGTGTGGGCGGTTAGCGGCTTGCAGGCTCATTCCCGCCTCTGCCCACAGCCGGGCATCGCGGATATGGTCGCGGTAGTCAGCGCTTTCGATGACCGCAATCGGCATCAGCGGCAGCATCAATGCCATCAGCAGCAGTGCCGTGACCAGCATTCCGCCCCAGCGCATTCCTGTTTCGTCGCCTAAGCGCACCAAGATCTCCAATTCACTTCGATCACACCATCGCCTGAAAGACAATCAGCGGACGACGCATGCGTCGTCCCTACAAACGCATCGGGTTTGCTGTGGGGACGAGATATACCTCGTCCATGTTTTCAGGCGAGACTCATTGGGCAGCAGGTAACTACGGCAGCTTGCAGCCCTGAACAGGCTCGCCGTCGCTGCGCAGCGAAGCAATACGCCCCTTGAGCGCGCCGACCGCCTGCTCGTCGGTATAGACTGTCATGGTGATGCGCCCGAAGTCGATCACCTGATCCGGCTCGATGTACTGCAAGCGCCCCGTCTTGCGCGCAGCATTTCGTCCTTCAGGCAGGCAGTTAGCAGGTTCGATGCCATGCACGTACATGCCGTGCCGCTGGTTCTTCCACTGCGTCAGGTAGGGTAGTTTTGCCGCGTTATAGCGGAAGCCGAGCGCCAGGTCATCATCGCTGATGAGCGCGACTTCGGTTTCGTCGCTGTTGACGTGGACGTGATGGAAGTAGACCTGTTCAGCATAACCGCGTATCGCCGCGTCATATTCCGCCCAGCGTTCCGCGCCTTTGCGCGCTTCTTCATCACGCGGCACGTTCTTCCCGGCAAGTTCCAGCCGCGTGCCTTGCTTGACCATCGGATAGCCGACGTTCAGGTGATACAGCACCATCAGCGGCGTCGGCTGGTCGCCAATGTTGGTGATGGTATCGTGCACGCGGATTTCTGGCGCGGTCAGGCTCAGCTCGTAGGTGCGCACCAGCCGCAGTTGATAGCCGTGCAGCGCGCCTTCGGCAACGCTGGCGGTCAGGCGCAGCACGTAATCATCATCCTCCCAGCCGCCGCTGATGCTCGGCTCCAACGCGCGCTGGCGGGTGTACAAGCCATGCAGATCGCGGAACGCGCCCGTTTCGTCGTCATGCTCCGGCGGACCGGAATGCGTCAATCCGCAGGTGGTCAGCAATCCGCCGCTGAACTGCCCCAGCCAGGGCTGTCCGTAATCCGGCGGGAACGGCGATCCTTGTGCGACCCATGTCAGCGGGATGCCGCGATAATCCGCCATCCAGATATCCATGCCGCGATCCGGCAGGATGGTATAGCGCAGCCCTGTGACGTTGTACGCCTCAATAACGCGCATCCCGTTGACCAGCGTTGATTGCTTGAAGCCGATGAACTGGCGCAGATCTGTGCTGTGCCGTTCGAGCATCTCGCGTGCCCACGTCCGTTTGTCCAGCATGATTTAAGTCCTTTCTCGCAAAAATGCCTCGACTTCCGCGCGCGTCTTCGCACCCGCCATCGGTCCGCGTGCGGTCACTGCCAGCGCACCGCAGGCGTTGGCGAAGCGCAGCGCGTCCTGAGGGGTTGCGCCTTCCAGCCAGCGCACCAGAAAGCCCGCGTCGAAACAATCGCCCGCGCCTGTCGGGTCGATTTCGTCAATCTCATAACTCGGATACTGTATCGAACCTTGCGATGTATACACGCCACAGCCGTACTTGCCTGCATGGGTCACAATGATGCGATGCAGGTCAGCGCCCATCAGTGCGCCGACTGCTTCGTCCAGCGTGCGTGTATCTGTCAGCATCAATGCTTCTTCCGGAGTCGTCAGGATGACATCGGCGGCGGCGACGAACGGGGCGAACGCTTCCCGTGCACGTTCAATTGCGATCAACTGCGGGCGGATGTTCGGGTCGAATGAAATCTTCATGCCCGCGTCCTGTGCAATCTTGAGCATCTTCATGCCCAGTGCCAGTGCATCATCGTGCATCGAAACGGACGACCCTGTGATATGCAGCAGCTTTAGCCCGTCCATGAGCACCGGGTCAAGGCGATCCGGCGCAAGCTGCCCGGCGGCGGCATGGCGCATGTGAAAGACGAAATCGCGCGAGCCGTCGTTGCGATACGAGATGAATGCCACCCCCGTCGAGTAGCCGGGCAGCACAGATACGCAGCCTGTCTCGACGCCATCTTCGCGCAACTGCTGCAAAAAGAAGCGCCCGAAGGCGTCATCACCGACGCAGCCGACGCAGCCGGAACGCACACCGAGACGCCCTGCTGCCACCGTGAAGATGAATGGCGCACCGCTGGGGTACGGTCCCTCGAACGGGCCAGGCGCATCCAGCGGTTGATCGATGCCCGTGCGCATGATCTCCATCAGCGCTTCCCCAAAGGTGAGGATGTTCAGCGGCATGGTCTAGAACGTCGCTTCCGCAGTGCCAACCATGTGCTTGACGATCAGCTCTTCGTTCGCCTCCGCGCGCATCAGGTTCGCCGCAACTTTGCCACGCCGCATGATCACCATGCGGTCGGCAACCGCCATTACGTCCTGCATTGTGTGGCTTATGAGGATGACCGGTATGCCCTGCTCCTTCAGTGAGCGGATCAGCGACAGTACCTTGCGTTGTTCTGGCACGCCAAGCGCCGCTGTCGGCTCGTCCATGATGACCAACTGCGCATTCCAGTACATGGCGCGGGCGATGGCGACCGCCTGCCGCTGACCGCCGGACAGGTTGACCAGCTTTTGCTTGAGCGACGGAATATGAATATCCAGCCGTTCGAGCACTTTGGCGGCTTCCTTGCGCATATAGTCATCGTCGGTGACTTCGATGAAGCCGAGTATGCGCGACTTTTTCTCCTTGCCGAGGAAGACGTTCGCTCCGACATCGAGGTTTTCCGCCAGCGCCAAATCCTGGTAGATCGTCTCAATCCCCTGATCGCGAATGGCGGCGGGCGGCTGATGGGTGATCGTGCGCCCACTGAAGATGACTTCACCCTGTTCCGGTTTGTAGACGCCGGAGATGCACTTGATGAGGGTCGATTTGCCCGCGCCGTTATCGCCCAGCAGCGCGACGACCTCGCCGCGCCAGATTTGGAAATCAACTGCATCCAACGCTGTCAGACCACCAAAGAACTTCGAGACACCGCGCGCTTCGAGGATCGGGTTTTCTGTTTTTTTCCACTGCTCAGACATTTGCCTTCAACCTTTCCAGCGCTGCCTGTGCCTGGTTGACCAGCACTGCGACGATGATGACGATACCGACGACGATGAACTGCCAGACCGCATCCACGTTCAGAATGACCAGGCCTGTTTGCAGTACGCCGATGATGAGCGCGCCGATAACCGCACCGCTGATCTTGCCTTCGCCGCCGAACAGGTTCGTGCCACCAATGACGACGGCTGCCACCGATTGCAGCAGCGCCGCCTCGCCCGCCTGTGGCGCGCCGGATGTGAAGCGGAACAGGTACAGCACACCGGCGATGCCCGCCGTGAAAGCCGACAGGACGTAAATCCAGACGATGTGATTCTTGACGTTGATGCCCGCGCGGATCGCCGCATCTTCGTTGCCGCCGATGGCGTAGGTGTGGCGCCCGAACTGCATCCGCCCCAGAATGAAGGCGAAGATGACGACTACGACCGCTGTGATGATGACGGGGTAGGGCAGCAGTGGCGCGACGCCACGTATCACTTCCGGCGGTAGTCCTTCGGGACGGGCGAACCAGGCGATGCCCTGCCCCGGAATGAAGTAGACCAGGCTGCCGCTGCCGATGGCGCGCAGCACTTCGCGCAGCGTGTCAGGCAGTTGGCCGACCACCTGCTGCCCATCGGTGAGCAGGAAGGCAGCGCCGCGCACAATGCCGAACATACCGAGCGTGGCGATAAACGGGGGGATACGCACGCGCCCGATGAGCAGACCGTTGATAATGCCGGGGATGAGTGCGACTAGCAGCGCGGCGATAATGCCGATGATCATGGCAGGCGCAATGTCCATGCCACTATTGACGAGATCGCGCATGGTACGGGCGGAGACAACCGACGCCAAGCCGACCGTCCAGCCGATGCTCAGGTCAATGCCGGACGTGATGACGACGTAGGTTTGCCCGATTGCCATCAGTGCGACGAGCGTGCTGGTGACAAGAATGTTCGAGAAATTATTGACGGTAAAAAAGCCTGTCCCCGTCGCAGAGAAAAAGATCACCATTGCCAATAAGAACAGATACGCCCAACTCTTTGTCAGAAAATCGAGCAGTGAGTCACGAGCAGACGTGGGTTGAGGCGCGGTTGCAGTGCGTGTAGCCATCAGAGTGTCCTGTGTCGTTCGTTGCCTAACGATTGTGTTGCAATCACCTCACCCCCGACCCCTCTCCGCACGCGGAGAGGGGTGCAAATTACTGCTATGAGGAGACTATGGGGGGTGAGGTTTTTGGCTTTAGTTGCCGCTGTAGATGAACTGTGCCGAAGCAGGATCATCCACATTTTCGGGCGTGAAGACGAAGTAACCGGTCGGCAGACGTTCCGGGAACGACGTGACACCGCGCACCGCCGCGACCTGACCGATGACGCCGAGGTAGCCCATATCGGCGGGCTTCTGGGCGATCACCAGCGAGACGACGCCGTCGCGCAGGTAGCCGATGTTTTCTTCCGACGCATCGAACAGCGCGACCTGAACCGCACCGCTCAGACCCGCGTTTTCAATCGCCGCGCCCGCGCCCAACGCACCAAAGGTGTTGGTCGCGAACATACCGGTGATGTCCGGGTTTGCCTGAAGAACGGCTGCGGTCTGCTGCTGGGCAGTGTCAGCGCTATTGTCGTTGTAATCAACGCGCACGACTTCCAGACCGCGATCAGCAGCGGCGGCTTCGCAGCCATCTTCGCGCTGGTCGGTGGTGCTGATGCCGGGGCGGACGTTCTGGATGTAAATCTTCGCGCCTTCGCCGAGCGCATCCGCCAGCGACGAGCAGGCGATATAGCCGCCCTGCGTGTTATCGGAACCGACGTAGCTCAGCGGGAAGGTGACTTCGCCGTTGGCATAGTCGCCATCACCGATGAAGGTGTCGACGGTGATGACCGGAATGCCGGAGTCGAAGGCTTCTTGCAGAACGGGGATCGACTGTTCACGGTCATTCGGGGCGGTGACCAGCGCATTGATGTCACCGCGTGCGACCAGGGCTTCGATGATCGGCGCAGAGACGGCGACATCAAAGCGTTCCGGGTCTTGCTGGATGACGGTGATACCCAGTCGGCTGGCGGCTGCGTTGACACCGCGCGACATGGTGATATAGAACGGATCCGGGTTGACACCGGGGACGAACGCCAGATTGAAGCTGCTGTCCAGACGCGGCGCAGGTTCTACTGCGTTGCTGCTGTAAACAAAGCGCGCGGCTTCGGGATCATCAACGTTTTCGGCGTTGAAGACGAAGTAACCGGTCGGGATGCGTTCCGGGATGCTCTGGTAGCCATCGAGATAGGCAGTTGCCAGCGCAACGCCGAGATAACCCATGTCCGACGGCTTCTGGGCGATGACGAGCGAGACCGTACCATCGCGCAGGTAGCCGATGTTTTCTTCCGACGCATCGAACAGCGCGACCTGAACCGCACCGCTCAGACCCGCGTTTTCAATCGCCGCGCCCGCGCCCAATGCACCAAAGGTGTTGGTCGCGAACATACCGGTGATGTCCGGGTTCGCCTGAAGGACGGCTGCTGTCTGCTGCTGGGCAGTGTCAGCGCTGTTGTCGTTGTAGTCAACGCGCACGACTTCCAGACCGCGATCCGCTGCTGCCTGTTCGCAGCCATCTTCGCGCTGGTCGGTGGTGCTGATGCCGGGGCGGACGTTCTGGATGTAAATCTTCGCGCCTTCGCCGAGCGCATCCGCCAGCGACGAGCAGGCGATATAGCCACCCTGCGTGTTATCCGAACCGATGTAGCTCAGCGGGAAGGTGACTTCGCCGTTGGCATAGTCGCCGTCGCCGATGAAGGTGTCGACGGTGATGACCGGGATGCCGGAGTCGAACGCTTCTTGCAGGACGGGGATCGATTGTTCGCGGTCGTTGGGGGCGGTGACAATGGCGTCAATATCGCCGCGTGCGACCAGCGCTTCGATGATCGGCGCAGAGACGGCGACATCAAAGCGTTCCGGATCTTGCTGGACGATGGTGACACCGAGGTCGCTTGCTGCCTGGTTGACGCCAACGCTCATGGTGATGTAGAACGGATCCGGGTTAACACCGGGGACGAAAGCAATGGTGTAATTGCCGTCATCCTGCGCCGCCGCGACCGAGATGGTAAGCAGGGCGAACACAGCGACGAGCAGGAGAACGAATAGTTTCTTCGACATGCAAAATGCTCCTAGTTGCACAGAGATACTAGCTTGCGAAACCGATTACATGAGGCAAACTTAATGAGAGTTCCGTTATGCGCGCAGCGTCTCCTTTCTACGCAATGGTGCGCAGGGAATTGCCATGAGATTAGAAACTTACGGGCGTTTTGTCAAATGTTACTGACCTATTTCATCCTGCTTTTGTGATGATTGACGGGGTATAGTCATGACATCTTTGTGAAGGGACGGGGCAATTGTGCGAACGTTGTGTGTAGTCAGCGGTGGGGATGCACCGGGAATTAACGCCCTGTTGGGGCAGTATGCGCTCTTGACTGGTGAGGAGTTGCTGGGGGCAATGGGCGGCTTTCCGGGGTTACTGGCAGGGGACGTGCAGCCGTTCACGTTTCAGCAGGTCGTTCCCTGGATCGGTCGCGGCGGGTCGATCATGCCATCGAGTCGCGACCCGGTCTTAAGCGAAAGCAGCGCGGGCGAACGGCTGCGCGAAGTCTTGGCTGCGCACCGTGTCGATAATGTGTTGTTGTTCGGCGGCAATGGCACGCTGCGACACATCCCGCCGCGTCTGCGCGAGTGGGGTATTCCGCACATCGGCATCCCGACGACGATTGATAATGATGTGCCGGGAACGGAAATGACGCTTGGACATGACTCAGCCTGCCAGTTTGCCTACCACGCCATTGACGCGGCGCTGGCGACAGCGCACGCGCTGCGAGGGCGCATCTTTATGGTCGAAACGCTCGGCGGAACCTGTGGCAATATCGCGCTCGCGGTGGCGCAGGGTGCGGCTGCCCATGCCGTCATCGTGCCAGAGTATGAATATCAGGATACCTGGCTGGCAGAACGGATGCGCACCGCCGTCGAAAAGTATGGCTACGGTCTGTTCGTTATCACCGAGTTCGCACGGGGCGCACGGACGCTGTTTGACGAGCTGCCAAAGCTGGCGGGCATCCGCGTGCGTGATGTGCGGCTGGGTCATGCGCAGAGGGCGGGCGATGCTTCGCATGGCGACCGCGTGCTGGCGGCGCGGCTGGCACACGCCGCATACACTGCCCTGCAAGACGGGGCGCCTTCTGGCGTCCTGGTCGTGCGCGGCGGGCAGATTGTGCTGCACACGGACGCACTGCCAGAAAGTGGCGCGCCGACGCCGGACATCGCGCTTTATAACGCCATCAATGGATTGGACACGCCATGAGCCTTCTATCGATTGACCTGGGCGGCACGCGGTTGCGCGCTGCCCTGTATGACGACCACATGCAGCAGATTACCCGTACGGAAACGCTGACGCGCGCCGAAGAAGGACCGGAGCGCGTGATCGAGCGCGTGCTGGCGACCGCGCGTGAAGTCGTGCCGCCGGGCGTGACGCCGCACGCTATAGGCATGTCTACGCCGGGACCGCTGGATGCGCGGCGCGGGGTGCTCATGCACTCGTTCGCGCTGCCGGGTTGGAAGGACGTACCGCTGACATCGATTGTCAGCGAAGCGTTTGGGAATGCGCCGACGTTTGCACAGAATGACGGCAACGTCGGACCGCTGGCGGAGTATGTGTTAGGGGCGGGGCAAGGCTGTAACCCGATGCTCTACCTGACGATCAGTACGGGCATCGGCGGCGGCGTGATCATCAATGGCGAACTGTTCACGGGCTGGAGCGGACACGCGGCAGAGCCGGGGCATATGCAGTTTCATGATGAAGAGGGCAGCGTGCGGCGGCTGGAAGAACTGGCATCTGGCACGGCGCTCGGACTGATGGCGATGCGCAAGCTGGCGAGCTACACGGGCGAGACGCGGCTGCGGGGACTGGATGTGATCGACGGCAAGGCAGTCGGTACGGCGGCGGTGGCGGGCGATGCCTTTGCACTCAGTATCGTCGAGACGGCGGGGCGCTATCTGGGGCTGGGGCTGGTCAACCTGCTGCACCTGTTCAGCCCGGAGGCGGTGGTGGTCGGCGGCAGCGTGACGCAGTTGGGCGATCTTTACTTTGCGCCCGCCCGCGCCGTGATTGCCGAGCGCGTCCTTGACCCGGCATTTGTGCCGCCAAACTTCATTCGTATGGCGCATTTCGGCGGCGACGTGTGTTTGATTGGCGCGGCGCTGCACGCGAAACGGGAGTCGGAACGGGTGTAGACTACAACAAGACCTGTGGATCTGGGTGTAGTCATCGAAGTGTCAGATGTCACTTTGCGGACGGATCGCACTCTCAAGCAGCGCATCTATGCGAAGGCGCGCATTCCGGTGTACTGGCTTCTC